>NZ_LJGW01000254.1 GCF_001751255.1 Streptomyces nanshensis | reverse complement strand
CCGGCGGCGAGCAGACCGCGCCGGGTCATGCCGCGGGCGCCCGTACCGGTGCCGGGCGCCGGCGAACTCCCGCCGCTACGGGCGTCGTTCGCGCCCGTCCGCCGCGTCGGCGTGGTCGCCATCCCCGATCCCCCCTAGTCCACTTCGAGTTCGAGGAGTCCGGGCGTCGCCGGAAGGCCGGACGGCGCCGGGGAGTCCAGGTAGAACAGCGCGGTCGAGGCGATGTCGTCGCTGGTCGGCCGGTAGCGGTGCGGCAGCCCGTTGCCGTTGCCCGGCCCGATGCCCAGGGACTGCACCGTCACCCGCAGGTCCTCGGCGAACCGGACGGGATCGGCCACGTGCCACCGGTACATCCCGAACCGCTGCTGGCTGGCGTAGAGCCCGTCCGGGCGGAGGATCTGGTGCAGCCCGAGGTACGGCGTGGTGTACGCGGTGTAGCCCTGCCCGGCGACGTCGAAGTTCCAGGCGCCGCCGAAGTAGTCCTCCGTACCGGTGCCGCAGATCGTGGGGAAGCCGGTGTCGCCGTCGAGGTAGAACTTCACCTCGCCCTCGCCCCACCAGCCGGGGCTGCCCGTCGCCCAGGCCAGATAGGTGCCCACGTACTGTCCGCGCCCCTCGACCCCGTCCAGCAGGGTGTGCGTCTCGCCGTACGGCACGGGCCGGCTGCGCCGCCAATGGGCGTGCAGGAAGCAGGAGTCGGCGGGCACGGAGCCCAGCTCGTAGTCGATCTGGTAGTAGAGGACGACCGTCTCGGCGGAGAGGTTCTCCAGCGTGAAGCGCGCACGGTCCTGGAAGGGCATCGGCCAGTACGCGTTGAAGCCGCCGTTGGGATTCGCCGCGACGGGCTGCGAGGAGACCTGGCCGAAGACGTTCCAGCCGTTGCAGAAGAAGTCGCCGAGCGGCACCTCGACCGCCGGCTCGGCCTCCCCCTCCCAGTACGCGCGCAGCAGGGTGCCGCGCCAGGCGCGGTGCGGGGCGGTCGTGCACCAGATGTGCCGTACGGTCCCGGGCCCCGCGATGTCCGCCAGTTCGGCCGTCTCACCCGGGGCGATCTCGATGCTCGGCGAGATCTTCCAGCCCCGGCCCAGCTCCCCGGCGGCCTGTGCGCCGGTACCCTCGGTGGCACGGCCGCCCGCGCCCTTGGCGCCGGTGAAGTTCTCCGGACTGACGGAACGGCTGATCTTGTCCGTCCGCCTGGCCAACTCGTCGAGCATGCGCACTCCGTGGGTGAGAACGGGTGGTGGGTCACGGCGAGCGCCGTGAAATCGATTTCTCAATACCCCTGCACCGGCGCACAGTTGGAAAAGGGAAGATGGCGGAGGCGGCAGGGCACAACAGTGGTGATCTTCAACGAGGCCGCTCAGCAAGCCTGTTGAAATCCATTTCACGCGAACGTAGGGTTCATCCGCAGAAGGTGTCAAGAGGTTGTGCACGGCGGCTCCCGGCGGCCGGCGCACGGCGGCGAAGGAGTCCCGGTGGCAACGATCAGCGACGTGGCACGGACCGCCGGGGTCTCCCCCGCGACGGTCTCCCGGGTCTTCAACGGCGGCCGCGTCACCGCCGAACGCGCCGAACGCGTCCGCAGGGCCGCCGCCGACCTCGGCTTCTCGCCGAACCGGGTCGCGCGCTCGCTGCGCATGCAGCGCGCCAGCGTCATCGGCCTGCTCATCCCGGACATCGAGAACCCCTTCTTCACCTCGCTCGCGCGCGGCGTCGAGGACGCCGCCCAGCGCACCAACCTCTCCGTGGTGCTGTGCAACACGGACGAGGACGTCGACAAGGAGCGCCGCTACCTCGACATCGCCCTCGCCGAACAGATGGCGGGCGTGATCGTCGCCGCCGCCTCCCGCAAGCGCACCGACCTCTCCGCGCTCGCCGCGCGCGGTATGCCCGTCGTCGCCGTGGACCGGCGCCCGCGCGCCGCCGCCGTCGACGCGGTCATGGTCGACAACCAGCACGGCGGCGAGGACGCCACCGCGCATCTGCTGGAGCGCGGCTACGAGCGGATCGCCTGCATCACCGGACCCGCCGGGGCCTCCACCTCCGAGGACCGCCTCGCGGGCTACCGCGCCGCGATGCACGAGGCCGGCGTCTCCGGCGAGTGGACGCGCGCCCACACCCGGCACGCCGACTTCCGCGTCGACGGGGGCTACGCGGCCATGCGCGAACTGCTCGCGCTCCGCACGCCGCCGGACGCGGTCTTCGTCGCCAACAACCTGATGACGGTCGGCGCCCTCCAGGCGCTGCGCGAAGCGGGCGCCGAGCCACCGGAGTTCGGCATCCTCTCCTTCGGCGACGTCCCGTGGGCGTCGCTGGTGCGTCCGCCGCTGACCACCGTGCAGCTTCCGTCGTACGACCTGGGCGCGTCCGCGGCGGCGCTGCTCCAGGACCGGCTGGCGGGCTCGGACAAGCCGCTGCAGACGGTGGTGCTGCGTACGGTGCTGCGGGCGCGGGCGAGCACGGCGGGGCCGGGCGGGGGCGGGGAGCCGGCGTAGCGGCGGACCGGCGGACCGGCGGACCGGCGGACCGGGGAGGGTCCGGGACGGCCGTCGGACGCGGTACGGACGGGGCCGCGCACCGGCCGAAGGCCGTCGTCACGGGGCCGTGTGCGCTCGGCGAGCGATTGTCGGTGGGCGGTGGGAGCCTGATTCGTGTCAGGGCCTTCCGAAGGGAATCACCATGATCACGACTGACTATTCCGTCGGCTCCCCGTGCTGGCTCGACCTCGGCGTGCGGGATTCCGCGGCGGCGAAGCGCTTCTACGGAGGGGTCTTCGGCTGGACGTTCCAGCCGTTCGGATCGGGCGAGGAGGAGTTCGGCTTCTTCAAGTCCGACGGGAAGACGGTCGCCGCTCTCGGCCCGCTCGACGAGGGCGCCCGTTCCTCCTGGATGATCTACTTCAGCACGCCCGATCTGGACGCGGCCGCGCAGCAGGTGCGGCAGGCCGGAGGCTCGGTGCGGGTCGATCCGTTCGACGTCAACGACCAAGGCCGCATGGCCCAGTTCACCGATCCGCAGGGCGGGCAGTTCGCCGCGTGGCAGCCGGGCAAGACGGCCGGTCTGGAGACGGTGGACGAGCCCGGCGCGCTGATGTGGGTCGAGCTGTACACGACGGACTCCGAGCGGGCCAAGGAGTTCTACGAGACCCTGTACGGCTGGGATTACACGGACATGCCGATGCCCGGCGACGAACCCGGCGACGAGCCCGGCACGTACACGATCATCGGCCCCTCCGGCGCACCCCAGGAACGGATGCACGGCGGACTGATGCAGGTGCCCCCGGACGCCCTCGCCCTGGCGGGCGGCACCCCGTTCTGGCACCCGGTCTTCCACACCAACGACTGCGACGCGACGATCGCCAAGGTCACCGAGCTGGGCGGCAAGGTGGTCATGGGTCCCGAGGACGCGGAGGGCGTGGGACGCATGGCGGTCTGCCTCGACCCGTTCGGCGCGGACTTCGTCGTCCTCCGGCCGTCGATGTGAGGCGGGGTGTCATGTGAGGCGGGGCCCCGCCTCCAAGTCGGTGCTCCAAGTCGGCGCCGGGCGGCGCGAGATGGCGCCGGGCGCCGGCCGCGGGGTGCTCGTTCCGTGACGCGTTCCGTGACCTCGTACAGCGGCGTCCGTCCCGTGACGTACGTCCCGTGGCGTCGGTCCCGTACCGTCTCGGTGTCCGCCCGCCCCCGACGACCGACTCGATGCGATGCCCTCCGACTCAGCCGGCTTTCTGCTCCGCGGCGACCGCGTGGGCATCAGGCACGTCACGCTCGACGACTACGAGGAGATCAGCGCCCGCCTCCGGGAGAGCGAGGCGTTCCACCGGCCCTGGATACCGCGGCGGGAGACGACGCGCGAGACCTTCGCCGCGTACGTCGCGAGGTGCCGACTGCCCACGCACGAAGGCTTCGTGATCTGTCGCGCCGATGACGGTGCGGCGCGGCCGGTCGTGGGCGCGGTCAACGTCAACGACATCGTGCGCGGCAGCCGGCAGAGCGGGGCGCTGGGCTATGTCGCGTACGCCTCCACCGCGGGCCGCGGCTTTATGACGGAGGGCGTGGGCCTCGTGGTCCGGTACGCCTTCGAGGAGCTGGGCCTGCACCGGCTGGAGGCCAACGTCCAGCCGGGCAACGGGCGTTCGGCGAGGCTCGTCGAGCGGCTGGGGTTCCGGTACGAAGGGCACTCGCCCGCCTTCCAGTTGATCGACGGCGAGTGGCGCGACCACGACCGATGGGCGATCACCGCGCCGGAGTCCAGCACGTCACGGCCCGGCATGTGACGGCCCGGAGCGTCACGGCCCGGGGCACAGCCCGTCAACGCCCCACTCCACGGCGCGCGTTCGGCCGCCGGTCCAGCCCGGCCCGTCCCGCGCCCCGTCCGGTCCCGTCTCGCCTCGTCCCCTCACGCGTCCAGCGCCTCGCGCCACAGCGCGACCAGACCGGCGTCGACCTTTCCCTCCCGGCCGCCGCGCCGCGCGGGGCCGCCGATGTGGAAGGCGGTG
>NZ_LJGW01000291.1 GCF_001751255.1 Streptomyces nanshensis | reverse complement strand
CCCGTACGGCGCCCTGTCCCCGAGCCACGTGTTGCTGCCTCTCCTGGTTCACCGGGTCACGAGGAGACACCGTCTCATGAACATGAAGCAGCCTGCTCAACCGTGCTGTCGGTGGCGCTCAGGGGGTGCAAAGAAAAGTGGACGTACCTGACGACGACGCACGGCTTGTGGATTCTGGGAAGGATTCGGACGATTCGGCGACTCCGTGGAGTGTTCCGGGTGGGCCCGCCGCTAGGGTCGGGCCCATGTTCATCGTCAATATCTCTCCCCGTACGGCGGGGAAGACAACGAACTCCGGATGGCTGAGTAAGGCGCTATACGAGCGGGGGCACCGCGTAAAGGGCTTCGACGCGGATCACTCGCAGCAATGGATCCAATGGCACGAGGACGCGAAGGCTGTAGAGGAGAAAGCCGAGGGCGAGGGCAAGGGAGTCGGGTTCCCCTTCGAGATCGTGTCTGCCGCCACGCCTCGGTTCCACCATCAGCACAGCGTGCCGGATAACGTCATCGGTGTCGTCGACTGCGGTCACAGCGAGAACCACCCCGAGATCACGGACAGTCTGTTGCGCGTCGCGGACCTTGCGCTGGTGCACATGTCGCCTACGTCGTCCGACTTCCAGCGCCTGACAGAGCCGATGGAAGGAACCCCACTCAAGGACATGATCACCCGCAGTGCGCCGCTACGGGAGACCACCGTAGCTCCCCCGGCCTGGGTCCTCCTCAACCGTGTTGTTCACAACGCCGGTTCGACGAGGGCGTACCGGAACAAACTCAAGGACCTCGGCTGGAACGTGCTCACGACGACGATTCCCCGCAACGAGGAGTTCGCCAACTCCACGTTGGGGCCGGTCTACGACGCCGACGACACCAACTTCGGTGCGCTCGTGACCGAGTTGGAGAGGAAGGGCTTGATCAAGTGAGCCGCCGCAGGACCTCAAATCTCAAGAACCTCAACAACCGCACGGCTCGCGCAGGGAGCGGCCAGTCGCCTGAAGCAGCGGCAGTTCCGGGCGGTTTCTCCGACTCCGGATCCCCCCCTCCCTCCCCCGTCCCTGGAGAGACCGGCCAGCAGGTTGAGACGGCCGTGTCGGGCGCCCCGGAAGCATCCACACCCCAGACGCGTCCGCAGCCCTTCACTCCGGACCTCATCCCTGACCCGGTCGAGGTCGACGCCACAGGCGATCTGTCCACGGAGGAGTTGGATGACCTCGACAAGTGCATGCGAGCACTCGTTCATGCAGATGAAGCCTCATGGATGCGCGGTAAGGCACTCGAATCGATGAAGGCCCGGAAGCTCCACCGGCAGGGAGGGCGGACCTGGCCGGAGTTCTTGGATGAGGAACTCGACTACACCGAGTCCGACGCCAACCGCATGATCCAGGAGTGGCCTCTCGCCGCCGCGATCAGTAAGCAGTGGCAGAAGCTCGGGCACAAACCGCTGCCGGTGGCCGACTCACACGTTCGGGCGTTGCTTCCCGTGGCGGAGCGGGCTGGTCTCGATGAGACCAGCCGCGGCTATGCCAGGTTGCGCATCTGGGCGAAGGAGAACGGCCACCGGATCACGGCGAGCAAGTTGAGGGCCGTTGTTGCTGCGTCCGCAGCTCCGCTGTCAGTGACGGCGTACCAGGACAGCCTCAAGGCTCTTGCGGCCCCGAGGTCATCGGAGGAGAACACGGGGCCGAGCAGGGCCGAAGAAGGAGGCTCGGCAGCTACGAGCACACCTGTGAGTGCTACGAGTTCCGGCGCTCCCCCCACGCCAGCTTCAGCGCCGAAGGCGACTTCGGGAGAGGAGCCCACTCCCCCAACGCCCCACGACAACAGCGGCAGCGAGGCCACTGGCTCACCTTCCGCCGAAGGCAGCCAGGAACGTCACCCAAATTTGGGTGACGAGCAAGACGGTCACCCAAATTTGGGCGGCCGCACTGCGACCTCCCCCGAGGGACAGAGTTGGGGCATCGCGGTCGTGCATACCCTCAACAGGATCGAAACCGAGATCCGAGGCCGCGACGACGTACCCCAGGACACGTTGGCCGCGATCGCACAAGCTGCGTCCTTGGTCACGGAGGCTACTGTCCGACAACCTCTTACTACGTAACCCTCCTCACCCAAATTTGGGTGACTTCTCGGTTCCGATCCGGCCGTAATCCTTCCCTAGTCGCTCCCCGGGTCACCCAAATTTGGGTGACCCGGACGATGCCCTCGACCGCTACTCGCCCCGTCCTGCTCCAGCCACTCTCGCGCGGCTTGGAGATCTCCGACGGCGGCACCAATTGCTGGTTCGACCTCTTGCTCTTGCGCGGCGTGGTCGATCTCTTCGATGAGGTCCGTCAACTGCCGTCGAACACTGCCGGCCTGATACTCCGTCGCGCCTTGGAGGGTCAAGGCGATGCCTTCGGCGGAGTCCTCGACGTCTTCGTCAGTGGCGACGCTGCCTCCGGAGCGGGAATCGTGGACGTGGGCGACGAGCCGTTCCGCGACGTCATAGAGAAGATCGGGCCGGTTGACGGGGAGGGCGCCGGTCTTCTCGTGCTTGCGGTATTCGGTGAGGGTCATGAACCTCTCGGCAGCCTCCTGGCGTTGCCGGAAGGCCTTGATGCGGTCTCTGATCGCGGGGCGCGAGCGAAGTCCTTCGGGTTTGCCGAGTTGGCGGGCGCTCAGGTCGTGGGCGAGGCCGCGTACGTACAGGCGTCGTTTGAAGCAGATCAGGTCCAGCTCGATGAGACGGCTGAGGTAGAGCGCGTCGACGAAGTCCTGCTTGACGTCCGCGGCGGGCTGCTTCGAGCTTTTCGGTGCCTCCAGTTCGCCGGCGTGGAGGCTGAGGTACTCCAAAAGCGCGAGCAGATTCTCACGTCGGGGAAGTCGTGTGGCGTCGTGGGCGTGCCGTCGGTGGAGTGCGGCGACCAGGTCGTCACGGTTGACGTGGCGTGGGATGGGATCAGGTTCACGCATGAGGCGATTCTGCCCTCATCGGACTCACCTCGGACGAGGGAGGAGATGCCGGACGCCACTGAAGATCTCAGTCGGCAGGGCCCTGAGCTGGGCACTGAAATCTTCAGTGGCCAACGGAAGGACCCACTGAAACCTTTCGTGGCGTACTGAAAGCGTCGGTGGCGTGAGCGGGAGCACGGTACTTGTCGTACCTCGGCCCTTCCGACCACTACGGCGGCTGGCTGCCGAAGTTGCACGACATCTGTCGGGAGGTTCGCACCGTGTACTTGTCGTCAACCCCCTCCAGGTGCCAGGGCGAAACCGTAAGTTTTCTTCTTACGGGTACTCGCTTAGGGACCGAAATCGGGAGCCGTGAGCTCTTGCCCCTGTGGTCACCATGTGGGCGGTGACCTGCGGCGTTGCGAACCGGGTAGGTCTCCTTGGTCTACGGCGGAGCCTGCGGCGAACGCGAGTCTCAGCATCGACGGCTCACCTTGCCCTCTGCGAGGAGGGGCGCTGTCCCGCAGTCTATCGCGGCTGTGTGGCGGCCCGGCCTGTGTCCGTGTGAAGTCGCGCTCCTGGCTACGGAGCAGCGCGCGCAGGTACGGCAACGTAGGGAAGAGGGAGGGATGTTCTGCGGGGGTACGGCGCTGAGGGCCTGTGTCGCGTCCCGGCTCGTCCTGGAGTTGAGCGGGGAGACTGGACTACCGATCACGGCAGGTTTGGGGTGAGGATCGAGTCGAAGTGCAGGTGTGACAGGGGAGGGTGAGATGGAAGCCGGTTCGGAAGCCGCTCCGGAGGGAGTGCTGCAGTACATGAGCGAGGTGACGGAGGCCGATGTAGAGGCGCTCCGGGATTTCATGACGGCCCGGTTGAGGGGGATACAGCAGCGGCACCCGGAGGGCAGCGACGAGTGTCGGGCGGCAGCGGCGATTTTCGAGTTCTTCCGTTTGGACTGCCCTGAACTCCTTCAGAAGATTGACAGGAAGGTGGACCTCGACGGGTCGGAGCCGTTCTCGACCCGGATTGAGGCTGAGCAGGACGTTCGGGACATCATCGAGATGTGGAGCACGTTGGTGCATCTCGCGCAACCGTGGGAGGGGAGCCCCGGGTTCAACTCGAACCGTTGGAAGATCACCGGTTACGGCACCCGGGAAGCCGAAGCCTGGATGGCGGAGCATCCGCCGTCGTCCTGGTTGTGAGGGGTAGGGGTGCAGGAACAGATGGTGTTGCCGGCGCGTGAGGGGCCGCTGCGGTACACCGGCGAGGTGAGGCAGGGCGACGTGATCTCGCTCCGTGACTTCCTCGCTTCCCGGACGGGGGAGATCACTCGGCGGCATGATGCAGGGGCCGACGAGTACCGCGTGGCACAGGCGGTCGGTGTGACGGCTGAAGTGAACGCCGCACTGCTGTTGGAGGCCCTCAGCGTCCGGGATGACCTTCTGCGTCGGGACGAGGAGTCGTCCCGGAGGCTGTTGGAGACCTGTGTACGGCAGATCACGGTCCACTGGGCCGTTCTTGTTGCCCTCGCAGAGCGCTGGACGGACACGGTCGGCTATGACGCCGGGCGTTGGCGGCTGCCTCGCTACGGCACTCCAGAGCAGGAAGGCGTCATGGCGTGGCTGGGCTTCCCCTGGTCCCCTCGGTGACGGTCTTCGACGGTGCGCACGGGATCGGGATCGTCACCCGAGAAGGCCCGTCACGGCGGGAATGAGCACGACTACGCCGCGACGGGGCACACTGGCCGACGGCGGAAGGGGGTGGTCGTCGTTACTGGTACGGAGGCTCGTGCCGTCGTGGCGGGATTCGCGGACGCTTACCGGCGTCTCCCGGCGTCGCTGAAGCATCTGTCGGCCGCGGGGGTGCCGGTCAGTGAGCTGGCCGCGGACACCGGATTGACCGGCGAGCACGTCTCGGCGCTCCTCACATCTGTGAGTACCCGCGAGTGGCTGGAGGAGCTGGTGCATCTCGCGGAACGGCTGTGCCTGGCTCTGGGCACTCAAGGCGACGATGCTCTGACGCGGGACGAGGCAAGCGCCTGGATCGTCACGATCCGGTCCCACCGGGTCCGACCACACCGGGCTGGTGGAGCCGGCCCCGTTCCGAGCCGCGCTCGCCCGGCGAAGGGCCTCGCCCCGGAGGCCGCAGATGCCGACGAGCTTCTGGAGATGCTTGAGGACTACCTCGCCCGCGCACTCAAGTACCTCCGGGACGTCGCGAGCGGGCGGCCGGCCATGGGGGCCGTGCGGGGAGAGTTGACCGCCGTCCGTTACGTCCTCGACTACATCTACCCGATCCTCGACGCTGTCTGAACTGTGGTGCCTCGGTCCGGCGCTTCCGGCTCGGATGAGGACGTTGGAGCAGGGGCGTGCAGCGGAACCTCACCGGCACCCGGGCAGGCCCCGGTTGGTCGAGTGAGGCCGGCGGACCACCGCCGGGGCCCGATCCGGACGCCGGATTCAGCGAGCCGTCGTACGCGCCCGCTCGCGGCACTCCCGCGTGGGTGCCGCCCTGGTCCGTCCTGAACGCGTGGCGTGGGTTCCCGCTCGCAGCAGGGACGTGGTCTCTCGCCGGACGCGGAGCGTGCTGCCGTCCCCCAGGAGTGCTGACGGCGGGCAGTTGGTATGAATCACGCCCCGACTCTGCTCGAATCGGACAACCCCCCTGACTTTGTCAGTGCCAGGCTGACATGAGGAGAATGTCAGCCCTAGACTGACAAAATGACATCGGGATTCGACTTGAACGACCGCGGCGCTCTGCTTGCCGCCGCGCTGCAGGAATACGCCGACCCCTACCCCACCGACGAACCAGGGGCCCCGACCCTGACCGCCACCATCGAGGACGGCTACACGCTCCGCCTTCAGTCCGGTCAACTCACCGGGCCGACACATCCGGTGGCCGACGAGATGACCAGCTCCCGCAAGGCGCACGCCGACGGGAACGGCACGTACGGACACCGCGGCCAGACCTGGGGACGTCGCGTATGAGCCCCCTCGACGGTGAGCGGGAGGATGCGCCGCATCCGCTCACGGAGCAGGGCCTGGCGCGGCTGATGCTCTCCGACGCCCACCGGGAAGTCGCCGAGGCCGCGCTCGCCGCCATCACGCCTCGCTCCGATCAGCACGTGTCTGCCGGCGGGCTCGTCGAGGAGGCACTGCAGATCCAGCGCTCGGCCGAGGCCACGTTGCGCTGGGCCGTGGTCTACGAGCGCGAGCGCGGGACCAGTTGGGACGCGATCGGCGCGGCGCTGGACGGAATCAGCAGGCAGAGCGCCCACAGGCGTTTCAACGACGTCGTCGACCGCTGGCGCGAGCCGCTGGAGGAGCCGACCACCGTCCGGCCGGACGGAACCGCCGCGGATGACCGCATCCCCTACCCCGCCAACGATCCCGAGCGGGCCGCCCAGGGCTTGGACAGGTGGCTGCGCGAGCACACCGGCCGAACCGACCCGTGGTGCGACGAGACGCATCCGGTCAGCGCCCACCTGAACCGGCACAGCACCACGAGCCTGCTGTTCCAGCAGACCCGCGCCTCCGACCGGGTCCGCAAAGACCGGCTGGTCCCGGACCCCCAGGCCCAGGCCGACATCGCCGAGACGCGGGTGGCGCTCCTCGTCCGCCTGCGCCGTGAAGGCGACGCCCCACCAGAGGTCGGCGACTGGATCGCCCAAGAGCGCGCCCGCGCTCAGGCCCTCCGCGACACCCCCGGCCGGGGAACCCCCTGGCCCGCCGCCTTCGCCGGCGAGCAGGAAACCGGCGAGCAGTAACCCAACCCCGAGAGGGAAAAGCACCGTGACGTACTTAGCCGAGGCGACCGCGCCGCAGGAGCGGATCGATACCGCACCGAGCACCCTGCGCAGCGACAGCAAAGCCTCCTTGCTGCTGGCCCTGACCGGAGGCGCGCTGGCCGCGATCCTGTCGGCCGCCGCCGACGAGCACTTCCCGCCCGCTGTCGTCGCGGTCGGCAGCATGGCTGCGGTCGCGCTGCTGGGCGCCACCGTGATCCTGCTGCTGGCCGTACGGCCCGACTCGGACGAGCGGGCTGGCCGACCTGGCACCAACTCCCCCCTGACCGCCCTCGCGGAGGAGGTCAGCCAGGGTCAGCGTGTCGCCGAGGTCCAGGCACTCGCCCGCTCCGCCCGTACAAAGTTCCGCCGCATCCGTATCGCGGTCGACTGCGCCCTGGCGGGGCTTGTGCTGCTGACACACGCCGGGATCCTGGTCATCAACTGATCCGGGAACAGGAATTGACCACTCGCGGGGTGCGGAGGAATGCCTGGAGCGCTGGTACTGCCCCGCGCCTTCGTCGGCACCGTACTACCGGCAAGGTCTACGACGACGAATGGAAGGGACCATGACAGCATCACCGGATGAGATCACCGAGGGGCAGTTACTCCTCGCCGAGCTGCAGCATCTCAAGAGCGAGCAGACGGCTCGCATCGGCTCCCGGGACCATCTGATGTACGCGACCCTGGCAGCCATGGCCGGCGTTCTCGCCGCCGTCTTCAACAGCGGCCAGCACCCGGAACGACTGTTGCTGCTGCCGCCGGTCGCGATCGTACTGGGCTGGACGTACCTGATGAATGACCAGAAGGTCAGCGCCATAGGTCGGTACATACGGTGTGAACTCGCTCCCCGGCTGGACGGCGTCGTCACGCGCGGATCTACCCCGCGCCACGCAGCATCCCTCCTCGACTGGGAGACTACGCACCGCGGCGACCGCCGCCGGATCTCCCGCAAATGGCTCCAGCTCTCCGCGGACCTCCTGCTCTTCGCGATCGCTCCCCTCGCCGCTCTGACCGTGTACTGGGCGACCGGACCGCTCAACGTCTGGCTCCTGGTCGCCTCTGTCGGCGAAGTCCTGACCGTGCTCGTCCTCTCCGTACAGATCGTGGTGTACGCAGATCTGCGAATCTCGTGGCTGCGGGGCGCGCAAGGGCCTGGCACCGCACGCACCGGACCTTAAGAGCGGCATGCCAGAGGTGACCGGACGGACGTCATGCCGGAAGTCACCTCGCACAGCCTCTTGTGACATGCAGAGGCCCGCCGTCCAAGAGCGCGGCGGGCCGCTTCCGGAGATACATGTTGGGTCCGTCCTCGGTTGCGGAGGGCACGTGCCTCACCGTGGCGAGCGCCGGTGCGGACGCCCCGTCCCTGGCGTACGCCGCCGCTCTCGCTCGTAGGATCACAGGTCTTCGGACCCAGGGCGGGCCGTCGGTGACCGAACGATCAGGGGCTCACGTACCTGTCGGAGAAGTCGAGCATCATCCGGTAGGCATTCGGGGCGGTGCGTTCGATGTTGAAGGAGTGGCCGGCTCCGGGGAGGATCGCCCCTTCGACGGTGGCTCGGGGGCCGAAGAAGGAGCGCTGGGAGTCGGCGAGTGCCTTGCCGGAGGAGCAGTCGTTGCTGGTGGCTTGGCAGAAGATGGTGTCCTGGTCGCCGTTGACGGTGAGTACGGGGACGTTGATGTGATGGGCCGCGCTGGTGATGCCGTAGGTGAGACCGGTGGTGATCTCCACGAGAGAGGATGCCTGCCGGAACCGGTAGTCGGTGTTGACGGCCGCGGCGTCGACGTTGGAGGGCGCGAAGAACTTCCGGTGGTGGGAACGGGAAAGGCTCACGTAGCCGGGGTCGTAGCCCTTGTGGGAGAACTTGGGGTCCAGGAACGCGGGACGGAGACCGGCCGCGATGAGGGCGGTGCCGGGGAGGTTGATGGAGCGGCCCGCGCCAGTGGCGATCACAGCGTTGACGTCGTTCTGGTACGTGCCGGCCGTGAGATAGCTGGTGAGCGACCCATAGCTGTGACCTACGAGCACGATTTTCGAGAAGCGGGTCCGGTGGTCGCCGAGTCGGCCGCTACGCGCGGCCTGGATGACTTGGTGAACCGTTTGTGCGTTGCCGCCGTAGGTCACGGCGGGAGAGGGCGGGTGAGTGGACTTCCCCGATCCGAGCCGGTCGATGGCGAGGGTGGCGTAGCCGCGCTTGGTGGCGGCGTCGACGTAGGAGTTGTGCTTGTACGGGAAGTCCCAGTAGTGCCGGTCGTAGGTGTAGCCGTGCAGCAGCACCATGAGAGTGCGGGCTTTCTCCGGCGTGCAGAGTGTCCCGCGGATCGTGCCCTTCCCGAATTTTCCTTTGACCGGCGTAGCCGTCTCCGAACAGTGAACGGCTGATGCCTTGGCCCGGGGGTGGGTGGTGGAGCTGGCGTGTGCGGGGCTGATACTGAGACCGATTGCGGTGATCAACCCGGCGGTGGCGGTGGCGGCGCGTCGTATCCCGATGATGCTCATGGCGTTGCCCTTCCGCTGATCGTCCCGCTCGTCGCGGCGAACGGCAGATGTTCGCCGCGGACGTGGCGGGATTCGGAGCTGAACGGCGTTGGCATCGGGTTTGTGTTCACAGGGCGGGAAGAGCGGCGCGGAGAGCGTCACGGGGTGAACTTGCGGACGACTTCGGGGGTCTCGATTCGAACTGCACCCGCTGCTCTGTGCGCGAGACAGAAGACGGCTTGCGCATATCGCGCGAGCAGCATCCGCCGTACCAGGGCACGGAAAAGGTGACGGCTCTTCGTACAGACGGTGGCTGACGCACTCAGTGCCCGGCTGAGCAATCGTGCGGCGATGCAGGTTCGCGGGAGGTTCATCCGGCGAGCCGGATGCGGGGGCCGCCCCGCACGCGGCCAGCGCCCAGGCGGCGCTGGACCCGCCAAGCTGCCGCCTGCCCTGCGCTCCGGTCGCAAGCTCCCTTCGCGCACCGCGCGGCCCCGGGGGCCGCACTGGGCAGTTGGCCCTGGAGAAGCACGAGAAGTGCGACCGGTGGGGGCGGATGTGACATACGCGCGCCTACCCGTACACAGACCTGGTTCGTCGTGGCGTGCTGTCGGTGGTACCGGCCGTCAACTGGGGTGGATGCAATGTGCCGAACCGTGCAGGCAAGTCTTGATGGGGCATAGGGCGAAATGCGTGCTGGTGCGTGTCGAGCAATGACGGCGCTGCACCTCTAGAGGGTACGGAGAGGACATAATTGCAGGTCAGGGCCAGGGTGGCACCGACACTGTGTACCGCCAGGAGCGACACATCGTCCACTTTCCGTCCCTCGTGAGGGGGCAGACTCTCTGTGGAATGTCAGCTCTGCTGACGTAGCCCATGATGAAATGTCAGGCGAGCTGACATGTTCGACGGGAGCCGGGGACTCTCTGCGAATGCGCGCTTCCCCGTGACCCGCAAGCGGAGTTGCGTCCCTCACGAGGGACACAAGACACGCCGAATGTCAGTCCTGCCGACCTGGAAGTCAGGGAGGCTGACATACTGCGTGCGCTACGTACCCGGAACTTGAGGACCTCCTGTGTCAGCTGAGCCGCAGCGCCGCCGTGCACGTCCGAACCGCGCGCGGCCCCAGGTGCCAGCGAATGATCCCCTCGCCGCCTTTGCGCAGCCCCTCGCTCCCGTTCGCAACCTGGACGAACTAGCGCGGCGGTACCCTGACCGCAAACTGAGCCTTGGCCGCAAGCAGCACCAGCTTGAGTTCTACGGCAGCCCGGACCAGCCGAACGCCTTCGCCATGGACTCCCTGGAGTTCCTGTTCCTCATCGCTCAATACTTCCGCGAGGCTCTGCCGCTGCGGATCATTCTTCTCTTGATCGCCTGTCAGCGCGCTGGAGGACGTATCCCGCTCACGCAGGAGGAGATGGGCACTGTGCTGGACGTCGCGCGCCAAAAGGTGTCCGAGGCCATGCAGGAGATCATGGGGCACGGCATCGTCTTCAAGGTCAAGCGCGGCGTCTACCAGTTCAATCCGCCCTACAGCTATCGCCTCGCAGAGTTCATCCCCGGGACCGAACACGTAGGCGGCGAGTACGTGAAGGTCGAACAGCACTCCACCATCGCTAAGATTCGCGCTGACACGAGCTTGCCGGACCTCGTGCGGTACCCGTCGCTCGAGCACATGCGTAAGGCGATCGAGGAACTGCGCGCCGAGCGGGCACAGAAGCGTGCCGAGCGACGACGTGCACGAGCCCGGCAAGACGACGAAGGGACAGCGTAGTCATGGCCTTGCTTTTCGCTCCCGTCAACGCCGACGGCCTGATCGCGGACCTGGATCTCCCCAGCCCGGCCTATCGCGTCCTGATGAAGCTGCGGTCTCTCAGCGAGCCCGGCGGAAGGGTCGAGATTGACCAGGCCACCATCGCCAAACTCCTTGAGACCAGCCGGCCCAACGTGACCGCGGCCTTGCGTTCACTCGACCTTGCTCGCTTGGTGAAGAAGCAGCGCAACGGCGTCTACCAGATCAATGCCATGCTCGCCGGCTACACCTCGGAGAAGGAAGCGGTCGCTGCCATTCAGGCCATGGACGCCATCGAGCGCCTCGACAACCCCCTGTTCATCGAGGACTACCACCGAGCCGTCGCCGAGTATCAGGACCAACTCGCCGCCCAACGCCTCAAGCGGGAGCAGAAGAAGACGCGTACGAAGCAGCGCGGCCCGATGAGGGTGGTCAGCTCGACTGCCTGACCGATAGCAGCGGACCGCGCACGTTCCAGGGGCTGGTGGGGCCTCGGGCGCGATCGTCCGCTGCCTTTCCCAGGCAGCAAACCAACCGCGGCGAGGATCCCGGGCAGCGGCGCACGACGGCAAGCGCGAGCACGGAGCCGGAGCACGGCCAGGGTGCCGAGCAGCTACGCGAGCGGTTCGTGCGTTCCCTTGGGCCACGCGACGAGGTAAGGGCGGCGGCCGCTGTCGGTGTATCGGGCGGTGTTCCAGCCGCGGGCGTCGAGCGCCGCAGCACACTGGACGAGGCCGTCGTCGACGGTCGTGGCGGTCGGATCCCCTGGCGTACGTCGCCAGTTGAGGCAGGCCGACTCCGAGGTGTACTCGCGGACTTGGTACCCGGTGTAGAGGCACCGGTGGGCCTTGCCGTGCACGGTCGTCTCTGCTGCTGGGATGCCTGCGCTCTCCAGCGCGAGGCACACGGCCTGTACGGGGCGGTGTCGTTCCAGGGGCGCCGGGGTGGTCATGTCGCCGGCGAGGCGCCGCGCTTCCAAGGTGTAGGGCCAGACTCGCTGGGCGGCGTCGCGGTGGGCGTTTCGGTCGGTGAGCGTGCCGTGCCCGTTGGCGGGGGTGAACCCGCCCGTACGGCGGGCGGGGTGTTCCACCTCGGTGGTTCGGAGGTGCTCGCGCGCTGTCCAGCCGTCCAGGGTGAGGTAGGCGGCCGTGGCTTCGCCGAGTTGGAAGGCGACGCCGAGGTCGCATAGCGTCCTCAACGTCTCGGGTGACGCGGAGAGTTCACCGAGTGCGGGATCGGCTTCCCGAAGAGCGGTCTGGTGGTACTCGTGGAGGTCGGCGAGTGGCGCCAGCGGGTTGGTGCGGGGCCTGGGCTTCCCTGCGGTCATTGGCAGTCCTGTAGGGTGCCGGGCCTTGCTGCCCGGTCTCGTCATCGTGCACTGTGATGATCGGCGTCAAGGCCCTCGTCCGCCAGTTCGACGAGCACGCCCCGGCTCCGGGTGCTTTTATGGACTGCGCCCTGCCTCACCATGGCGACGTCACCTCCGGGGGGAGAGGCCATGCCACTTGTCAGCATCGATGCTTTGGGAACCTTGTGGTTCCCACTGGCGGTCGGCGTGCTCATCGCGATGAGCCCCACCGTCGAGCAAGGTCGCACCGGGAAAGACGTACCGGGCGGGAAGTTCCTGCTCAGGCCGGTTCGATGTGTGCTGCTGAGCGCGCCGTTCGCGTGGCAGATCACCAACCACGCCTCTGATCACCTGGCCGGCCGACTGTTCGGGGAGTGTCTCGTCCTCGGCGTCGGTGTCGCCCTCGGCTTGCTGCTGCTCTCGGCGCTCTCCGTGCTGGCCCGACTGCTTCGGCGAGGTTGAGCGCCATGCTGGTCACCGTGCAGATCTTGCTCATCCCGCCGCTTACCCTGCTCCCTTCCGGGGTGTACGCGGTGTCGGCGATGCGCCGTCACTGGCGACTTGGCCCGATCCCGGGCAGGGACGAAGCCTGGAGAGAGTGGGAGAGGTCCGGGCTCACGCTCCTGTACTTCGTCATCATCACCGGGCTGGTGCTCGTCCTCTCCCTGGCGCTCAATGCACCGGGAGCGGGACTGGCGTGGACATCCGGCGTATGCCTGCTGGGCTGTCTGGCCGGGTGGCGCTCCGGGGCGACGACCCGCTGGCATCAGGACGGGGTTTGCCGGTAGAGACCGGGGCTGTTGATGCTGTCAGGGCGGAACGTGGCGGCGGAGCTCTGCGCCGCGTACAGCTTGTCGGTGATCCGCCTCGACGAGGTCGGCCAGACCTGACGGAAGACTGATGCGTGGCCTGCGTCTCGGATGCATGGGGCGTGATCCCTGCTCGGTGGTGTCCGGCACTACGGCTGACCGCGCGGCTGGAGGACGACCAGCGCAAGAGCGAGGCCACGGCCGGGCGTTGCCCCGTACGGGGGCGCAGCGGCGGGCGTACGACCTGACCCTCGCCGGGGTGTCCAGCGGGGGCCACGTCGCGTACTTGGTGATCAGCGGTGGGGGATGCGTGTGCCGGGGTCATCACGCGGTGCGTGGCGCAGAAGCACGGCGGCGGAGTGCCTCCCAAGCGGTTATCCCTCTACCTCGGCCCGGGCCCGATCTCTACCTGCATGCGGGAGTTGTAGAGCTTCGTCCACTTAGGTCAGGCCTCGGTGTACGGGCTCTCTGCCGCGATCTCCTGGTCGATCAGGTGGACCATGAGCTGCGCGACGGCCGCGACCTGCACCCGCTTTGCTCGGCGCTTGGCCGGGTCCTCCTCGCCCAGTGCCTCGTAGACCTCTTCCAGGAAGATGCCGTCCATCGCGGTGTGCGTGTGCGGGGTGACTTCGCCCGGAACGGTCAGGGCCTGCCCGTCGGAGTCGAAGATGTCGCCGTGCACGGGCAGGCACTTCCGGCACCGGCCCTTCTCCGCGGTCGGGGTGGCACGTTCGGCGTTGATCTGCCGGTAGTTCTCGGCGCGGCCGCGGTAGTAGTGCGAGGTGACGAGCCCGATGTCGCGTGTGTCGTAGAGCGGGTGCTTCTGGTCGCCGAACTTGGCGATCTGCGCCTGACGTTCGGCGTCGGCGGCGCAGCTCCTCGTCGGTCACGACTCGCCCCTGGTGTGGTGGTCTTCGAGGCGGGTCACGCCGTGGGCCTGGTGCTCTGCGCGGTCGGCAGCGGCGAGGAGGGCCATGGCGATGCGTCGGGCGTCGCTGGTGTAGAGCGGCACGAAGTCCTCCCCGGGGTGTGTGGATTCCGGCGTGGAGAGGTAGATGAGGCCGTCGGCGATGTCCTGTTCGTCCACGGTGCGGATCACCCAGATGAAGTCCCGGTGGCCGCATGGGTGTTCGCGCTCGTGCAGCTCCCACTCCCAGCCCGGCATCGACTCGTCGGGGCCGTTGATCCGAGTGGGCTTCGGACGTTCACCGACACCGGCCATGGCGGTCAGGTCGACCAGGCGCCGGCGGATCTCAGCGAGAGACGCGTCATCGAGAGTGCTCACGACTCCTCGCTCCCCTCGGTCGGTACCCGGGTGAGGGCGGACAGGCTGGTTTCGTCGTCCCGGATGTGCCGACCGGTCTTCTCCTCACGCCACTTCTCCACACCCTCGTGCACGTCGCGGACGAGCCGGTCCCCGTCCTTGTCCGTGACGATGTCCCCCACCTTCCAGCCGGCGGCGAGCACCCACACGGCACGGCGGTCGAGTTGGTCCAGGCGGGCGCCGCCGGTGAGGGCGATCTCGCCGGAGTCGCTGACGTACTCCACGGTGTCTTCCAGGTGGATACGGACGCGAGCCCCGGCGCTGACCGGGCCGTGGTCGACACTGGGGTCCGGCTGCTCGTCGTGCTCGATGCCGTCCAGAGCGGCGGCCGTTGGGCAGGGCCAGAAGGTGACGACGCCGCGGCAGCGGACGCCGTTCCAGCCGGAGCAGTGGGCGCAGATCAGTGTCCTGTCGCGGTTCATGGGCTGGTGCAGGGCGCGGGCCGCGGCGGCGCGGGCCTCCGGGGGCATGGTGTGAGCGGGGGGCTCCTCACCGGCGGCCTGGAGGAGGTGGTGCTCCCACAGGCCGCGTACGGTGCCGTGCCATATGTCGCCGGTGGAGGACCAACGACCGCAGATGCAGTGGACGTTGACGCCTTCGCCGGGCTCTGCGGAGCCGATGAGCCTGGGCATGTGGTGCTGGACGAGGCCGTCGTGGTCGGGGCACACGTAGTCGGACCGCAACGGGAGGGCGGTGCGGACCTGCTTCCAGCCCTTCCCGGACCACTTCGGGCGCTGCGGGATGCGGGAGTCCATCCACGCGGCCACGTCGAACTGTCGCGTGCAGGGCGGGAAGACGCAGCTCCGTAGGGTGGTGCCGCCGTTCGTCATGGTCAGTTGGCCTTCCGCTGGGTCGGGAGGGGGCTGTGGATGGTGGCGCGTACGGGCGTGCCGTCCAGGCACTCCGCGATGATGACCTCCTCGCCGACGGGGGCGTGTTCCACGGTGATCCGGTCGGCGACCCATGCGATCTGGGCGTCCGCCCGCAGGTGTTCCAGGAGGGCCGGCATGGGCGCTGTCTTCCCGCTGGCGACGTTCCCGATCAGGGCGGCGGTGGCGTCGTCCCAGGTGACGGTGCGCGCAGGCGTGGGGAATTGCTGCCACTTCGCCCCGTCGATAACGGGGGCCGGCTTCTTCGGGTGCCAGTACATGGCCGTCAGGGAGGCCCTGGCGTGCCCGGCGTCGAGGGCTTCGCGGCGGCGCGGCCCGTCGGGGTAGGAGAGGTCTTCGTGCTCATAGACGGTGCCGTCGGTCGCGACGACGACGGAGCGGCTCGGGGTGGGCTTGCCGTTCTCGTCGGCGGGCGGGTCGTCGCTCCAGTTGCCCCACTGCTTGAAGAACACCGGCACGCCGGCCAGGGCGCAGTCGGTGATCAGGGAGCGGAACCATTTCGGGTGCGGCGGGCGGGCCGCGGGGCGGGTTTCGGTTGCGTCGGCCGAGCCGGACTCGCCTCCGATGATGACCCAGTCGAGCCGGGCTGCGGTGTGCGCGTACCACTCGCCGGTGCCGTACCGGGCGCGGAGCACGTCGTAGACGATCTCGGTCGGCTTCCGGGCTTCGGTGGGCAGTTGGAGCCTGGTGAGGCTGATCGGGCCGAGGAGCGGCTCCAGGCTCACGAAGCGAACGGCGGCCGGGGTGTGCAGCAGGTGCGGGATGCGGAGGTTCGCGGTCTTCTGGTCCTCCGCGCTGATGCCGAGGTGGACGTTCGGCAGCGGCCAGGTCGCAGAGTTGACCAACTCCTCGGCGTCGTCCGGCACCCCGGGGATGCCGTTGGGGTTCGCCGCGCTGACGGCCCAGGCCATCTCCGATCGGAAGTGCGTGCCGGGGGCGTGCCCCGCGCCGCACGTGCACTCGTCGGCGAGCATCGCCGCCATCACGCGCGGGCGCTTCGTCAAGATCTGGTAGGTGTGCTGTGGGGTGAGCGCCATGATCGCGAAGACGGCGGCGACGTAGTCGACGGGGATCTCGTCGTAGAACAGGTCGCAGAGGGAGTCCACGAAGACCCGCTCGCCCTTCTTCCACTTCAGGGGCTGCGGGAGGCGCTGCGGGAGGAGGTTGACGTGACCAGTCCAGTCCAGACGGCCGTCGTCGGCGTGGTGCACGGTTCCGGCGAACGCGTCGGCGACCTTCGGGTTCGGGTTGCTCTTGCGGATGTTGGCCTCGCCGATCGCGTAGCAGCCGTCGCAGCCGGAGCTGACGCGGCGGCAGCCGATGGTCGGATTCCAGGTACGGGTGGTCCATTCGATGCGCGAGTTCGCGCCCATAACTTCTCCAGGTGGGGTGTCGAAACCGGGTGTGCGCCGGGGGTGTCGGCCGAAGTCCTGCGGGGCCGGCTGATAGCCCTGCCGGTTGAAGTGTGCGAGGTGCTCGATGAGGTCGCGGGTCTCGTTGTCCGGGCCGCAGCCGCGCGGGCGTTCGGGATGTGCGGACAGGCGGCCTTCCAGCCAGTCTGCGGTGCACCGGCCGAGGTCGTTCAGCGTACGGGCGCGGCGCCAGCGGACCGCGGCGCGGGGGCTCATGCGCAGCGGGCGCATGGTCAGTCCTCCCGTCGCCGCGTTCGGCGGCCGCGGCGGCTGGTGTGGCGGTAGCCGAAGGGGCCGGGCAGGTCCATGGACGTGGTGCGGGTTCCGGTGGAGGACCGGGTGTAGTTGGGGCCCCCGTTTCTCGAATCGAAGGTGACGGACCACGACTTGCGGTTGATGTTGAGCTTGACGCCCGGAAGGATTTGGAAGCTCTCGCGGAGGGTGAGCCGCATGGCGTGCTCCTGCTTGGTCGATGAGAGGGGGAAGCGGGTCCGGCCGTGTAGCCGCAGCGGGACCCGAGCGGAAGGGAGCCGGACGGTTACGTCGTGGTGAGCTGTGTGTGCTTCTTGGGGTACGGGTAGCTGACGACGTCTCTGCGGCGGCGGTAGCGGGGGTCGAGCCCGAGCGCGTAGCGGTGTTCTGTGGACATACGCTGTGTTGCCTCATGTCGTGTTGCGGCTGAGGGGTTGAAGTGGCGGACGAGTGGCGGCTGTTCTGGGTCGGTGACGGGGGTACGCCGGAAGGCGACCGGCCGGTGGCCGGGTGGGAAGGTCTGGAGGAGCGTGAGCGCGCGCTCGGACTGCGCGAGCGGCAGCCGATCCTCGTCTCGCCGGAGGGCCGGGTTGATCCAAGGCTCAGTGAGTGCTTCCGGCGGTCGAAGTTCTCCGCGAAAGCGCAGGGCACTCAGGTCACTTACGCCCCGCTCTACCGGTTGTTCTTCATGTTCCTGTGGCAGCGCGGACTGGACTGGGACGAGGCGTCGGAGGACGACGTCGAGGACTGGGAGGACTGGCGTCGGCGGGGAGCACAGAACCCCACCCGGGTCGGCGGCGGGACCTGGGCCAAGGAACTGGCGGCGCTGAAGCTGCTCTACGACATCGCGGCCAAGCGCGGCTTCGTGCCGACCAACCCCGTAACGCTGTTGGCGCCGACGGACGTGAAGACCTCGGACGTGAAGTGGCTGTCCCCGCGGGCTTTTCGGCTGTGGCGCAACGTCGGGCTCGGCGGGATGCTGCCGAGCGGTTTGGAAGACGAGACGTGGCGCGGCCGGTGCGGCGGCCGGGACACGGCGTACGCCGACCTGCTGTACTCCAGCGGTCTGCGGCGGCGCGAAGGCGGCACCATGCTGACCTGTGAACTCCCGGCGCTGGGCCAGCGGAACTACTACCCGGGCAAGGTCGGCCAAGCCGTGGCCAAGCGGGCCGGATACACCTTCTACGTCGGCCACTCGGCGCTCCAGCGCGTCGAGGGATACCGCCTGAGCACACGGGCCTTGGCGGTGGCCTGCGCCCGGACCCGCGGCGCCTACGACCGGCTACCTGGCCTGCGGGTCGTACGCGAAGTCACGCGGGCTGGCCGGGTGCGGTGGAGGGATCGCAGCGGCCGGGCGGGCGAGAGTGCGCTGGGGAGGCTGACGGCCGCCGAGCGGATGCTGCTGTTCGTCGACGGCGAGGACGGCCTGGAGCCTGCGATGTTGTGGCTGTCGGAGAGCGGGTTGCCGCTGGAGTACACGAGTTGGACGAAGGTCTTTGAACGGGCCAGTGACCGCTGCGCCGCCGCGGGGCTCAATGTCTTCGCCACGCCGAAGATGCTCCGGCACTCCATGGCCCTGCGGATGCTGATCTCGCTGCACAACGCGCTGGATCGCCGACTCGGGCTGACGCCGGCACAGCGCCTGCACTACGAGGAGGTGTACGGGCAGGTCTGGCTGATGGTCAAGGACATGCTCGGGCACCGCAGCGAGCAGGTGACCAGGGACGTGTACCTGGAGCCGGTGCGTGGTCTCCAGTTGGAGTCGCTGCTGAGCGACGACGACAACCCCGTCAACGCGGAGAAGATCGCGGAGCTGGCGGCACGTACCGGTCTGATCCTGGACCAGGCGTGAGCGGCCGGGGGCGCCGGGCGGCGCTGCCCCCGGCGGGCCACCGCAAGGCTCCGGTGCTGGACGCTGATGGGCTGGTGATACGTCCGGTCAGCGGGGCCGGTGTGCCGTTGGGCGTGTGGGACTTCCGTGACAGCCCCGGACCGGTGGACTTCCGCCGGGCTCTGGTGGCCGCGCTGGCGGAGCAAGGCCAAGGCTGGGACAGCGCGGCAACCTACGGCTCGAACGTCGGGACGCTGCGGCTGTTCTTCAAGGACGCGGCGGCAGCCGAGCCGCCCATCACCACGACTTCGCAGATCACGGCGGAGTGGTGGAAGCAGTGGACCGGCGACCTCCACATTCGCCGAGTCCTGGCCGCGGTCGTACGGCGGGCGCGCGGGGTGCCGGAGACGACACGGTCATTCATGGAGACGCCGCGGCGCCGCCCGCCGGCCCGCCGCGGGACGCGTCGCAAGCAGGCACACACCCGGGAGGAGCTGAAGGCGATCCGGGACGCGGCCGCCGCGACGGTGCGCGCCGGGCGGCTGCGGGTCGCGGCGAACACCGCGGTGCTTGAGCGGTGGCGCGCGGGGGCGATCGCGCCCGGCGACGGCGAGTGGGCGGTCGGCGAGGTGCTGGACATGCTGGCACGCAGCGGGGACCTGCCGCGCTACCACAGCGGCAACGACCGGTCGGTGGTCGCGTACGTGGAGCGCGTGTTCGGCTTCGAGGGCAACGCGGCATCACTGACCCGACTGTTCCCGACGGTTCGTGAGGTCGGGGCGGCGGCCGTGCTGCTGATCGCGTACGAGGCGTGGAATCTGTCGGTGCTCAAGGTGATGGACGTGCCCTCCTGGTGGCCGAACGCGGACCGCGAGGACCCGGCGGTGCACCAGGTCGCCACGGACAAGGCGCGCCGCGGCCGGCGTCGGCATGCGAGCAACACCCTCGTCGACGTCGGCGAGGGCTCCAGCGGTCGGGCACTGCACCATGTCCTGGAGCTGACCGGGCAGGCAAGGACGACCCTGGGGCTGATCGGCCGCCCCACCAGCAAACTGCTGGTCGGCCACCGTGGCCTGGGCGGTGCCGAGAACTTGCGCGACTACGCCACCAGCAATGTCCTCTCGGGCGCGATTCGGCGCTGGCAACGGAAAGCGCGAGAGGCCGGTGTGGTGTTGCCGGACCGGGTGAACGCCCAGGCTCTGCGGCACAGCGCTCAGGCGCACCACGGTCGGGCGCGGAACAACACCCAGGACACCCACGAGCGGGACTATCAACTCCTCGACGAGGAAGTCCGCAACACCTCGCGAGGCGCGGTGGAACTCGGGCTCGCGCAGGCGGTGCGCTCCGCCCGGGAGACGGTGGCCATGCGCATGGTCGACCAGGTCGACGGTGATGCAGAGCTGGTGGCGAAAGAGGCCGAGGTCGACATCGAGGTGGCGCGGCGGATCGTGGCCGACCGGCTGCGCACCCCGGTCGCCTCGTGCGCGGACTTCCTGCACTCCGACCACGGAGTTGCCGGGACGCCGTGCTCGGTGTCGTTCCTGCTGTGCTTCGCCTGCCGCAACGCGGTGGCCACCGGCCGAGACCTGCCCCGCATCGCCTACCTCCACCAGGCACTGGAGTCGCTGCGTTCCGCGGTGACGCCCGCGGTCTGGGCGGCGGACTGGGCGGCCCATCACGCACGGATCGGCGACTTCCTGGCCACCTACACCACGACCGACAGCAGGCCCCGCCTCGTCGCAGCCGCGGCCGAGCGGGATCGCGAGCTGATCCACCGCATGCTGGAGCGGAGGCTCGATCCGTGACGCAACCGTCCGCCGAACCGTCCGGGCCCGGCCTGATCGACCCGGTGCCCGACACCTTCGTTCTGCCGTTCGCCCGGCTGCGGTCTGGTGTCGATCCCGCGCAGCTGCCGCGCTTCGGTGACCTCACCTGGCGGCTGTCGCTGATGAACCGCCAGGAATCCACCCGCCCCCTGGTCATCGACTGGAGCCGGTGCCCCAGCGAGCTGCGGGCGGCTCTGAAGCGCGCCGCCTTCGCCGAACTGCACGCGCCGACCCCCAGTGTCCTGCTCCAGCAGCGAGCTTCGCGCTCCGTGACCCAGCCGTCGAGCCTGCGCAACTACTTCCAGCAGTGGATTCGCTTCGCGGTGTGGCTTGCGCCTCGCGGCGTCGCCACGCTGTCTCAGGTCACCACCGAGGACCTGGAGGCGTACGCCGAGCACCTCCGGGCGGGCGGGCGCCGTTGGCGCACCGACCAGAGAGCGCTGGGCGTCCTCTCCCGCCTGTGGGCCTACGCGCCGTACCTGCCCGAGGATGACCGGCTGGTCATGCCGCCGTGGGAGGACCCGGCCGCGGTCATGTCCGACTTCCTCGGCGCCAACGACGACGCCCCCGACGGGGAGAACGCGATCCCGATCGTGCACCCGGCTGTCATGTCACCGCTGTTGGTGTGGGCGCTGCGCACTGTCCTGGACATGGGAGACGACATCGTGGCCGCCGCACGCGAGCATCGCCGCCTACTGGACTCCATCCCGACCCGAGCCACCCCCGGTGGCATCGACATCGTCCGCGACCACCTGCGCCAGATGCTCGCTGGCGGACAACGGCTGCCCGCCAGCGCCGGCCCGACCGTCACCGCCCTGTCTGCCCGGTACGGCGGCGCGCTGCCACCGATGGCCAACACCTTCCTGGCCGCCACCCTCGGCGTCACCCCCGGGCAGGTGACCGTCGCCCGCAGTTCCATGACCGATCAGCTCCGGCCCGAGCACTTCGGCTCTGCCCCGGCGCTCGCTGTGTCGATCACCGGTCGGATCGGCAACTCCCCCTGGACGCCGTCGATCGGCTTCGACGACGTCGACACCTTGGTGCTGCACCTGTCCACCGCCGCGCTGATCTGCTGCGCTTACCTTTCCGGCATGCGCCCCGAGGAAGTTCTGGCTCTGCGCCGCGGCTGTTGCACCCGCACCGAGCGCCGCGACGGCACCGTGCGCTTCCAAGTGACCGGCCAGCACTTCAAAGGCGTATTGGACGAGGACGGCAACGCGATCCCCGAGGGCGAACTACGCCCGGATCCCTGGATTGTGCTGGAGCCCGTCGCCCGCGCCATCGCCGTTGCCGAGGAACTCGAAGGCGGCGAGCTGCTGTTCACCCGGACGCTCTTCCGCGGCGCCCGGCGGACGATCGAGACGCGCACGCAGCTGTCCTCCGACGCTGCCGTGGAGCGGATCCGGGCCTTCACCGCCTGGGCCAACCAGCTCGCCGCCGGCCACGGCCGCACTCACGAGATGATTCCCTCCGATCCCGACGGCGCCGTGGCACTGCGCCGATTTCGCCGCACAATCGCATGGTTTATCTACCGTCAGTCCGGCGGCCGGATCGCCCTAGCGGTGCAGTACGGACATGCGGCCACAGCCATGAGCGAGTCGTACGCCGGCCGTTCCAAGGCCGACATGCTGGAGGTCCTGGACCAGGAGAAGGGCCTGGCCCTGGCCGAGACACTCACCGAGGCCGGAGAGCGCATCGCCGCCGGGGAGAAGGTCAGCGGCCCGGCCGCCGACCGCTACCGCGCCGCGGCCGCCGAGTTCTCCAACCGCTACGCCGGTACCTACCTCGGCAAGCGAGAGTTGCGCGCGCTGGTCGCGAACCCCCGACTCCAGGTCTACGAAGATCCCAAAGCCTTCCTGACCTGTAACCACGACGCGTTCACGGCCCTGTGCAATCCGGACCGGGGCCGCGCCCGCGACGGCGGCGGGAGCACCCCTGACCACTCCCGCTGCCATCTGGCCTGCGCGAACATCAGCCGCACCGACAGCCAGATCGCCGCCCTGCGGGCCGAGGTCACCCGGATCGATGCCGATGCGGGCCTAGATCCCTACCCCATCGCGGCCCGCGAACAGCAGCGCAAAGCCCGCCTCACCGACATCATCCGGCGACACGAGGCACAACAGGCAGGCGGAGACGACCCCGAGGAATCACGTTGAGCGCCCCCGACGAGTTCGTCACCGGCCAGCACGGAGGCGCGGCCCTGGCCCAACTCGTCAGCCAGGCACTCACCCACGCCCACGCCGGCTCCGAGGGCGCCGCAGAAGTGAGGGCCATCAGCGACGCCATGGTGCGTCTGCTGATCGGCGCCCCACTGCATTCCGACGGCAAGCTGACCATCGTCTCGCTCGCCGCCGAAGCCGGCCTGCGACGCAACAAGCTCACCCACAAGCACACGGGTCTCAAGGACCTCTTCTACGCCCTGGTCAAGGCCCGCGACTCTGTTCCCGATGCGATGCCCGAGACCGCGCGGGCCCGCGCGGTCAAGCATCAGCAGGACCTGGCACGTGTCTGCGCCGAGCGCGACGACCTGCGCACCCAGACGCAGCTCCTGACCCGGATCGTGCAGGTGTTGGAGATTGAGAACCACCGGCTCAAGAAGACCAACAGGGACTTGGAGAGGCAGTTGGCCGACCGCGCGGCGGTCCCTGACCTCAACCGACGACGCCGGAGCTGACTCAGCTTGGGTTTGTCCTGGAGCGCGAGAGCGGGCCCGCTGCGAAGATCGGCGACCCTACGAACACGGGCACCGTCACTCGGGAGTAAAGGTGTACCGGTCCCCCTCGCCCTGCGGGGTGATACTCCCCCGAATCACGGTCGGTTCCAGCGGGAGAAGCTGGCAGGAGGCCACTGGGGCATCGAGGGTGACCGTGGACGTGGAATCGCCTTGCCACGTGCTCGTGGTCACCGTGACCGAGGTGAAGACCTCTCCGGCGTCGATGCGGGACTGAACCTTGTTCAGCTCACCCTGGGGGTCTCCCAGACCATGACCTTCCAACCAGCCCCGTCCGTTCCCGTGATGCCCAAATACTGCACTTCCTGACTGCTCATGGTCATCCCTCCTCGAGATCCGTGATGTCGAAAGTACGTACTTCGCCATGGTCAGCTTTCGCGCCAGCCGACAGCCTCGACGCCGGACACGTAGCCACGAGCAGGGCTGCCGATACCTGTCGGCGCCCATCCTTCGTCGATGAACTTCCGCGCCGTCTCGGCCGGAACCCACTGGTCCCCGCGCTCCGGGTCGGACATCCAGTCGGCGAGTGCGTCAGCGCTGGCGAACACGGGGCTGATGGGGGAACCTTCGGTTACCGTCTCCCACAGCTGCCAGCCCTCACCTTCCGGCGGGCCCGTCGCCTCCCATGCCTCGGCCTCCGCGCGTTGCCCGGGATACTTCTCCAGCGTGCTGTGCCCCTGGCAGGTCGGGCAGACTTCGTTGAAGCCCTCGCGCTCGCAGCGGGCGCGGATCACGACACCTGTGTTGATGCCGTCGTGGCCGAAGCCGCCGAGGGACCACTCGTTGACCTGCTCGGCGGTCGGCACGACGGGCGGGTCGATCGCCTGCCAACCGCCTTCGCGACTCCAGGTGTGGGTGAAGTCCATGAGTCGCCCGGCGTCGACGAGCGCGTTGACGTCGTCCTGGGTGAGGTGGTGGGACCACGAGCGGTTCCACAGATCCGCCAGACGCTGTCCTTCGCGGACGATGGCGGCCTCACCAGTGCCGTAGAACTCGGGCGCGCGGGAGACGTTGCGCTCGGCGAACGCACGTACGGCTGGGGTGTCGTGCCGCAGCGGCGTCGATCCGGTGCTCTGCGGATTGAACGGCAAGCGCCCGTACCAGAGATCCAGCAGGTTCTGCGCCTGCGGCGAGTAGCCGTTCTTGCAGTCGGGGCACTTGTCCTCGTCGTACCGGTCCGGCATGAGGAAGCCGTCCCAGGTCTTACTGAGGGGCCAGTCGAAGTCGAGCGGCACACGCCGCACTTCCCGTCCCATGATCAGTTCCCTCCATGGCTCTCGCGGATGTTGTTGCGAATAAGGAGTCGCCCTGGGCGGTCATCGCATCATGCGAAGGGCGACAGGTCGGGATACGGCGCCTTCCAGCATGCGGGCAAGAGCGTTGGCGCCATGTCCGGCTGCGCGTGCTGCGTGCAGCGCTTCCTCCAGGCGCTCGTCGGCAAGGTAGTCGAGGTGCCGGGCGTGCAGCTTGGCATCGCGGGCGGCTTCGACGGCGGCGATTTCAGCGGGCGGCTCTTCCAGGTCGTCAGCGCCGATCGTGGCGACCGGGTACTGCGAATCGCGTTCCTCGTCGTCGCCGAAGTGAACCACGACCCGAAGGTAGGGGCTGCCGTACTCGTCGGTGATCTCGGGCTCTGCGTCATCCCCCCAGTTGCCCGGGTCGTCAATCCAGTTCTTGAGGACTTCGCGGCCGTACTGGGCGGCAGTGCCGGCATGTTCTTCCGCGTCGTCCCCAGCAACGACGACGTACCACACGGGGTCTTCGGCGTTGTTGCAGGCTTCGATGGTGTGTTGGAAGCGCATGATGGCTCTCCTGGGTGGACTGTCTCATTGAGGCCACCATACCGGTCAAAGCGTTGACCGGTCAATGCATTGACTGGTGTTCCGTGAGTGCTCGATGAGCCAACTCCCACAGACGTCGACGAGCGTCTCCAGCGCACAGCGATCGGCCACGAAGCCCTCGCCCCTGGTAGCGTCACGGAGCAAGCGGCAACACGCGGCAAGTGTCCGCAGAAGCGGTGGTTTCCTCCGTGGTCGAGCGTCGTGGCGCCGATGTCCTCGAGGGCTTCGGCGAGCCACCGGCGGCCGTCTTCACCGGCGGCCCGGGGGCGGGCTCCGAAGTGGACGAGGCGGCGTTCGACTCCGTGGTGGCCTCGTTCGCCGGAGCGGACCTTGGCCTGTGCGCGGTCGCTGAGGACGTTGCCGTCGGGGAGGACGGTGAGGCGCCTGGGGCGGGTGCGGTTGAGGTACTGCATGCCGAGCGACTGGTAGATCGTGCCGCAATGTCCGGGGTGGAGGCGCTCGGGCCCGTGGGGTGTCTGCCGTACGCGGGGTTGCGGGTCGGCGTGTGCGACGACGCCTCGTATGCCGTGTGCGTAGGCCAGTTTCAGGGCTCGCGCGGTGAACCACGACTCGGCGTTGGCCGGGATCTCATCGAGGAGGACGAGGCGGGAGATTTCGAGGCTCTCGGCGTAGGGGGTGAGGTTGCTGAAGGCGTTGGTGAGGACGGCGGGGTGCATCGGGATACCGAGAACGAGGACTCCGACCAGTCGTTCGGGGTGTCCTCCCGACGGCCTTGTGTAGAGGCCGATTTCGAAGCGGCTGGCGGGCCAACTGTTGCTGTAGTGGTGTGTGAGGACGAACGCACGGGCTTGGTGGTAGTCGGCGTGGCGGACGGTGTAGGCGTCCGGGGCGAAGCCTCCGTCACGGGTGCGGCGCCAGCTATGGCGGCCGTTGAACCACCGCTGGCACGCGGTGGGGTTGTCCAGGTCGATCGCGAGTTGCTCGGTCAACAGCACACCTCCTGAAACCTCCTGAATCGTGTTGCCGGGTACGTCGCTGCGGCTGTGAGGTTCGGCAGGACTCGGGCCAGGGCTTGAGGCTTGAGCCCGGCGACGTGCCGCCGGGGGGGATGGCGGGTCCGCTCACCTGCTGGTGAGTTGCTGCCCTGGGGGTGGAACGTGGAGCGCGCGGCGCTTGGTGGTGGCCCGGCGGCGTTCGGTGTCGCGGCGTGCGCGGTCGTACGTCCAGTGGGCAAGCGTTTCGTACACCTCGGCTTGGTGTCGGTCGGCCTCGGGGTTCGTGGTGGGCAGGGTGGGTGGGNNGGGTGGGGGGGCGGCCGCCGAACCGGCCGGTGGGGACCAGTTCGCGGGCGAGTTGCTCCGGGCTGGGGTTCATGGCGGCTCCTTCCTGGGCGGTCGGCGGTGCAGGTGGCGCACCAGGTGCGGTGCAGTGGGGCGCCGGGGCGGCCGGGCTCATGGCGCCGGCGGCCGCCCCGGGCCGTATCGGAGGGGCAGGCGTGCGCTGTTCAGGGCAGGCGTGTTCCGTCTGTGCGTGCCGAGAGGCGGACCTTCGTGGCGAGCTTGGTCTCCCAGTCGTCGCCGAGACGGTCGCGCAACTGGCCGCGCATGGCGTCCCGTTCGGGCTCCGTCATCCCGCCCCACACACCCCCTTGCGTCGCCGTAGGGCTGAGCAGGGCGTACGCCCAGCAGCTTTCGGCGATCGGGCACATCCGGCAGACCGCCTTCGCTTCATCTGCGTTGTAGTCCTGGAAGAGATCGGCGAGTTCGTCCGGCGGCGGCTCGGCCCCGTCGCTGCCGGATGCGTTGGCATGCTCCGTACTGCTGGCAGCGGGGTCGTCCTCCTCCTCGTCCAAGTCAGCGCCTTGGCCGAAGAGTTCGGGGCGGGACACACACTTCGGTACTGCCCGGCCCGCTCGTACGGGGCTGCTGATCGGGGACTTGTAGACGGCTGAGGTCTCCAGCCGCGGCGGGATGCGGCGGGTCTTCGTCGTCACGCGGCGACCTCCACATCCAGTGCGGTGCCGGGGCGGCCGATGCGGCGGCCGTTGCGGCTGGGGGCGTCGGCGTGCTGGCGCGTCGCGTAGGCCAGCATCCCGGCGTGCCCTCCGGCGCGCTTGGCTTCGAACATGGCGACGTCGGCTCCACGCCGGAGGGCGGAGACGTTGCGGCTGTGCAGGGTGGCGGGCTCGGCCACGCCGATCGAGGCGGAGACGCGCAGGAGGCGGCCTTCGAAGGTGACCGGAGTGGAGAGGAGCTCGGAGAGGTGGTCCAGGCGCAGTTGGCGGTGGCCCGGGTGAATGCGGGTGACCACGACGAACTCGTCTCCGTCGCGGGAGACAGGGCCGTGGGCTCCGGCCCAGTGCTGTATCCGCCTGGCGAGTTCGACGAGGACGGCGTCGCCCGCGGCGTGGCTGTAGGTGTCGTTGATCTGCTTGAAATGGTCGACGTCGATGAAGCAGAACACGGCCTGGTCGCCGAAGGTGTCGAGGAACTTCTGTGCGGCTGCGGTGAATTCGGGGCGGCGCAGGACGCCCGTGAGGCCGTCCTTGCCCGCGGCCGTGTGGCGGTGGTGCCACTTGACGGTGCTGACGGCCCAGCCGAGTGTCGGCAGGAAGGCGCCGAGAGCGAGGGCGGTCAGGCTCCGGGGGCGGGAGCGCACGAAGGCGGCAGGTGACATGCTGATGTTCCTCTCTCGTGGGCGGTACTTCGCGGGTGAGGGCGCCCCGGCAGGTCTGGTGGGCTGGTTGTCGCCGTTGCCGCCGGTCTGCCGGGGGTCGCGCGATGAAGCGCCGTGGTGTCGCACGGCGAGGGCGGGTTCAGGTCGCCGGCGTCGGGCGGAGACCGCATGTGTCGCAGCCGGTGTCGTCCGGATCGGCTGGCTGGCCGTTGTGGACGGCCAGGAGGTCGGTGGCGCTGTGGGCGGGCTGCCATGCCGGGCCCGGGCAGGGCGAGTTGGGGCAGGGCACCGTGGCGTCGAAGCCGGGTCCGCCGTTCTCGTCGGGACGGTAGGTGAGGTCGAGGGCGTCGCTGCCGAGGCCGATCGTGAGCCGGTCACCGTCCCGGACCGGGCCGTCTTCGGACTGCCAGGTGGCCAGGTCCTCGATGTCGCGGCCGAAGACCTGCCGTACCAGGAGTTGCCGGCCGAGGCCGCCGTTGCCGTCGAAGCCGAGCTCCTGGCGGCGGGTGTCGCTGGCGCGCTGCAAGAGCGTTCCGAGGCGGGCGACTTGGGTGGAGGTGACGACGAGGTCGAAGCCCTCGTCCTTCAGGTGCGGGCGGGCGCGGGTGAGCCTCTCGTGCTGGCGGCGGACGTCGGCGGGCGGGACCTTCGTCGCGGCGGGGCGGCGCGCGTTCCGGCGGAGGCATTCCTCCAGCGGGGTGGTCATGCAGATCGCTACGGCGTGCATGCCGTGCTCGTGGGCGAGCGTGACGCGGTCGCGGCGCTGGGCGTCGTGGCTGTTCGTAGCGTCGATGATCGTTGTGTATTTCCGTCGCAGGCGGGGTGTGAGCGCTGCGGTCAGGGCGGCCGCGGCGTCGTTCCGTGCTTGCGGAGTCTGGTCGGCCATGTCGCCGCCGCAGACGATCTTGTGGAAGACGTCGCCGGTCAGGACGCTGTCGGCGGGCCATGTGCGGGCGAGGGTGCTCTTCCCGGAGCCGGACACTCCGAGGAGGAGGATGACGGCGGGCTCGGGGAGATCGACGGCGGTTTCGCGGGTGCTGGTCATGTGGCCTCGTATTCGGTGAGTTCGGGAGGGTCTGCGGTTGAGGCGCGCGGCGCTGTTCGGTGCGCGCTGCGCGGCACGGGTCACAGAGCGGGATCTTCAGCCGGTGGTGGTCAGGCAGGAGCGTCGGGCGGCGGGTGCCGTCGCCCGGTGGCCGGAGGGGGTAGGCCGCGTCGTACGGCGGCCGTCTCAGGTGCTGGCGGGCTGGAGTTGGGAGGCGTACTGCCAGCAGGCTCGGCAGGTGGCGTGCTGGTCGATCGGGTCGCCGAGGCGGCGTTCCCGGGTGACTTCGCACAGGGCCCGGCCCGCGGGGTGGAGGCGCCGGGGCGAGACGGCGTCGGTGCGGGGTGTGGCGTGCCGGAGGGGGCCGATGCTGCGGCCGTCGCGACGACGGGCGGGGCTGTTGAGGTTCTCCCGTACGTCGAGTTCGACGGGGCAGGCTTCCGCCAAGTCCCGCCAGCGGCGGGTGTCTTCCTCCTCGCGCTCGTTGTGCCGCTCGGCGGTCGCGGCCCGGACGGTGGCCGCGTGCTGTGCGTGCTTCTCGCGGGATGCCTGCTGGCCGGGGATGGTCGGCGGTTCGGGCTCGGCCTTCAGGCCGAGGTGCAGCAGGTACGTGGTCGGCCAGTCGAGCTTCTCCAGCGTGTAGCCGGCGATCGCTTCGGCCCACTCGATGCTGTGGAACTTCGGGACGACCAGCGCCGGGTCGACGAACGGTCCTGCTTCCCGGCGGGCCCGTTCGCGGAGGTCCCGCAGTTGCTGGTCGGTCAGCCGGGTCGGACGGTACGGGCCGTCCGGGAGCTGTAGGGGCGGTTCGACCCGCAACTCGACCTCGCCGGGTGGGCGTTCGTCGGCGGCGGCCGCGGCCGCGCCCAGGAGGCTCGGGGCGTTGACGACTCGGTACCCGTCGGCGGTCCAGGCCGCCGTACACGTCTTGGCCGCGGCAGGGTCGGCGAGGCGGACGAAGAAGCGGCGGCCGGCTGGGGAGACGGAGCGCAGCGCCTCCTGGTCCCGCCCGGCGGCGGCGAGCGCTGCGTGCGCGCAGGCGGTGATTTCCTGTTCTCGTGTGTGCGGTACGCCGGGCAGCGGGTACGTGGTGTGTTCGTCGGCGTCGAGGAGGTGGCGGTCGGCGAGGTGGGGACCGTCGAGCGGGATGCGCTGCTGCAGTTCGTCCAGCAGTAGGGCCTTCGTCATCGCGTCGTCGGTCCCGGCGGGGGTCGGGGCGGCGGCACGGTCGTCCTTCCGGGCGTGGGTGTGGGGCATGGTGTGTCTCCTTTCGCGATGAGGTGCCTCGCCCCGCTCCCGCGGGGGGCGAACGGGGTGACGGGGGTTGCTGGAGTCTGCGTGATGCCGGACGGTCTCGTGCGCGCGGCGAACGCGGCGGGCCAGGTTGCTCGCTCGCTGGGCGTTCGCCCGGCTCGCGTGCTTCGTCGTGATGTTTCAGAAGGTGTCGGCGGTGTGGCGCGTGCTCTTGGCCGGGATCAGAACGGAGGCCTTGGATCGCTCCGGCGGCTTGGCGTGAGCGGGATGTGCCAGGTGCGGGCCTGGTAGAGGCATGCGTATTCGTCCCAGTCGGCGCCCAGGGGGTGCGGGCGCCAGTCTCCGCCGGTGCCGCGGCAGTTGCGGCAGTTCGGGTCGGGGCCGCGGGTGATGGTGAGCGCGCACCGTTGAAGGGTGATGTTCCAGCGGCCGGCTTGGAGAGCTGCGGGGCTTCTCATCGCTCACCGGCCGTCGTGGCGGGTCTTGGAGCCGGGGTGTTGGCGATGTGCAGGAGGACGTCGGCGTGGCAGGGCACGGTGTTGCCGTCGTCGGTCAGCGGGCACCAGCACAGGAGGTCTCGTCCGGCGAGTTCCCGGCGGGCGCGGTCGATGAGGTGCGGGCGGGCGTCGAGCCAGGGGCGGTAGCGGCGTACGGCTTCGGCGCGCGCTTCCTGCTTGCTGGTGAAGACCGGCGGCTTGGCGAGGGTGTCGTGCGGGTCGGGGACGGCGTGGCGGCCGTCGGAGATGCGGACGACGGCGTAGGGGTTGCCCCAGGGGGTGCCGCGGCCGACGTAGCGGGCGCCCTCGCGCTTACGCCATTCGTGCGTTCGCGCTGGAGGCGCTGCGGCGTTCGCGTGCGCGGGGGCTTTTCGGCCGGTCGGGGCTGGAGACGGCCGGCGGAGTCGAGGGGGTGAGCGTGTCGGGTACCGGAGAAGCGGCAGTCGGCCGCCGTCGTGGTGCAGTCGGTGACGGTCTGAGCGGGGGTCAGGGTGATGCGGTCGTCGAACTCGCCGCTGGCGGTGGCGATCCACAGGCCGGGGTGGCCGGTGTCGGCGGCCAGTTCGGTGCTGTCGCCGGGGTCGAGGTGGCGGAGGTTCTCGCCGTTGTCGAGCTCGATGCTGCTGGTGTCGAGGGTGATCGGTGTTGCTGCGGCCATGGGGGGGCTCCTTCGCGGGCAGGCCGTGCCGGGGTCGAGGCGGTCCCCGCCCCCGGTCGAGGGCCGGG
>NZ_LJGW01000255.1 GCF_001751255.1 Streptomyces nanshensis | reverse complement strand
GGCGCCGTACCGCCGCCGCCGTCAGCCCGGCCCGGCGCCGAAGAGCTCACGGCACGGCTCCAGCCCCTCCACCCCGACGGGGACCGTGCGGTGCCGCTCCCACGCGGCGCGCTCCAGCCGCAGCCGCCGCAGCGTCCGCGCCTCGCCCCGTACGGCGACCGTCTCCAGCCCGTCCGGCTCGTAGCCGAGCTTCCGGGAGACGGCCAGGGAGCGCGGGTTGTCCGTCATCGCGGACGACCGCAGCGTCCGCGCTCCGAGCCCCTCGAAGGCCAGATGCGCCACGGCGGCCCGCATCTCGGTGCCCAGTCCCCGGTTCTGGTGGGGCAGGCCCAGCCAGGATCCGGTCTGGGCGTCCCCGGTGACGCCGAAGTCGCGGGCGGTCAGATCCTGGCGGCCCACCACCGCGCCGTCGTGGAGCACGGCGAGGCTCAGCGTCCAGTTCTCCGGGTGCCATTCGGCGACGGTGCCCAGCACATGCTGGAACGTGGTGCGGGTGCGTACGTCCGGCGGGGCGTCCGACCAGGGAAACGAGAAGGGCATCTCCTCCGGGCCGTGCACGCCCGCTCCCGCCACCGCCGCCAGCTCCTCCAGCAGGCTCAGGCCGGGGAGGCGCAGCTCCAGCCGGGGCGTGGTGATCCGCAGTCCGTAGAGGGGCCAGCAGGAGGTCGTCATGGAAGGAGGGTGCCGCAGCGGCCGGTGAGACGTCGACGCATTTTGTCCGCGTCCGGCCACCGTCGGTCACCGCCGGGCACCCGCCTTCCGCCGGCCCCGCGCACCGGCGGTCAGAGCCGCAGGCGCCAGTCCTGTCCGGTCAGTTCATGGCCGAAACTGCGGTGCCGCTGCTCGCCCTCCAGCTCGAATCCGGCCCGCTGGTAGAGGCGTCGTGCCGCGGCGAGCACGTCGTTCGTCCACAGCACCAGCCACCGGTAGCCGGCCTTCCGCGCGAAGCCGACGCACTCGTCGACCAGCCGCTCCCCGACGCCGTGCCCCCGCGCCGCCGGGTCGACGAGCAGCAGCCGCAGCCGGGCCGTCTCCGGGGCGCCGTCCGCCACGCACATCACACAGCCCGCCCGTCGCCCGTCCAGCTCGGCGATCCAGACCGCCTCCCGCGCCGGGTCGTGCTCCGCGGCGAACTCGGCGACGATGCGCGCGACGAGGGCCTCGTACGTCGCGTCCCAGCCGAACTCCTCGGCGTACACGGACGCGTTGCGCTCGACGATCCAGCCCAGGTCCCCGGGGCGCGGGCCCCGCAGCCGCACCCGCCCGGCGCCGGCGCCCTCTGCCGTGTCGTCCGTCTCCGTCTTGCCGTCCGCCCGGTCACCGTCCCCCGCCAGGATTCCGCGGGCCGTACGGAGGCTGCGGGCCAGCCGTTCGCGGTCGTTCGCCGCGACCCCGTCGAGCAGCGACCCGACGGCGCTCTGCGAACGCTCCTCCAGCAGCCGCGCCGCCTCCCGGCCCTCGTCGGTCAGCTCGACCCGCACGCGCCGGGCGTCCAGCTCCGAGGGCCGGCGGCGCACCAGCCCCCGTTCCTCGAAGCGCGCGAGCATGCGGCTGAGCTGTCCGGCGTCGACGGAGAGCGCGGCGCGCAGATCGGCGGCGTCCGTACGCGGTGCGTGGACCAGCTCGTACAGGACGCGGGCCTCGGTGAGCGTGTACGGCGTGTGCAGGTGGCGGCTGTAGTCGAGCGCGCCGATCAGGTTGGTGTAGAAGCGGTTGAACTCCCGCATTTCGCGGACGGTTTGAGCGGACACCGGGCACCCTCCCCTTCTTTGACTGAGTCAAAGATACGCCGTCCCCGCGCCGCCGTACCCGCCCTGTGCTCCGCACGAGTGGCGTGCCGTGCCAGCCGGTGAGTCTCCGGGCCACGGCAGGTGGCCTCACCTTCAGTGGGCGATAGATGTGATGAAACGCCTATGCCGCCGAACGTGCCCACGCAGGCACCGAGCCGCGTGTACGCACAGTCGGGCCCCGTCTGCCCCCGGAGGTTCAGACATGCCAGCCGCGCAAGCTCTCGACGCAGCCACCCGGCGTTCCCTCGCACTCCTCCTGGCCGGCGCACTGATCCCCCTCGCCGGGTGCACATCCGGTGAGGGCGGAGGGCCCAGCTCCGAAGGAGGCGGCAGCGGCGCCGCGCGAGACGTCCCGCACCTCGACCGCGAACAGGTCGCCTCGGGACGCACGCTGCACTGGGCGGTCGACTCCCTGCCGCCCACGCTCAACGCCTTCCAGCCCGAGGCCGACGCGACGACCGAGCGCATCACCGGAGCGACCCTGCCGTCCCTCTTCACGCTCGACTCCGCGGCGCGGCCGCAGCCGAACCAGGACTATCTGAAGTCCGCGGACGTCACCGCGCGCGAGCCGCGCCAGACCGTCGTCTACAAGCTCAACCCGAAGGCGAAGTGGAGCAGCGGGCGCGCGCTGGGGGCGGCGGACTTCAAGGCCCAGTGGAAGGCGCTCAGCGGCCGGAACAAGTCCTTCGGCGCCGCGCGCAACGCGGGCTACGACCGGATTCAGAAGATCACCAAGGGCGCGAACGCCCATGAGGTGAAGGTCGTCTTCCGTAAGTCCTACGCGGACTGGAAGTCGCTGTTCACACCGCTCTATCCGAAGGCCGTGATGACCCGGCCCGAGGCCTTCAAGCACGCCGCCCGCAAGTCGCTCCCCGTCTCGGCGGGACCCTTCCGCGTCCAGAAGGTCCACCACGGCGACACCTCCGTCGAACTCGTACGCAACGGCAAGTGGTGGGGCGACGAGGCGAAGCTGAAGCGGATCTCGCTCCGCGTCGTCCCGCGCGACCAGCGCCGCGAGGCCCTGCGCAAGGGCGATCTGGACCTGGCGGACGTCGACGTGGCCACGGTGCGCAGCATCGTCCGCGCACACAAGGGCGGCGACGAGGACGCCAAGAGCGGGAAGCGCGAAGGACATTCGCGCAAGTCGGCCGAGGAGNGCTGCGCGCGCAGGCGAAGCGGGACGGACAGCTCCGCCACGTCGCCGTGCGGCACGCCTTCGAGCCGGCGTACACACAGCTCGCGCTGAACGGGGCCGAGGGTCCGCTCGCGGACGAGCGGGTACGGCGGGCCGTCGCCCGCGCCATCGACCGCGACGCGCTCGCGAAGCACGCGCTGCGCGGTACAGGGCTGCCGGTCAAGTCGCTCGGCAGCCATCTGCGGATGATCGACCAGGACGGATACGCCGACAACAGCGACGCCCTCGGCAAGCAGGACGTCGAGTCGGCACAGTCGCTGCTCGCGGAGGCCGGCTGGAAGGACGGCGGGGCGGGCTCGAAGTCCACCTCGGGCGCGGACGCGAAGAAGGGCGAGCACGCCCAGAAGGACGACAAGAGCGACAAGGACGGCGATCAGAAGAAGGACGGCGATCAGAAGAACGACGAGAAGCAGGGGAAGGGCGGGGAGCACGGCGCGGACGACGGCAAGCAGGGCGACGCCCGCGAGAACCACGCGGCCGGAGCCGCTGGTGCCGCCGGAGCCGGAGCCGGAGCCGGAGCCGCCGCC
>NZ_LJGW01000262.1 GCF_001751255.1 Streptomyces nanshensis | reverse complement strand
CGGACGAGGGCACCGTGCCGGACGTCGCGCCCGCGCCGCGCGGTGCGGCGGAACGTTCCGGATCCTCGGCGACGGCCGAAGCCGCCGCCCGCGCCTGGCCGTTGGCCCCGGTCCTGCGGAACGCCCCGGCACCGCCGAAGGTCTTGGCACGGGCGGAGCGCTGCTCCTGCTTGTGCCGCCGCACCGGGACCGCGCGGTGTGCGCCGGTGGTGTGCGTGTGGTGGTCGCGCCTGCTGCTCATCACCCGGAGACGGTAGGCGGGCGATGCATCCACTGCGGACCAGGTTGCCCAGGTTTAATCCTTACGGGTGACCATCTCCCTCGAAAGGGGACGAACTGCTTTACGGAGGTCACCGCCGGGACGCCACGCACGAGTGACCCGGCGGGAACGGGCAGCGCGCTTGGGCCAGTTGGGACCGGCCGGGACCCATGGCACCGGTCGGCACCGGCCGGCACCGGTCGGCAGGGCAGATACCGGCTGCCCCGGCCGAGGCCCCGCACCGCGGGCTCCCCGCCTCGCTGTCGGTGCCCCCGTCTACGGTGGCGTCCATGGCTGCCCGCAAACCCTCCGCCAAGGACCGCCCCACGTACCGCTGTTCGGAATGCGGCTGGCAGACGGCGAAGTGGCTCGGCCGCTGTCCCGAGTGCCACGCCTGGGGCACCGTCGAAGAGACCGGCGGCGCCCCCGCCGTGCGGACGACGACGCCCGGCCGCGTCTCCGCGTCCGCGCTGCCCATCGGCGAGGTCGACACCACCCGGGTCGCCGCGCGCGGCACCGGCGTCCCCGAGCTGGACCGGGTGCTCGGCGGCGGGCTGGTGCCCGGAGCGGTGGTGCTGGTCGCGGGCGAGCCCGGCGTGGGCAAGTCGACGCTGCTGCTCGACGTGGCGGCGAAGGCGTCCGGTGCCTCCCACCGCACGCTCTACATCACCGGCGAGGAGTCCGCGGGCCAGGTGCGGCTGCGCGCCGACCGCATCGGCGCCGTCGGCGACCACCTCTATCTCGCCGCGGAGACGGACCTGTCCGCCGTCCTCGCGCACCTGGACGAGGTGCGGCCCGGCCTGCTCGTCCTGGACTCCGTGCAGACGGTCGCCTCCCCCGAGATCGACGGCGCCGCCGGCGGTGTCGCGCAGGTCCGCGAGGTCGCCGCGGCGCTGATCCGGGCCTCCAAGGAGCGCGGCATGTCGACGCTGCTGGTCGGCCATGTCACGAAGGACGGTTCGATCGCGGGGCCGCGGCTGCTGGAGCATCTCGTCGACGTGGTGCTGCACTTCGAGGGCGACCGGCACGCACGACTGCGCCTGGTGCGCGGAGTGAAGAACCGGTACGGGACGACCGACGAGGTCGGCTGCTTCGAGCTGCACGACGAGGGCATCACCGGACTCGCCGACCCCTCCGGGCTGTTCCTCACCCGGCGCTCCGAGCCCGTGCCGGGCACCTGCCTCACGGTGACGCTGGAGGGACGGCGCCCCCTGGTCGCGGAGGTGCAGGCGCTCACGGTCGACAGCCAGATCCCCTCCCCGCGGCGCACCACGTCCGGTCTGGAGACCTCGCGGGTCTCGATGATCCTGGCGGTCCTGGAGCAGCGCGGCCGGATCAGCGCGCTCGGCAAGCGGGACATCTACAGCGCGACGGTCGGCGGCGTGAAGCTCTCCGAGCCGGCCGCCGACCTCTCGGTCGCCCTCGCCCTCGCGAGCGCCGCGAGCGACACCCCCCTCCCGAAGAACCTCGTCGCCATCGGCGAGGTCGGGCTCGCCGGCGAGGTGCGGCGGGTCACCGGGGTGCAGCGCCGCCTCGCCGAGGCCGCGCGCCTCGGCTTCACACACGCGCTCGTACCGGCCGACCCCGGCAAGGTCCCCGACGGAATGCGGGTCCGCGAGGTCGCCGACATCGGCGAGGCGCTGGCGGTGCTGCCCGTCCGCTCCAGGGCGACGGGCGAGCTACGGGAGGGTGCGGCGGCGCCAGCGCAGTAGGGTGCCACGCGCGCCGCCGGTAGACTTTGCCCCGGTCCCAGCCGTACGCACGAACGACCGAAGGAGTGCCGTGGCAGCCAATGACCGGGCAGCAGCTCCCGGCAGGACCGGTGGGGGAGGATCCGGTGCCGAGGGCCTGATGCGCGCGACGCTCAGCGCGGTGGCGCCCGGTACGGCCCTGCGCGACGGCCTGGAGCGGGTCCTGCGGGGGAACACCGGCGGACTCATCCTCCTCGGCATGGACAAGAACGTCGAACCGCTGTGCACCGGCGGCTTCGTCCTCGATGTGGACTTCACCGCGACCCGGCTGCGCGAGCTGTGCAAGCTGGACGGCGCGCTCATCATCGACAAGGACGTCACCAAGATCGTGCGTGCGGGCGTGCAGTTGGTGCCGGACGCCTCGATCCCCACGGAGGAGACGGGCACCCGGCACCGCACCGCGCAGCGGATCTCGATCCAGACCGGCTATCCGGTGGTCTCCGTCAGCCAGTCGATGCGGCTGATCGCCCTGTACGTCGACGGGCAGCGCCGCGTCCTGGAGGACTCGGCCGCGATCCTCTCCCGCGCCAACCAGGCCCTGGCCACGCTGGAGCGCTACAAGCTGCGGCTCGACGAGGTCGCGGGCACGCTCTCGGCCCTGGAGATCGAGGACTTGGTGACGGTCCGCGACGTCTCCGCCGTGGCGCAGCGGCTGGAGATGGTGCGCCGCATCGCCACGGAGATCGCGGAGTACGTCGTGGAGTTGGGCACGGACGGGCGGCTGCTCTCCCTCCAGCTCGACGAGTTGATCGCGGGCGTCGAGCCCGAGCGCGAACTGGTGGCCCGCGACTATGTGCCGGAGCCGAGCGGACGCCGCTCCCGTACGGTCGGCATGGCCCTCAGCGAACTGGACCGGCTCACGCACTCCGAGCTTCTCGAACTGCCCACGGTGGCGCGGGCGCTGGGCTACAGCGGCGCCCCCGAGACGCTCGACTCGGCGGTCTCGCCGCGCGGTTTCCGGCTGCTGGCGAAGGTGCCGCGGCTGCCGGGCGCGGTCATCGACCGGCTCGTCGAACACTTCGGCGGTCTGCAGAAGCTGCTCGCGGCGAGCGTCGACGATCTGCAGACGGTCGACGGCGTGGGCGAGGCAAGGGCCCGTTCGGTACGGGAGGGCCTCTCGCGGCTCGCGGAGTCGAGCATTCTGGAGCGCTACGTCTAGGACGTACGGAACTGAGACGTACGGGAGCGAGACGTACCGGGCCGAGGTGACGGCGCGCGGGACGGAGACGCCCGCCCCCTTCCGCTTCCGCTACGTCAGTTCGAAGGAGGCGTCGAGCTTCTTCAGCCCCTTGACGTCCACCTCGATCTCGTAGTCGCCGGAGTCGACCGAACTCTTCGACGGCGTACCGCAGTCGGCCGCGCTGGGCTCGCGGTACCAGGTGAAGGTGTGCACCGAGGTCCCGCTCGCGGGGACCTGGTAGAGCGCGGGCTTCTCACCGCGTACGCAGTCGTCGGAGGCCCAGATCTTCTTGCCGTCGGCGTCCTTGATCGTCACGACCGACGCCTCGCGGCCCAGGTCGAGCTTGCACGCGGTGCCGCGCTTGTTCTTCGCCGTCAGCTCGAACTTCGGCTTCTCCTTGGCCTTGTACTCCTTGTGGACACTGCGCAGCGACACCGTGACACCCGAGCCGCAGCCCGGNCCGCCGGTACGGCCGCACCGCCCGCCGAGCCGGAACCGGAGCCCGAACCGCCAGAGGCGCTGCCGCCCCCCGCACCGTCGCCGCCACCGCCGGAACCGGACGCACCCGAGGAGCCAGAACCGGAGGAAGCAGAACCGGACGAACCGCTGCCGCCGGTGCCGGGCTGCCAGCCCGAGCCGCCGTCGGAGCCGCCGCCCGGACCCCCGGCACCACCGTCGTCCTCGCCGCCCGAACCGCCTTCGGAGCCGCCGCCGTCCGTCGTCTCGTCGCGCCCGCCGGGGCGTCCGGGGACCGTCGGGCCGGATTCCGTGGGGCCCGGGGTGATCGTGCTGACGGGCGGCTTGTTGTCGTCGCCCTTGCCCTGGTTGCCGCTGTCACCGCCGCCCAGGCCGAACGCCCAGACCGCCAGGAGAACCAGCAGCGCCACGACGACAAGAGCAACTGCCCTTCTGCGCCAGTAGATGGAGGAAGGGAGAGGGCCGATCGGATTACGCAGTGATCCCACGCGGAAACCTTACGAGACAACTGCCGCGCCACAGCCCGGTACCCGTCGCACGATGCGGCAACTTTTATGATGAACGTGCGGATACGCCGTGATCGAATCGCGAAAACCCCGCACACGCACGGCGCATCGGCTGCTGTGACGCTCCATGAGCGGACCTCCGCACCCCGCTCCCGGCGCCAACACCCGCCCGCAGCCTCCGCGTTCAGGCCCGCCGTCCTCCGCACCACCGCCGTACGGCTCCCCTGCCGACGGCCCGTACGGCTGCCCGTAAGACCACATACGCCAACGCCCCGCACGGCGAAGATCACGCGTCCGTGTGCCGCGATCTCGCCGACGCCGACGCCCACTTCGCGCCCCACGGGCCCAACTCGCCGTCCCGGCCGGGGCGTCACCTGCGCGTGAGTCCGCACAGACGTCACCCGTCGCCCTGTGCGTCGCGTTTCTCGGGCGGCTGCCCCCGTGTCAGGATCGGTCCTGCCATGACTGCGACCACCGAGACCGCACCCCCCGAGCCCGAGCCCGGCCACGACGCGGCGGAGAGCACCGGCTCCGTCGAGCAGACCGCCCGCGCACTCCACTCACCCGTCGTCGAATGGTTCGACGCACACGCCCGAGACCTTCCCTGGCGCCGCCCCGAAGCGGGCGCGTGGGGCGTCATGGTCAGCGAGTTCATGCTGCAGCAGACGCCCGTGAACCGGGTGCTGCCGGTGTACGAGCAGTGGCTCAGCCGCTGGCCCCGCCCCGCCGACCTGGCCGCCGAGGCGCCCGGCGAGGCCGTACGCGCCTGGGGCCGGCTCGGCTATCCCCGGCGTGCTCTGCGGCTGCACGGCGCCGCGGCCGCCATAGCGGAACGGCACGGCGGCGACGTGCCGAAGGAGCACGCACAGCTTCTGGCGCTGCCCGGCGTCGGCGAGTACACGGCGGCGGCCGTGGCCTCCTTCGCGTACGGACAGCGGCACGCGGTCCTGGACACCAACGTCCGGCGGGTCTTCGCACGCGCGGTCACCGGCCGGCAGTACCCGCCGAACGCGACCACCGCCGCCGAGCGCAAGCTCGCCCGCGCGCTGCTCCCCGAGGACGAGCAGACCGCGGCGCGCTGGGCGGCCGCCACGATGGAGTTGGGGGCGCTCGTGTGCACCGCGCGCGCACCCTCGTGCTCGAAGTGCCCCATCACCCATCTCTGCGCCTGGCAGCTCGCGGGCTGCCCCGAGCACGTCGACCCTCCGCGCCGCACCCAGACCTACGCCGGTACGGACCGGCAGGTGCGCGGCAAGCTGCTGGCCGTGCTGCGCGAGGCGGTCACGCCGGTGCCGCAGGCCACGCTGGACCGGGTCTGGAACGACTCCGTGCAGCGGGCCCGCGCGCTGGACGGGCTGGTGGCCGACGGTCTGGTCGAGCCGCTGCCCGGCGGGGTCTACCGGCTGCCGATGACCTGACCCGACGCTCCTCGTACCGGCCCGGTCAAGGGCCGCATGCAGACCCTCTTTCCGGCCGCCGCCGGTGCTCCGGCACCGGCGGCGTCGCCGTGTCCGTGCCGCCGTCAGCCCGCGGCGCCGTCCTAGCCCTCCTCGCCCTCCTCGACGCAGCCGCTCCAGGGCTTGCTCATGTCCAGCCCCTCCTGCTGCCACTGCTGCGTGAGCGAATACCAGTTGCCGGACGGGTCGCGGAACAGCGCCTCGATTCCGTACGGACGCTCCTGCGGCTCCTGGACGAACTCGACGCCCTTCGCCTTCAGTTCCGCATACGTCGCGCGGCAGTCGTCCGTGGCGAAGACGCCCGCCCCCAGCGCTCCCTTGTGCACCAGTGTCTCGACGGCCTTCTGCGACTCCGGGTCCAGGCCGGGTCCGTCCGGGCGCATCAGCGTGAGCTGGACCTCGGGCTGGCCGGGCGGGCTGACGGTGATCCAGCGCATGTCGCCCATGTGCAGGTCCATGCGTTCGGTGAAGCCGAGGGTCTCGACGAAGAACTTCTTGTCCCGTTCCTGGTCGGTGGTCCAGACGGTGACGATGGACAGACTCTTGATCACGGTGTGCTCCGGGTGGTCGCGGTGGACGGGGAGTGGACGGGGAAGAGCCGTGGGAACGCGCTGCTCCCGGCTCTGCCCCGGCTGTCGTGTCACCGTCTCAGAGCGGCCTGGCCGGTGCTTCTCCGTTGTTGCGCTCCTCCGGGGCGCCCTTCGGCTCGTCCTGCGGCGCGGGGTGCTGACGTTCCTTGAAGCCGCCGGTGAAGAGCATCGCGTAGCAGCCGGGGATCATCGCCGCGGCCCGGCGCACATGGCGTCTGCGGTAGTCGCTCGGGCTGGTGCCCGTCTGCTTCTTGAAGCGGGCGGAGAAGGTGCCGAGGCTGGTGAAGCCCACGGCCATGCAGATCTCCGTCACCGAGAGGCCGGCCGAGCGCAGCAGCTCCTCCGCCCGCTCGATGCGGCGGCGGGCGAGATACTGGCCCGGCGACTCCCCGTAGGCGGCCTTGAAGGCGCGGACGAAGTGGTAGCGCGAATAACCCGCGTACGCCGCGACCGCGTCCAGGTCGAGATCCGGGTCCGCCCAGTCGCGGTCCATGGCGTCCTTGGCCAGGCGCATCGCGCGCAGCCGCGCCATACCCGGGGTGTTCATGCCGTCAGGCTGCCACACGGGACCGACACCGGCGCCGGTCCCGCTCCCCCTCCGTGCGGGTCCGGCCCGGCGCCGTCCCGGTCAGACGCCGGCGACCGGTTCGGCGGCGGCCTCCTCCTGCGGTGCCTGGCTGCCGTCCTTGAGCGGCACCTCCTTGACGAACAGCGTCGCGACGAAGATCAGCAGCGCCGTCGCCGCGGCCGTCAGGAAGACCAGATGGGTGCCGTCGGCCACCGCGTACTCGTACGCCTCCCGCACCGGTGCGGGCAGTCGCGCCAGCGAGGCCGCGTCGAGCTGGGCGGGCGTACCGCTGCCGCCGCCGGATCCGCCGCCCGCGGCCTTGGCCGCCGCGCCCGCGCGCTCGGCCATCGTCTCCCGTACGCGGTCGGCGAAGAGGGTGCCCATCAGGGCGACGCCGAAGGAGCCGCCGATCGTACGGAAGAGGGTGGTCGTGGACGAAGCCACGCCCATGTCCTTCAGCTCCACGCTGTTCTGCGCGATGAGCATCGTGAGCTGCATCAGGAAGCCCATGCCGGCGCCGAGCACCGCCATGTAGAGCGCCGAGGTGACCCGGCTCGTACCGACGTCGAGCTGCGCGAGCAGGAAGAGCCCGACGGGGATGAGGGCGCCGCCGATCAGCGGGTACGCGCGGTATCTGCCCGTACGCGTCGTGGCGCGGCCCGTGGTGACCGAGACGACCATCATCGGCAGCAGCACCGGCAGAAGCAGCAGCCCCGAGTTGGTGGCCGAGGCGCCCTGGACGCTCTGCTGGTAGAGCGGCAGGAACGTCATCGCGCCGAACATCACGAAGCCCAGCAGAAAGCCGATCACGGTCATCAGCGAGAAGTTCCGGCTGCGGAAGACGCCGAGCGGCAGCACGGGTTCCGCGGCCCGCCGCTCCACGACGAGGAACGCCGCGACCGAGGCGACGGCCAGCACGGAGAGGCCGAGGATCTGCGGCGAGGACCAGTCGTACTCCGTACCGCCCCAGCTCGTGACGAGGACGGCGGAGGTGATCCCCACCGTGAGCAGCGCGGCCCCCGCGTAGTCGATGCTCCCCTGTGCACGCCTGCCGGGCAGATGCAGCAGCGTGACGACCATGAGGAGCGCGATGCCGCCGAGCGGGACGTTGATGTAGAACGCCCAGCGCCAGCCGAGGTGGTCGGTGAGGGTGCCGCCCACCAGCGGGCCGCCGATCATGGCGAGCGACATCACGCCCGCCATCATCCCCATGTACTTGCCGCGCTCACGGGGCGGCACCAGCTCGCCCATGATGGCCATCGCGCCGACCATGAGGCCGCCGGCGCCGAGGCCCTGCAGGGCGCGGAAGCCGATGAGCTGGTCCATGCTCTGCGCGGCGCCCGAGGCGACCGAGCCGGCGAGGAAGACCACGATCGACGTGAGGAAGACGCCCTTGCGCCCGTACATGTCGCCGATCTTTCCCCACAGCGGTGTGGAGGCGGCGGTGGTGAGGGTGTAGGCCGTCACGACCCACGAGAGATGCTCCAGGCCGCCCAACTCCCCCACGATCGTGGGCATCGCGGTGCCGACGATCATGTTGTCGAGCATGGCCAGCATCACGGCGATCATCAGCGCGAAGACCGACATCCGCACGCTGGGGCCGGGGCTGCCGGTCCCTTCTCCGGCGGGTGCCGCCGCCGTTCCTGCGCTCATTCCGCTTCCCCGTTCCCTTACTTGACGCCCGGCTAGTTGAGTAGCATGAGCAACGTAAGACGCTACTAGCCGGGCGTCAAGTAAGTTTTTCGGAGGACGAGGAGCCGGCGCTCATGAGCAGGGGCAACACACGGCAGCGCATCCAGGACGTCGCGCTGGAGCTGTTCTCGGAGCGCGGTTACGAGAAGACCTCGCTCCGGGAGATCGCCGAACATCTCGGCGTCACCAAGGCCGCGCTGTACTACCACTTCAAGACCAAGGAAGACATCGTCATCAGCCTGTTCGAGGACCTCAGCCGTCCCTGCGACGAGCTGATCGCCTGGGCCCGCGAGCAGCAGCCGGGACTGGAGACCAGGCTGGAGGTGCTGCGCCGCTACAGCGAGGTGCTGCACGACGCGCACCGCCTGCACCGCTTCATGCAGGAGAACCAGGCGACGATGCGGGAGCTGAGCATCGGCGAGTCCTTCAAGGAACGGCTGGTGGAGCTGCTCGACATCGTGCGGCTGCCCGGCGCGGACCTGAGCGATCAAGTGCGCTGTTCCGCCGCGCTGTTCACCATGCACGCGGGGATGTTCACGCTCCAGGGCATCGAGGGCTCCCAGGAGGACAAGCGCCGCGCGGTCCTCGAAGTCGCACAGGATCTGCTGACGACGGCGCACGGCCGGAACGGGGAGCGTACGGACGCCGCCGCGGCGGGCGAGCCCGGCTGACGGCCGGGAGCCGGAGGGTCCGCCTCCGCGCACGTCCGTCGACCCGTCCGCCTGTACATTCCGCGCATTCCGCG
>NZ_LJGW01000293.1 GCF_001751255.1 Streptomyces nanshensis | reverse complement strand
GCGCGAAGCGAACCGTCCACGAGATCCCACACCCGCACCTCCCCGTCGTCGCTGCCTCCGGTGACCGCATGAGCCCGACCATCAATCACCGTGCACGCAACAGCATGGATCCAATCCGTGTGCCCAGACAGCGTGGCGCGAAGCGAACCGTCCACGAGATCCCACACCCGGACGTCCTCGTCGCTGCCTCCGGTGACCGCATGAGCCCGACCGTCAATCACCGTGCACGCAACAGCATCCACGGAACCGCGATCGGAGAGGATGCTGTGGAGTGCAGGGTGTACCAGAACTCCAGTTGCCCACTGAGGGCGCCATGGGCGTTCCTTGGAGAGTTCTAGGGCGAGAGCGGTTTCTGCGTAACGGGTGGCGTCGATGGCGAGGATGTCACGGCGCTGTTGCGGGCTGGCGGAGGAATGTACAGGTCCTGAGGCCCGATAGATGGCGCGGCGAAGGCGACCCTCGTCAGTGTGCACGGCGTGAAGTGCGCGCAGCAGATGGGTCGGCGTGCCGTGGATGAGGAATTCGCTGTCGTGCAGCACTCTGTCGAGAGAGTCGGCTGCTGCCGCGTGTGTGGCGAGATGGTCTCGTACGTATTGGTGGGCGGCCGGCCAGTCGCGGAGACCGGTGCGTGGATCGCGGGGAACCCGGGCCAGGAGCGCGGTTGTGATTACTTGGTGGGCGGCTGCGTCGTCGCTTCGTTCACGCAGGTGCTCGGCCATTGTTTCGTGGAATAGGCGATAGGCCGATCCGTTGGGTGTGGAGGTCTCGACGATGTAGGCCCCAGCGTGCTCGTGGAGCCAACGCAGGTCCTCCTGCGGACAGGGGACTTCCGAGAGAGCTTCGCTCAGCGGCGCCCATATCGTGGACCAGGGCAACCCTGCCCCTTGGGCGTAGGCAAGGGGCCGCAGCAGACGCTCCACTTTCGGACGATCAGAGCCGAATCGTTCGAGGTACGCGGCAAATGCTTGGCCCGCGTCGCTGGGCAGTTCCGCCTCCCAGCCGGGGCAGGTGGTGTCCACGGTGATTTGGCCGTGAACCAGAGCACGTGCCGTCATCCGCGTGACCAGGAACGATTTCCCCGCCCGCGCGGCTATGCCCTTGGCTACCTCACTCGCTTCCCCAGGACGGCCCGCGTACGGAGAGCGACTATCAAGATCCTGAGCATCAAGGAGAAGAGTGCAGGCGTAGTCGGTCACGTCCTGACTGGTGATGTGTTCGGGTTCGTCCAGGTCGAGAGTCACAATCGCTCTGCCCAGAGCAGGGAGTAGCGGGCGTCGAGTCCCAACAATTAGTCGTATGGCGGAAAGCGTGCTTAAGGGTTGTAGGAGCTCACGAGCAATGCGGTTGCCCTCGATGGCGTCCCCCGCTGTGCCAGCCTCATCGAGAGCGTCCACAACGATCACGATTGGCTTGGTGCGCTCGCCCATCGCAGCGAGGAGTTCGTCCCGGTCGCTGTCCGTGGACAGACCGAGCGCGGCGGACAGGTCGGTGGCCAGATCCTCCAACGCGACGCGCCGGGCGTGTAGGCGAACGACCGCCAACCCCTCTGGGGGCAAGGCTTGTGCAGAAGCGGTGGCACGGGCCGGGTGGTCGGCGTCTGTCAGCATCAGGAGGCGGCCGAGCAGCGAAGACTTCCCCGACCCAGGGTCACCGGTGATCACTCGTGCCTTACGGTCGTGCCGCGGTGCACTCAACCACGAAGCCAGTGCCGTTAGTGCGGCCGTCCGGCCGGTGAAATAGTCCCCGCGATCGCTAGCGTTCTCAACGCCCCGACCTCGCGCATCGAAGTGGCCGCGGGTCTGCCTGCGCAGCCGCGTCAGAGTGTCGACGTCCAGGTCGTCAGCCGGCAAGCCCCTGATGTGAGCCTTGTTGTGGAAGAAGGGGTCGTGTCCGTCACTGTCAATCGTCGAGTGGCGAGCATGCTGCGAAGGGTGCTTGTCCCGGAAGTACTCGTTGATCCGTTCGGTGACTTCGCGTACGCCCAGGTACTCCTGGTGGGCGCCCGCCCGTGGCTGGTCCAAGACACTGGCCAAGGCTTCCACGAAGGCGTTCTCACACGCTCGTTCCTTGCCTCGTGCAGCCGCCATCATCCAGCGTCCGGCTTCGCCTCGCTGCGAAGAAGCCAGCTCGGCAGCAAGTCTCGCAATCTCGTCCGTACCTGCACCGGCATAGCAGGTATCGAGCGCGACCAGGAGATGTCCGACCGGACTTGTCATCAGAGGGCGGCACAGATCCTCGCTGGCCAGTGCTGAGGTGTAACGCCCGGGCCTGCTGTTGGCACACAGCAGGTAATGCCGATCGGCAGCCTTCACGCCGTGGCCGGCGAAGTAGAGGATCACTGTGTCCCGGGAACTCAGATCGGTCTCCAGCACCCAGTCCTCGATGCCTTCCACCAGGCTCTTGTCGGGGTCGGCCGCCAATTCCGGCAGGACCGCCGTGTAGTCCATCGGTTCCAGCAACTCGCGCACACGCTCAACGTCCTGACGGACACCGGGCAGATCGTCGATGGCCGCGTCTGCGTACACAGCAACACCCATCGCGATCAGAAACCTGCGACCCTGCGCTGCCATCGCTTCAGTCCTCCAAGCCCTGTGCAACGGCCCAGCCTGTGCGTGCTGCAGTGAGGTAGCGCAGCAGATCGTGCATTCGGACACCATTGGTGATCGAAGCGTCCTCGACCCGGTCACCGAAACGCGATGCCAGCCGGTCGGGAAGGGCGACGATGTCGGCGCGATCGGCAAGGTTCGTCCAGCGCACGACACCGCCAGGCCAAGCGCCGGTCCCGTGGACAGGAGACGGCTGGAGCCGATCGAAGACGACGTTGCGCATCCCTAACGGAGACCCCACAGTGACGAAATCGGTGACCGGCCATTCAGGGTGCGCACAGAGGGCTTCATAGGCAACAACTGAGCCAAGTGAGTGTGCCACCAGCACCCTCGTTTCCTTGGTGATCTCCGCAGAGACGCGAGCCTGGGCCTCGTACCTCAGGTCAGACTCCGTCATGTACCGACGCACCTGCTTCAAGGCAAGGATGAGAAGCCGGTCGGACACATTCGCGAAGAAGCGCGAACCACTCAACGCGTCTAGAGCTGCCCGGACACGCTCCGACAGCAACAGCCGAGATGCACCAAAGCCAACCGGGCCCCGCGAGCCCCCCGCTCCAGGACCAAGTACTGCCGGGTCAACCCGCGCTGCCTGCTCCCACCAAGCCGAGAGCAGCTCGCATTCAAGTCCCTCCTCGACGTCCGTCTCGTCCCATGGAGGCAGATCTGAGGAGCGTGTCCCCTCCTCGAAATACAGGTGCCCGTAGAATGCGCACGCCACATCCTCCGGACCGAGCTTCGAACCACCCGCCAGGCGCACCCCGTCTCGAAGCGCCGGACCTACTTCTTGTCCCATCAGCACGGGCCCTCGGAACTCCTGCCCGACGCCGTGGACAACGACCACCCTTGCCATGGCCAACTCCCCCGCTAGGCAACACGCTTGATGACCCCGGTCTACCGGAGAGCGGGCTGCGAAGTCACATCCGCCCGCACCGCGCCCAAGAGCTGAGGCGGCCTGCCAGACCGAGTCAGCGACTCATCACCGGCCTCGAAGTGCGCAGATCCGTCTCATGCCAAGAGGCATCCGGGAATTGAGGCTCCCAGTACTCGACCGTTCCGCCCACGGGAGTCCACTTGAGGCACATCCAGCGAAGGCGTTGGATGCCTTTCGGATGCCAACCGGACGGGCTTGCCCTTGGCGCGGTCAGGAGTCTTGTGGCCACAAGCCGCGAGCACGGAGTTCGTCTTGCAACCAATCGGGCGCTAACGGACTCAGGGCGCAGGTCTGGGCGCACGGGGTGGGGCAGGCGTAGAGACCTCGTCCCGGACCCGAACCTGCTTCGATGACTCGAACCAGCATCATGTCGGCACGGTTCTGCTGGCAGACGATGCACTTGGCACGGTCGGGCCACATGGTCACCACCCCTTCGCGATCCGCAGGGCGGTGAGCGTGGTGCCCGGCCAGAGGGTGAGCACGGCCCCGCTGGCGAATCCGATGCGCTTTCCGCCGCCAGGCAGGTTGAACAGGCTTTGTACGGTCATGGGTTGGCCGCCCACCGTGATCACATCTCCTCGCTTCACCGTTGCGACGGTGACTTCGATTGCGACTTCCTTCTCAGTGCGAGCCACCGCGCGCCCTCTTGTGGCAGGGGCAGTTGCACGCGTCGTAGACGACCGGGATGCCTGGTCGCGGAGGCTTGGCTACTGCGTGCCTGCACTCGCTGTGTTTGCCGATGTGACAAGGCGGGGAGCAGTAGCCCGACCCGCGTCCAGGTGCACGCCGCGGTGATGAGTACGGCTGGGGATTCACGTCGTTCAGCTCCTCATGGCTGATGGCCGGTGCTTCGGTCGGCGCGACCGAAGGTCTCCGCGCAGACGAGGGCCCACGCGGTGCTGAAACCGGAGGAGTTGCTGTGCGCTCCGAATCTGTCGGCGAGTTCGAGCGCGGCTAACAGAGGCCGCCATGAGTCGTCTGACGGCTGCTTGGAGTCGACCTCGACGCGGACGCCGCCGTACTGATTCATCACTCGCGGTTCGAAGCCGGCAGCTACAAGGCACGCAATGATCTTTCGCGCGCGGGACGCGGCTAAGGGCACGGCGTACCTCCGGCACCAGGTGGTCACTTGGAGTGTTCCTAGTTAACTAGGTTAGACCTGGTGAACTAGATTTTCTACATGCCTGAGCAGCCGCCCTACCTTCGGATCGCTGACTTGCTCCGGCAGCGCATCGTGGACGGTGAGTGGTCACCAGGGGAGCGGCTCCCCTCACGGGCGCGGCTGGCGAGCGAGTACGACGTCGGCGACAACGTCGTTCGACGTGCGCAGGAGATGCTCATCTCTCAGGGCCTGCTGGAAGGCCGCGCCGGCTCCGGTACGTACGTGGCCGAGCCGCGGCAACGGGTGCGTATGGTGCGCTCACTAAGCCGTGAGCGTCGCGAGGGCTCGCCCTTCCGGGCTGACATGGCCGCACTGGGTAAGACAGCGACTTGGGACTCCCGCACCGAAGCGAAGGTTCCGGCATCGCCTGAGATCGCGGCAAGACTCGGACTTGAGGTCGGCGACCTCTGCGTTCGTACGAGCTACGAGTTCATGGCAGACCGCAAACCGGTGCAGCTGTCGACCAGTTGGGAGCCCTACAGCCTCACGGGCGGCACGATCGTTGTACTCCCCGAGGGAGGCCCGTTCGCAGGCCGCGGGGTGGTTGAGCGCATGGCGGAGATCGGCGTGCAGATCAGCCATGCTGTAGAGCAGCCTGAGCCAGGAGGGGCCACAGCAGAAGAGGCCCAACTCCTCGGGGTTCAGCGAGGCTCGTTCGTGACGCGCATCCAGCGCACCTACTATGCCGACGGTCGCCCCATTGAGACTGCGGACATTGTCATTCCTGCCGCCTTCAGCGAGATCGTGTACGAAGTACCGATCGAACCTGGCAGTTGATCCACCGACGACCTCTGCCCCAAGAAGCCAGATGGATTGCTGGCTTCGCGTCTGCTTCGCAGCGTCTGACGGGAACGACGCTCAGGCGTCGCTCTCCTGCTTGGGCAGGAAGCGCATGAGTACGACGTCGCCGATCTGCCGTGTCTCGGCAAGTGTCATGCGCCGGGTCGTGGGCCAGGGGTAGTCCGCTGGGTTGAGGAAGCGCGGGGCGCCAGCCTGGCCGACCACTAGGGGGGCAACAACAACGTTGATCTCGTCGACGAGGTTCTGGGAGAGGAACGCGGTGTGAACCTGGCTGCCTCCCTCGACCAGCAGGCGGCCGACGCCCCGTTCCCCGAGGTCGTCCAAGATCTTGCCGAAGTCCAGATCCTCGCCGGTGGACACAACCTCGGCGAGCTGCCCCAGGCGTGCCCTGAGCTTCTCCGCCCCCGCATCCGTCGTATAGGCGACCTTGTCACCGCCGTAATGCCAGAACTTCAGGTCGGCGTCGAGGCCGCCGCTCTTGGTGACCGTGACCTTGAGGGGGTAGGCCGGATTGCCGGCTGCTTCGCGCGCTGCCCGACGTTCCTCACTGTTCACCAGGAGCCGGGGGTTGTCTGCCCGCATTGTGCTCGCGCCGATGAGGATGGCGTCGGAGTCGGCGCGGACCTGGTCGACGCGGTCGAAGTCCTCCGCATTGCTGAGCATGAGTCGTGAGTCGCTGGTGTCGTCGATGTAGCCGTCGATCGACGTTGCGACCTTGAGTACGACGTACGGGCGGGGCACTGGACATCTCCTAAGAACTTGCGGAGTTGAGGATGGCAGCGGGTCACGCCTGCTTCAGCACGGCCTCTTGCATCGCGTCTCGGAACTCGTTGACGGTGGGTACGTTATGCCACTTGATCAGGCTGGATTCGAGCTGAGCAAGCTCGCGAGTGATGCGCCCGGAACCCGTCTCCACGCCGATGCGGAGGGCCTGCATCCCTATTCGGCCGGCTTCATCAGCTTCACCGGCGCCGGCGAGTGCTACGGCCTGCCGAGAGAGGTGAACACCTCGTTCCCGGTGGTAGTCCGCGGGCAGATCGGCGACAGCTCGTCCAAAGCTCTCCGCAGCCGCTTGGTAATGGCCGAGAGTGCTGAGGCTCCGGGCCCGCTGTGCCTCGATGTACGCCGCGTCGAGCCAGACGCCCAGCGACGAATCCGGGTCGGCGTCCATGGCTTGACGTAGGTCGTGAGCGTGGTCATAAGCGCGCAAGCAGGCGTCGTCCGCGCCTCGCAGAGCGTGGGCGTGGGCTCCGAACACGGCTGCCACCGCCGCGAGTCGGCTGTTCGGCTCTGCGTGCTGCTCTGCGGCCTCGGCAACATCCAGAGCGTCGACGGAGTCGTCCATGTCGGCGGCGAGCTGGCTCCGACGCGCCAAGGTGAAGGCCGTGAGCTGCCTGTCATTCGTCAGATGGGCCATTTCCAGGGCTTCGCGCATCCAATGCTGCGCGGCCCGGAAGTTCCTGGTGTCTTGGTGGAGCCAGCCAGCGAACTCCGCGTAGCGAGCGTGGAGGTAGATGAGTTTCCTACGGTCCTCGCCCCGCAGCTCCTCGCGCAGGGACTTCATGGCCGCAAGCTGGCGCTCGACGATCGGGATGCTCTGGTAGGGCCCGAACAGCTTGTCGCTGTTGATCAGCGCGCCGTGAGTTGCTTCCAGATGCTCGATCGCATTGGCGCTCGACAGTGACCCTCGCGCTGGGGCCGCCGCACCGACGGCTGAGGCATCTGCGAAAGCGGCGCTCGCCGCCGCGGTTCCAAGGGTGCCGAGCAACGTACGCCGCGAGATCGTCACGAAGATGATCCTTCCGTCGTCGGTACGAGCGGGGACGGCGATCCCCTCCGACGACGATGCTTCAGCGTCCGGCGCGTCTGCCAGATCCACATGGCCCTTGGACACATGAGGCCCCGGATTGGACACATGGCCACGCGAAAAACCGTCAGTCGCGCCGCTCTCCCGGAGCCGCCGGAAGATGCGTACGAGCGAACCGCCGGCGTTCAGCGCGTGGTCGTACGCAGTGATCAAGTCGGCAGACGGTGCTTGGTCGCCGCGCTCTGCGCGGGCCATGTAACTGGGGTTGAACAGGATCAACTTGCTCAACTTGCCAAGCGAGAAACCGCGTTGAGTTCGCCAGGCCCTCATCTCGGCGCCGAGGTAGTGCTGTGGGCTGGCATTCGGAGTCAAGTCCCTCGGCCTCTGCCCCACTTCGCCTCCCCCATGTGGCCCATGTGGCTGGGTGACGGCGGCCACATGTCTCTTCTGTCGGTCAGCCGATTCCCCGTCTACAACGGAGTGACAGGCACAACCAGCCTATCGACGCAGAACCGAGAAGGGAGACGACGATGGAAGGAGGGATGAACCGCAGTGGGATTACGACTGCTGTCGGCGAGCTACGAAGCGGGCCCGTCGTCCGAAGCTCTCTCGGTCTCCAAGTCCGTGACGCGGGTCGTGAGTTCGGCGAGCTGCGATGTGACGGCGTTGAGTTGAATCTGAAGCTCGCGCAGACCCTGAGCAGCGTCCTGAGCACTCGGTGCGCCGCTCGCGGCGTCGCGTACGAAGGTGCCGCTTCCCTGGCGGGTGTCCACGAGCCCTTCGGCCGCCAACTGGGCGTACGCGCTCTGCACGGTCATGGTCGCGACGTGAAGTTTGGCCGCGAGTCCGCGGCCGGCCGGGAGTTGATGCGACGGCGCGAGGTTGCCGTTCGCGATCTCCCGCCGGTAGTAGGCGGCGATGTCCTTGGCCGTCGGCGGTGTTTCGGCGGTCCACTCCATACCTGAAGCCTAACCGGTCTAGGTCAATCCAACTCAGTGCAGGGAACCACTTGCCCTGATCAGAGACCTAGGTCATTCTAAAGCCCGACAATGAGCACCCCGCTGGCCGGAGCGACCGTTCATTGACAACTCAACAGCGTGTTGATCCCGAGTGATTTTGATCCGTGATGCCGCCTGAGCTGCGGCGTCGCGGGTCATGACCACTCGCACAGGGCGATTGGCCACTGCACCGTCTCGGTGGTGCAGAGCGGCGGCACTCCCGACCAAACGCAGGCACGCCGCGTCCCGTCCCGACCAGGAAGCAGGCGCCAATGAGGCACTTCATCGGCCACCACCAGGTCGTCACAGATGACGACGCGCTAGAACTCGCGCTGGACCTTTGGCTTGGTCCCGACGAGGAGACAGACGAGGAACGTACGGCTCGGTTCGACGCCGGTCGCGACATCCTCGCCGAGGACCCGGAACTGTTCGATCTGGCCGTGAGGTTGGTCGTGGACCTGGCCAGGGACACGCGTGCGTCGCAGAATGTCTCCCCGCTGGGGGCGGCAGTCTCGGCCCCCGGACTGCGCTCCACCTCCGTCGACCGTGAAACTCGCGGCGAGCGGAGGGCCGCGTGATGGGCGTTGACCTGATCAAGCGCGCTCCCGTCACTGGCAGGAAGGTGCCGCCGCTGAGCAGGCCGGAACGCATCCTGTTGAGCACGGTCAGCGCTGGTGGCGCTGGGGTGGGCGGGCTTGGTCTCGCCGTCTCGTTCGGCTCGGTCTCCAGGGCCGCTGAGCGGTGGGGCTTCACCGAACCGTGGATGCTGCCGACCGGCATTGACGTCGCGATCCCGGTTTTCACCGCAGCCAACCTGCTGCTGATCCGGATGAACATGCCGCTGGCGTGGGTGCGTTGGGTGCCCTGGGCCCTGACCTTGGTCACCTGCTACCTGAACGTCTCCGCCGGCCAGAACATGGCGGCCAAAGCCGCGCACGGCACGATGCCGCTGCTGTGGGTCGTACTCTCCGAGGTCGCCGCACACGTCTACGCCACGCGTATCGGCGCGGTGACCGGTACGCGCATGGAGAAGATCCGGCGGTCGCGTTGGCTGCTGGCGTTCCCCTCGACGTTCGCTCTGTGGCGGCGGATGACGCTGTGGGAGATCACCAGCTACCGCGAGGCGCTTGAAGTGGAGAAGCGGCGACAGCTCGTCCGCGCGGACTTGTGGGAGGAGCACGGGCGCCGCTGGCGCTCCAAGGCCGACCGCCGCACTCGCGTGCTGCTGAAGCTCGGAGAGCTTGCCCCGGCCGACGCCATGCCGTCGGCCCCCGACACCCGGTGCGTATCCGACCCGACCGCCGAGTCGAACAGGGAACAGGCGGCGTCGCGGACGGCGCGTCCGCGACGGACTCCGAGGCGTCGGAAGGGCAGCAAGGTTCTGCGGCTGACGTTTGCTGAGCAGTTGGCCAACGCTCGTGTGGTGACCGCCGCGTGGACGGTCGAGCAACTGAAGGCGGAGCCGATCCGCAACGCAGTCGGCTGCGGACAGGAACGCTCCCGGCAGCTGCGCGACGCACTCAAGAACGAGCGCGCTGAGCTCCCCTCGGACTCCGCGACCGCTGAGCTGGAGACGGCGGCGTCGTGAGCGTCGCGCACACGTGAACCCGGAACGCCAGACGGCCCGGAAAATTCTTCCGGTCATGCACCCCGATCAGTGCTCAAGTTCCTGCTCACCCAACGACGGGGCCCGGCCGCTTGCTTGGCGGCTGAGGGCCGGGCCCCGCGCACCTCCCAACCAAGGAAGGAAGTTCAGTGAACCACTCCGATGACCACGACAAGAACCACGACCTGTTCGCCCGGCTGGAAGCCGAGATGGCTGCCGACGAGTCGGGCGGCGCGGTACTCGACCTCAACAAGGCTCGGTCGGTCCGCAGCAACCCGACCGACACTCTCGATGCGTCGACCAGCACACAGGACGAGGGTCGGCATGAGGAGTCGGGCGACGTGGCGCTGATGGTCGACCCGCTGACCGTCACCGGCCCGGGGCTGATGGAGCGTGTGCGGGGTGCCCGGCGAAACAGGGTGCTGCCTGCGTGGCTGCGGTCGAAGCCGGAACTGCTGGACGGCGTCGGCTGGTTGATCGGCTACGCCGGACACACCAGCCTCTACCACGCGCTGCGCCTGCCCTGGTACACGCTGCGGCTCGCTGCCCAGGCGCCGCGCGGCTTCGCCCGCTTCGTCGGCGGCACCATGCGGTGGGCGTCCGATGCCGAGGGCGAAGCCATGCGTCAGACCACGGCCAGCCTGGGCAACTCGGCCGTGGGGGAGTACCTGAAGCTCTCCCGCCAGCGGGATCGTCGGGTGCGCTGGCGTGGCGCCGTGGTGGCGCTGTCGCTGTTGGTCGGGTTGCCGGGTGCGCTGGCGCTGTGGGTGTTGGCCCCGACGTGGCTGCTGTCGACGGCCGTTGCCGCGGTCACCCTGGCGCTGGGTGCGGCGGGCATGTCGACGGACAAGCCCGTCGTCTCCCGCGCCGTCGTCGCCACGCAGGTCGAACGCCTCACCTCCACGATCGTCGAGCGCGCCATGGGTGCCCTTGGGATCGCGGAGGTCAACAAGGCGCTGGGCAAGGGCGGTGAGGGCATCCGCTTCCCCGCGCCGATCACCCGGGACGGGCCAGGTTGGCGAGCGGACGTCGACCTTCCGTACGGCGTGACGGTGGCAGACATCCTCGACCGCCGCGAGCGGCTCGCGTCCGGGCTGCGGCGCCCGCTGGGTTGCGTGTGGCCCGAGCCGGTCCCGGACGAGCACGCCGGCCGCATGGTGTTGTGGGTCGGCGACAAGGCGCTGAACAAGATGGACAAGCCCGTCTGGCCGTTGGCCAAGTCCGGTACGACATCGCTGTTCAAGCCCGTGCCGTTCGGTACCGACCAGCGTGGACGCCGCATCGACATCACGCTGATGTACGACAACATGCTGATCGGGGCCATGCCCGGCATGGGCAAGACCTTCGCGCTGGCCCGCCCGCTGCTGGCCGCCGCCCTGGACGTGACGGCCGAGATGCTGGTGTACGAGCTGAAGGGCACCGGCGACCTGGACCCGATCGGCGAGAGCGTCGCCGCGGACTACGCCAAGGGCGCCAAAGACGAGACCTACGAGGCCGCGCTCGACGGCATCCGCTACGTCTACCGGGAGTTGGAGCGCCGGGCGGACGTCATCGGGTCGCTGCCGAAGGACAAGTGCCCGGAGAACAAGGTCACTCCGGAACTGGCCGCCAACCGCTCCCTGGGCCTGCACCCGCTGGTCCTGGCCATCGACGAGTGCCAGGACCTCTTCGCACACGGGGAGTTCGGCAAGGAGGCGGGCAACCTGTGCACGGCCATCATCAAGCGCGGCCGCGCACTGGGCATCATCCTTCTGCTGGCCACGCAGCGGCCGGACAAGGAGAGCCTGCCCACAGCCATCTCCGCGAACGTCGGCACCCGCTTCTGCCTGCGGGTGATGGGCCAGCTGGAGAACGACATGGTGCTGGGCACCTCGATGTACCGGCGCGGTATCCAGGCCACCAGCTTCACCAAGGCCGACAAGGGCATCGGTTACCTCGCCGGGGCCCTCGACGAGCCGCAGATCACCCGCGGCTACTACATCGACAGCGTGGAAGCCGAACGCATCTGCGCCCGCGCCCGCAAGGCACGCATCCAGGCAGGAACCCTGACCGGCTACGCCGCCGGGGAAGAGCCGGAGCGGACCAAGGGCGGGGACACGCTGCTGACCGACATCCTCGCCGTCGTACCGGCCAAGGAGGCCAAGGCGTGGTCCGAGACTGTCGCCGAACGCCTCGCCGATCTGCGGCCGGAGGTCTACGACGGCTGGGGCGCCGAGCAGTTGACGGCCGCGCTCAAGCCCTACCGCATCGAGTCCGTCCAGATCGGCCGCCGCGTGGAGGGCAAGGTCGTCAACCGGCGCGGCATTGTCCGCGCCGACATCACCGCCACTGTCGCGGAGCGTGACGGAAAGCGCGACGCCGGATGAGCCTGCGGGGCCGCTATCGCTAGCAGTACACCCCGCTAACGTTAGCGGCCCCGCTAGCACTCCATATACCGCCTGATCAGGCCGCTAGTGGATAGCGGCCCTACCCCAGCCATGCCCGAAGCCGGCCCTGGGAGGGCTTCATGACCCCTGACCTGACCGCTATACCCGGTCTCCTCTTCATCGCTCTGAGTTACGCCGCACTGTGCGCGCTCTCGCCGTTCGGCAACTGCCGCAATTGCCGCGGACTCGGCTTCCAACTCACCACCACCCGCCGCGGAAAGCTCAAGCGCGGCAAGCACTGCCGCCGCTGCGAAGGCCACGGCAAACGCCTCCGCGCCGGCCGCTGGATCTACAACCACGCCGCCCGCATCCACCGCGACGGCACCCGCTGACCAACCAGGAAGGACGTCCACTCATGACTCTGACCCTCTCCGTCGTGCTCATCCTCGGCGTCACCGTCGCCGCCCTGCTGAAGTTCCGCGCCGTCGGGCTCGGCGCCGCCGTCCTGGTCGCGCTCTTCGGCTTCTACCTCGGCGGCACGGACGCGGCCGGGCCCATCAACCAGTTCGTGAACGCCTTCGCCGAAGTCGTCGGGGGCATCGGCAACTAGCAGGAAGGGAAAGGCAGATGACTCACTCCGCCGAAGATCCGGAGCACGTCACGCTCATGGCCGCCGGAGAGCTGCGGGAGGCCCTCACAGCGCTGGAACGCGGCGATCACGTGACGGCAGCTTCCGGCCTCATGGCGATAGACGCGGCCTCGTGGCGGGCCATCGAACGGCGTCTCGTCACGGTCGGCGGCAGCTTGCTCGAACTGCTCGCAGCACTCGGACAGGCCGCGTGAACTCCGAGTCCGCATCGTCGCGCCACGCAGAACGGCGAAGCGCAGAAGCACACATCACACAGGTGGCCCGAAGGCGGCAGCACTCCCGACCAAGGCAGCCCGCCGCCTTCGGTTCTCCCGTCCCAACCAAGAAACAGGAGGACACCAGCATGCCATCCGGACTGGGCGAATCGCCCTACGGCAATGTGCGGTCCCTGCCCGACCGCAGTGAGAGCAGCGGCCCGCCCGCAGACATGGAAGCGGAACAGGCCGTCGTCGGCGCGATGATGCTCTCCGCGGCCGTCATCACCGAAGTGACGGCGACGCTGAGCGTGGAGGACTACTACCGCCCGGCGCACGCCACGATTCACCGCGCGGTGATCGCTCTGCACGAGCAGGGGAAGCCCGTCGACCCCATCACCGTGACGCACGCCTTGGACCGCGACGGGGACCTGTCGCGTACGGGCGGGCCCGCGTACCTGCACGGCCTCGTTCAGTCAGTGCCGACCACGGCGCATGCCCCGTACTACGCGGAGATCGTGCACGAACTCGCCGAGCGTCGGCGGCTGATGGAAGCCGGCACCCGCCTCGTACAGGCAGCGACGGCGCCGGATTCCACGGCGGCCGACGTACGGGAGGCGCTCGCACTCGGAGAGGAGAAGCTGCCCGAAGCCTGGCAGGAGCCGATCCCGCTCAACGTCAGGCCCAAGCTGCCGACCTTCCCACTGCACGCTCTGCCCGGCTGGCTCGCGGACTTCTGCGCTGGCATCGCCGAGGAGACGCAGACGCCGACCGACATGGCCGGAGCGCTCGCGTTGAGCGTGCTCGCCACGGCCGCCGGCGGCCGGAGCGTGGTGCAGGTACGCGGCCGTTGGCGGGAGCCGACCAACCTCTACGTAGTGGTGGCTCTCCCGCCGGCGAACCGCAAGTCGGCGGTCTTCGCGGCCATGACGGGGCCCTTGTACGAGGCTGAGAAGGCGATCGCCGAGGAGGCAGCCGGTCTCATCGTCGAGGCGGACCTCACCCGCAAGATGGCGCAGGAGGCCGCCGACAAGGCGGCTGCCAAAGCAGCGAACGCGGACGGGCCGGAGCGGGACAACCTCGTTGCCGAAGCCATCGGACTGGCACAGCAGGCGGAAGCGCTCACGGTGCCGCCCCACCCCAGGCTGACGGTCGACGACGCCACCCCCGAAGCCATCTCCTCGCTGCTGGCAGAACAGAGCGGACGCCTGTCGGTGCTGTCTGCCGAAGGCGGCATCTTCGACATCATCGCCGGACGCTACTCCGGCACCCCCAACATGGAGGTCTTCCTCAAGGGCCACGCCGGGGACAGGCTGCGGATCGACCGCCGCACGCGGGAGGAATACATCGAATCCCCGGCCCTGAGCATGGGATTGGCTGTACAGCCTGCGGTCCTGGAGGAGATCGGGAAAAACCGCGGATTCGACGGCCGCGGACTCCTCGCCCGCTTCCTCTACGCGCTCCCGGAATCGCTCGTCGGCTACCGCAAGATCAACCCGACGCCCGTTCCGGAGCAGACGGCAGCGGCGTACGAGCGCAACGTCATCGCTCTCACTTTGTCGCTGGCCGACCGGACCGACCCCGTCGTGCTCACCCTGACGTCCGAAGCGTCCGCCGTACTCACTGCCTTCGAGGAGCGCGTTGAGCCGCAACTGCGGGTCAAGGGCGGGAGGCTGGGCCACGTCGGGAAGTGGGCGGGGAAGCTGATCGGCGCCGCGGCCCGCATCGCCGGACTGCTCCACCTGGCGCGCCACTTGCGGGACGGCTACGCCAAGCCCGTCGACGCGGACACGATGACGGCCGCCGTCGAGATCGCCGATTACTTCGCGGACCACGCCCTGACGGTCTTCGACCTCATGGGCGCCGACGCCGCCCAGGCACGTGCCCGTTCGCTCCTCGATGTCCTGGCCACGAACGGCTGGGAGACGGTCACCCGCCGCGACCTGTTCGCCAAGCTCTCGCGCTCGGAGTTCTCGACCATCGCCGAACTGGAGCCCGCCGTCGCGCTCCTCGAAGAACACGGCTACGTACGCAGCCACACCCCGCCCCGGACGGGCAAGCGCGGGCGCCCGCCGGCTCCGCGCTACCTCGTGCACCCGCAGGTGAGGGAGGGACAGGCATGAGGGCAGGCACTCCGACGCGTACGCTGCACCGTCCGCAGAAACCGCGGAATACGCACAATGCCCAGCGCACCCGGGCTGACCAGCCGGAAAGCACCTGGCAGAGCCGACGTGACGACGGGCCGCAGAAATCCGCGAAACCTCCGCAGAAAACCTGCCCGACCAACCATGCCCCGTCCGAGGGTTCGTGCTCTCTCCATTTGTGCGGCAGTTCTCGCGGTTTCTGCGGCGAGCCGGGGCGGCACACCAACACTCCTGGTCAGCCCGCAAGTTCGGGTGATTCTGCGGTTTCTGCGGTTTCTGCGGCAGGGACCAGTGCTGAGGAGGGGATCGGCAGTGACTGATCGAAAGACGGTGGCAGGGGGCGCCCTGCCTCGCTTGTACACGCCCGAGGAAGTCGCTGACGTCTTCGGCTGCTCGGACTGGTGGCTCAAGGAGCAAGCCAGGCGACGGCGCGTGCCGTTCACGAGGGTCGGTGGTGCCTACCGCTTCACCGAAGGACACGTGATCGAGATCGTCCGGCTCTTCGAAGAACGGCCGGCAGAAGAGCGGCGACCCGTGGAGCGGCCTCGTGTAGCAGCGTCCGGCGACGAGAGGCGAAGGCAGCCTTTCACGTCGCCCGTGCAGCAACTGCGGGCACGACCGCCGCGCCGGCGCACCGCCGAACAACCCGCTGCTTAGCCCGCAACAAGCGCAGAGAGAGGAGGCGACATGGCGTTCGGTCACAAGACGGGTGCGTACTACCGGGGCCGCTACAAGGTGGCCCCTGGCAAGTACGAGTCCGTGCGCGACAGTGCTGGCAACGTGGTCCGGTTCCGCACGAAGAGCGAGGCCAAGCGGGCGGCGGAAGAGCAGGAGGTGAAAGTAAGGCAAGGGAAGTGGCGCGACCCTACGGCAGGCCGACTGACCTTCGGCGAGTTCGCGAGCCGTTGGTACGGCGCGCAGGATCTCGCCCACTCCACGATGCAGAACTACAGGCACCACCTTGAGGAGCATCTGCTTCCGGACTTCGAGGCCATGAACCTCTCGGACATCTCGCGGGAGGACGTCAGCGCGTGGGAGCGGCGGGAGTCGCAGGTCTACGCGGCATCCAGCGTCAAGACATGGCGTTCGACGTTGCACTTGGTCTTCGCCGACGCCGTGGACGAGGGACTGCTGGAGACCAACCCGGCAGCGAAACGACGCGGCCGTGGGAAACGCGCCGGCCGTTCGCAGAGCCGAGGGCCGGAGAAGGTGGTCACCGACCCTCTGGGATTGCTGCTCATCGCAGAGCGGGCAGCCCTTCTGTCCGGACGAGATGACGAGTTCGTGGCTTGCGTCCTCAAGGGATACACCGGTATGCGCTGGGGCGAGATCGTGGGCCTGGAGACCGAGTACGTACGGTCGGCTGGCTTCCGGGTCGAATGGCAGCTCTACGAACTCGATTCAGGCGAGACGGTCCGCTGCCCGCCGAAGGACGACAGCTACCGGACCATCGACGGCCCCGAGTGGTTGGTGCAGCTCGTACGCGACCACATTGCCCGACGACGACCGGACCCATGTGCATGCCACGGGAACCGGTACGTCTTCTCCGGCAACGGAGTCATGAAGGGCGGGCGACCGGGCGCGAAACTCGTGGACGTGGCTCGGGCTGCCGGGGTGTCAACTGGCACCGTCTCCAACGTCCTCAATCATCCAGAGCGCGTCACCGATTCGACCCGGGAGCGGGTGGAGGCGGTGGTCACGGAGTTGGGCTTCATACGGGGCAGGTCAGAGCCAGCGGCGACAGCCCATTGGAGACGGAACGGCTTCTCCACCTGGCTGTTCACTCCGGCAGTCTCCGGCTGGTACCCGAAGAAGGCACCACAGGAAGCCCGGCCAGTTCCGGTGGTGGCTGAGCCCTGGCCAGGAGTGCCCGTACGTGGACGCAACTCACAAGGCCGTGCAACAGCATGTTGGACACCGGTTGCCCGAGGACTCACCCCGCATGGCCTTCGGCACTCCCACAAGACGCACATGGAGGACCTGGGCATGCGCAAGGTCCTCATGGACGAACGCATGGGCCACATCGATGGGTCAATCTCAGCTCGCTACTCCCACGTGACACGCGGCATGCGTGAGCGCCTGTGTGAGGGACTTACGGAGATGTGGGAGGAGTCACTCGACGCCCGAGGCTGGATGCATCCGCAGTCTCCGGTCGCGGTCTTGGATCGACTCCTGAGAGCCAGAAAGGAGACTGTGTAGTCTGCGAAGATTCACGATCTTCGCAGAGATTCGGTAAACGATCCACCAGGGCTCTCTGCACGCGTCAGGACCGGTGTCTCATGGCAGGACCCCGGCCCTGATTGCGTGCAGAGTTGTTGATGTCAGCGCTCGATATCAGTCCGCGTTCGTCCTAGGGACGCTACGGCCCCTTGGACCATGTCCACCAGAGCAAGCACGATTACGGCGACGACAAGCCAGGTGGCTTGACGAAGGACACCGGACATGGTGTCTCCGTTGACCACACAGCCGAGTGCAACACTCAACAAGATCATTTCTTTCTTGCGACCGATGATGCCCTGTGCGACAGTACGAAACATCACTCCTCCAGGCATTGGAGCGAGTGTGGCTACAGCCGGGGTTGCCACTAGGTGTCCTCCTCGGTACCTAGGTAGGGTGCCCGAATTTCTTGGGTGAGAGGCGGGCACCCCATTAACTTTTCTGATGTCACGACGCCAGTGCACGAGGTGCGCGAACTCGCGCGTGAGCAATTAGCATGACGCTCGTTCACGAGACGCGCGAGCCCGTTATCCACAGGCGCTTGTGGATAACTTGCAGCTCTCGGGTGAACCACCGAGCTTGGGATGCTTTACGGCCACAGAACGTATCAGCGGCCTTCTCGTGTAGAGGCAAGAGAGTGTGCGTTTCGGCTGCCTCCGAGTTGACTGGGGATTGCCTAAGCCGCCTCATGGGTCGCCCTAACGACCAGTCCTGTGACCTGGACTTTCTATCTGCAGGCATATGCCGCGCTGTGAACATGGGGCACCGCCGGGTGGAACAGGGGCACCGCTGGGTGAAGCAGGAACACCCGTAGGTGCTGACGTAAATGGCGTGTAAGGGATAAATCCATCAAGTCGAATGGCTCAAACTGCTCAGCTTCTGAGGCCGACGGGGAGTCGGCTGCCCCAGCCGCGGCGGCCCGCGCCCATGTGTGGGGTTGATTGCTGGGCCGGTGCGGGGGAGGCAGGGTGAAGCCGATGGGAGCTGCAAGGTTAGGCGGCTGAGTAAGTGCCACACGATCTTCGAACCGCTGAGGCTGGCGGGATCACAGGCGGGTCGATCTCACGCCTCCGAACCAGGAGCTTGATCGGCTGTGCGCTGCTAAGAATCATGTGGCTGGTAGTAGGCGCCGCCCCGATCTGCCACTATTATTGGTGTTGTTCAAAGGGCCGCCCAAGCGGCCGCGGGGATCATGCTTGGTCTGCTGCCAGACCCTTCCGGCAAGGTCGGTTGAAGCCCCCCGGGCCCCTTGGGGGCCCTTTGTGCGCTCTAGAGGCCGCCGGTCGGCCACCAGGGCATGCCAGTCATCGTGACGTCGTTGCCGAGGTACTTGAAGCCGTACGACCAACTCACTCCGTTGATGCGGCGAAGCTGGTGCCGAATCGCCAGTAGATGAGCGGCTTCGAAGCCACCGAACTGATCAGGGCGTATCGCGGCGCTCAACATGCCTGCGTACTGGTCGGCTGCTTGCAACCCATCCCACTTCGCCTGGTCTTCGAACTTCACGTCGCCGTGCAGCCGTTGCCATGGGAGCCATCCAGGGCCCGTTTGGCGCTTGATGTTGAAGTACGAGCGTGTCGTTCGGTGGTCAAACCCCCGAACGTGTCCGAAGCGCACGACGACATCTCGGGGGCCGCCTGGCCAATCCCTGGCACTGAGGAGCATGCGTTCCATCGTGATGCCGGCGGCGAAGTTGTAGAAGACCGCGTGGTTCTGACGCATGCCCGCTTGAGCAGGAATGGCAGCCTTCTCGACCACCACGTAGATGATCTGCACTCCGGATAGCTGGGCGAGGGTCTGGGCCACATGCTGGCGCCGGGAGTACGTCTTGACGTGGTCCTTCCAGTGCAGTGCCTTTCCTGGCGGGCACCTGAGATCACGCCTCAGTTGCGACATCGTGGCGCGCATTGGGGCTTCGGACTCGTCGGCGCAAAGAGCAGCCGCGAATGCGAAGTACGGCGAGGCGGAGGCTCCGGTGCCACGGTCGCCGGTTTCGTCGATGTATGCGCGCACAAGCTGACGAGCTGTCACGTTGCCCCCACTGCAACCTATGATTGGTACACAAGAGAACAAGCTACAGGACAACTTGGGCAGCCACTACTATATGTAGTGGTTTTTTTTTGCCCAGGCACTACATCTAGTAGGCAGTAAGTCGGATTCAGTGAAACGGCTTTGGTCAGCACTGATCTGGGGTGAGAGGTCAATAGCTTGTGGGCGTCGCGCGATGCGGCTCCGGCCAAACTGCTTACGCCGATTGTTGCGTCGCTACCTGTATGAACGGTGGGCGCGGTGGCTGGTCACGTCGGTTCGCCGTTAAGTGGCGTAGGCGGATGCTCGGGACGGGCTGGATCCGACGAGAGTCGCGATCTTCGCCAGGATTTCGCCAAACGATCTCAAGAGGCACCTCGAACACGCGTCAGGGTCGGTGTCCTATACCAAGACACCGACCCTGAACTGCTACTTCCTCTGTCGGGGTGGCGGGATTTGAACCCACGACCTCTTCGTCCCGAACGAAGCGCGCTGCCAAGCTGCGCCACACCCCGAAGCAACGCGCACCACTCTAGCCCAGGCGGAGGCTGAGGTGAAATCGGGATTCCTTGGGAAGAGCGGCCTCAGCAGGCCCGGGAGGGCCCGCGCCGCACCCGCAGGAGTCCGTCCGCCCCAGGGTTCCGCAGGCGCCCGCCCCTCAGTCCCGTGCCGTCAGCGTCAGCAGCGTCGCCTCCGGGGGGCACGCGAAGCGGACCGGGGTGTAGCGGTTCGCGCCGCAGCCCGCCGAGACGTGGAGGTAGGCGCGGTTGCCTCCGGCGAAGTGCGTGGAGAGGCCCTTGACGCGGTCGGTGTCCAGGTCGCAGTTGGTGACCAGGGCGCCGTAGAACGGGACGCAGAGCTGGCCGCCGTGGGTGTGCCCGGCGAGGATGAGCGGATAGCCGTCCGCGGTGAAGGCGTCCAGGGAGCGCAGATACGGCGCGTGGACGAGGGCCAGCGAGAGGTCGGCGTCCCGTTCGGGGCCGCCGATGACGGCGCTGTAGCGGTCCCGCTTGATGTGCGGGTCGTCCAGGCCGGTCAGGGCGATCTCCTCGCCGCCCGCGAGCTTCAGCCGTCCCCGGGTGTTGCTGAGGCCGATCCAGCCCGCCGTGTCGAAGGCGTCGCGCATGCCCTCCCACGGGTTGTGGACGGCGGCGACGGCCGGGGCGTTCCCGTTCAGGCCGTGGCGGCCGCTGGCCTTCTCCAGCAGATAACGCGCGGGGTTGCGCGGCTTGGGCCCGTAGTAGTCGTTGGAGCCGAAGACGTAGGCGCCGGGGAAGTCCATGAGCGGGCCGAGGGCGTCCAGGAGTTCGGGGACGGCCTCCGGGTCGGAGAGGTTGTCGCCGGTGTTGATCACGAAGTCTGGGTGCAGGCCCGCGAGCGACCGCAGCCAGCGCTGCTTCTTGCGCTGCCCGCTCACCATGTGCACATCGGAGATCTGCAGGACGCGCAGTGACTGCATGCCTCTCGGCAGTACGGGGACCGTGACGCGTCGCAGGCGGAAGCTACGGGGCTCGACGAGCGTCGCGTAGCCCGCGCAGGCCGCGCCGAGTGCCGTCAGGGTGAGAGGGATTCCGTATCGCGCGCGCATGTGGCCATGGTCGCAGACCCGCCGTCGCCCTCGCACTCCGTGCACGGAACCGCACCCGCCGCCCCGTGCCCCGGCGGTGTGCGCCTGTGGACGGCCGCGAGACGGGGTGCGAGATGATGGTCCCCGAATCTCTGGAGGACACGAAAACGCCATGACTACGCTCAAGTCCAAGCTTCAGGACGACCTGACCGCAGCGATCAAGGACCGTGACGAGCTGCGTTCCGCCACCCTCCGCATGACCCTCGCAGCGATCTCCAAGGAGGAGGTCGCCGGCAAGTCCGCGCGTGAACTGTCGGACGACGAGGTGCAGAAGGTGATCACGCGCGAGGCGAAGAAGCGCCGCGAGGCGGCGGACGCCTTCGCCGACGGCGGCCGTGCCGAGTCGGCCGAACGGGAGCGCGCGGAGGGCGAGATCCTCTCCGGCTATCTGCCCGCGCAGCTCACGGACGAGGAACTGGACGCGCTGGTCGGCGAGGCCGTCGCCGAGGCGCAGGCCGGGGGAGCCGAGGGGCCGCGCGCGATGGGCGCCGTCATGAAGATCGTCAACCCGAAGGTGCAGGGCCGGGCCGAGGGCGGACGCGTCGCGGCGGCGGTCAAGAAGCGGCTCGCGGCGGGCTGATACCTGCCGGGCCGACGGCGGCCGAACAGGCCGCGCTCTGCCGGGAGTTGAGCAGAGGGGGGTCCGACTCACGGACGGGGACGCTCTCCTGGGAGCGTCCCCCTTCGTATGACGGGGCCGGCCTTGCACACCCCACCGTCGCTAGAAGCCGCCCGTACCCCCGAAGCGCCCGCCCGAGGCGCCCCCGTTCCCGGTGTTCCCGTTGCCATTGCCGCCGTTGAGCGCGCCGCCGTTCGGACCCGCGTTCGTGCCCGCGTCGGCACCGCCGAACGTGCCCGCGTCCGTACCGCCGTTGGCGCCGGCGTCCGCGCCCCCGTTGCCTCCGCCGCCGATGAAGTCGGGCGGCAGCGTGATGTCCGGCCAAGGGTCGTCGTCATCGTCGTCATCGTCGTCGTCCGGCGGCTTCGGCTTGTCGTCCTTGTCCTTGCCGATGGGCACGAGGTTGAAGTGCGGGGAAGGCTCGCCGTCCAGCGCGCCGGCCATCGCGTCCCGCCAGATGGGGCCCGGGACTTCGCCGCCGAAGACCTTGTCGTGGTAGACGCCGCCGATGTTGATGTCGGTCATCTGCGTCTTGTGCGCGGGGTCGCCGACCCACACCGCGCCCGACATGTTCGGGGTGTAGCCGACGAACCAGGCCGCGTAACGCTGGTCCGTCGTACCGGTCTTGCCCGCGCTGTCGCGCCCGCCCAGACCGGCCTTCTTGCCCGTACCGTCCTCGACGACGCCCCGCAGCAGCGTGTTGACGGTGTCCGCGGTGCGCTGGCTCATCGCGCGCTCGCACGAGGTCTTCGGGACCGGCAGCTTCCGTCCGCGTGCGTCGGTGATCGACTCCACCGCGACGGGGGTGCAGTGCACGCCGCGGTTGGCGAACGTCGCATAGCCCTCGGCCATCGTCAGCGGCGACATCTCCTGCGTGCCCAGGGTGATCGAGGGGACCTGGTCGATCTCCTTGCCGTCGGCGCGCTGGACGCCCATCTTCTTCGCCATCTGCGTCACGGGACAGATCCCGGTCTCGCCGATGAGGGAGACGAAGTAGGTGTTCACCGACTTCGCGGTGGCCTCCTTCATCTCGTACGGGCCGGTCTCGCTGCGGTTCTCGTTCTCGACGGGGGCGCTGCCGCTCCACTGCCCGCCGCACGTACGGACCGGCGACGGGTACTGCATCTTGTACGGCGAGGGGTACTTCTTGTAGACGCTCATCCCGCGTTCCAGCGCCGCGGCCGCGATCACCGGCTTGAAGGTGGAGCCCGGCTGGTAACCGGCACCGCCGCCCATGTCGTTGTCCACCGACAGATTGATCTGCGTCTCGTTCTCACCGAAGCCGTACGGACGCGACTGCCCCATGCCGAGGATGCGGCCCGTGCCCGGCTCGACGATCGAGGCGGCCGTCGCGACCTTGTCGGACTGCCGCACATGCCGCTCGACCGACGCCTCGACCGACTTCTGCGCCTTCGGGTCGAGCGTCGTACGGACGGTGAGGCCGCCGCGGTTCCAGCGCTTGGCGCGGGCCTTCTCCGTCTCGCCGAACGCCGGGTCGTTGAGGAAGACCTCGCGTACGTAGTCGCAGAAGAAGCCGGCGCCGTGCTCCGCGGTGATGCAGCCGTTCTGGGGCTTGCTGATGTCGAGGCCCAGCGGCTTGTCCTTGGCCTCCTCGGCCTCCTTCGCGGAGATGTGGCCGAGGGCCTGCATGCGCGAAATGACGGTGTCGCGCCGCTTCTTGGCCGTGTCCTCGTGCTGTACGGGGTCGTACTGGGCCGGTGACTGCACGATGCCGGCGAGCAGCGCGGACTCCTCGATGTCCAGGTCCTTGGCGGGCTTGGAGAAGTAGCGCTGGGCGGCGGCCTCGACGCCGTAGGCCTGCTGGCCGAAGAAGGTGATGTTCAGGTAGTTCTCGAGGATCTTCTTCTTGCCGAGGCTCTCCTCGACCTGGATCGCGTACTTGAGTTCCTTGATCTTCCGGCCGACGGTCTGCTGCGTGGCCTGCGCGACCTTGTCCGGGTCGTCGCCCGCCTCCTCCACGAAGACGTTCTTCACGTACTGCTGGGTGAGCGAGGAGGCGCCCTCTTCGACCTGGCCGTTCTGCGCGTTGCGGTTGAGGGCGCGGAGGATGCCCTTCAGGTCGACGGCGCCGTGCTTGTAGAAGCGGGCGTCCTCGATCGCGACGATCGCCTTGCGCATCGACGGGGATATGTCCTTGAGGCCGACGACGGTGCGGTCGCGCGAATAGACCTTGGCGATCTCGCCGCCCTCGTTGTCGAGGATGGTGGTGCGCTGACTCAGCGGCGGGCGCTTGAAGTTGGCGGGGAGTTCGTCGAAGCCCTGGACGGTGTTCTTCGTGACGAGCCCCAGGCCACCCGCGGCGGGAAGCGCCAGTCCGGCGAGCACGGCGCCCGCCAGCGCGCTGACGCCGAGGAGTTTGGCGCCCTGCTGGAAGGCGGACTCACCGCCGCCGGTACGCATCTTCACCATGGCCGTCAGCCTACGTTCTCAATCGCCGGACAGGGGAGGCTCAGTTCGCCTAAGCTGGACTACGCATCACACCTCACACCGTCACTGTGGCCTCGACCCACTGCGGCCTTTCCACTCACTCCTGTGAGTGATGAGGCTTGTCCGGAAGAGCCCCAAGTGTCGTGATGTGTCCGGCAAATACCTCCCCGCTGCACCGCCGAGAGCCCCTGTGTTCCGCGAAGGCCCAGGTAGTCACCGGCTCACTCCGGCGGGTGATCTGCCGCGCACGCATAGTCCGTTCGGGCCATCCAAGATTGGGCCCGCAGGGGGTGTTGCACCCTGCCCTCCTTCCGTAACGTCACCAACTGGCAACGGCGAATATGCCGTTCGCCGCCGTGGGGGAGCCTCGATTCGGGAGAGGACGGCGCCGGCTATGGGCTGGGTAACCGACTGGAGTGCGCAGGCAGCCTGCCGCACTACCGATCCGGATGAACTGTTCGTGCAGGGTGCGGCACAGAACCGCGCCAAGGCCGTATGCACCGGGTGCCCCGTGCGCACGGAGTGTCTGGCCGATGCCTTGGACAACCGCGTGGAGTTCGGTGTCTGGGGCGGTATGACCGAGCGTGAGCGCAGAGCGCTGCTGCGCCGCAGGCCCACGGTGACCTCGTGGCGCCGCCTGCTGGAGACGGCACGCATGGAATACGAGCGTGACACCGGCGGAGTGCTGCCTCTCGACCTCGAAGAGGCCAAGGACTACGCGGTCAACGCGGTCAAGGACTACGCGGCCGCAGGCTGACCGCCGTACGGCGGTCGGTACGAGCGCGGCACGGGCCGGCTCGGCGGCCGGTGCGCCCTCACACGGTGAGCGGTGCCCGGGTGCGCTGAACGGCCCGCGGACACACGGCGGTTGAGCGCGCCGCCGTACGACGTTCCGCTTCGCCGCGCGGCGGTCAGCGATCGCCTCCGACCGCCGTTGTGCCGCACCGTCGGCGCCGCGCGGGCACTGCCGGTGTCCCCCACACCGCGCGCGCCCGCGCCGCCTCCGCTTCACGTGTCGACGCACCGCGCCGCACCGTTCGCACCGCTCAACGCCCTATGGGGCGGGGCGGGAGGTGCGGCGCGCGAACCGGCCCGCCGGGCACGGGAGTTCGGGGCGTGCTTGCGTGCGGACGTACGTACGCTCAGGGTGCCCGGAGGGTGCAGGAAGGGTTGTGCGTCGCGCGTCCTGCGCGTGCGCGTCCGCCGTCGTACGAGAGCGGGTGCCGGCTAGGCCGCGGAACCGTCCGCCAGCAGTTCGCCGATCGTGCGCAGTCCCGCCAGATCGTGTACGTCGCCGGGCAGCGCCTCGACCTCGGCCACCGGGACCTCGGGGTGGAGCGCCGTGAAGCGGTCGCGCGTACGCCGCTCGCGCGTCAGCAACTGCATGCGTTCGGCGTGCAGTTGCAGCAGAGCGACCGCGAGTTGTTCCGTCTGCCCGGTATGCCCGTTGTGATCCGTCGGCTCTTCCGCGGATTCGGGCCGCGGGGTGGAGTCCGGAACGCCGTCCTCTCCGATGTCCTCGTGCACGTCATGCGCGTGATACGCGTCATGGTCGCCATGCGCGCTCTGCTCGTCCGTGCCGGTGCCGTACGACGAGCCGCGCCCGGGGGAGTGGGCGCCGTGCCTGTTTCCCTTCCCGTGCCCTCGATCCACAATGCCGCCCTCCTCAAGATTTTCCGCGAGGGCGAGGGCCCGCTCGGCGCTCAGCGCCGAAGCGCCGCTGCCGTGCACGCGGTTGAGTACCAGACCGGCCAGCGGCATGCGCTCCTCCGCCAGGCGTTCGACGAAGTACGCGGCCTCGCGCAGCGCGTCCCGCTCCGGCGCGGCCACCACGAGGAAGGCCGTACCGGGGGCCTGCAGCAGCCGGTAGGTGGCGTCGGCACGCGTACGGAAGCCGCCGAACATCGTGTCCATCGCGGCCACGAAGGTCTGCACGTCCCGCAACAGCCCCGTGCCCAGCAGCTTGTTGAGCGCCCCGGTGAACATCGACAGCCCGGCCATCCCGAGGTTGACGAACTTCATCCCCGCCCGGCCGCCGGCCTTGGCGGGCGCCGTCAGCAGCTTGATCAGCCGCCCGTCCAGGAAGGAGCCCAGCCGCTTCGGCGCGTCCAGGAAGTCCAGCGCGGAGCGCGACGGCGGGGTGTCCACGACGATCAAGTCCCAGGCGTCGCGGGCGCGGAGCTGGCCGAGCTTCTCCATGGCCATGTACTCCTGCGTCCCGGCGAAGCCCGCGGAGAGCGACTCGTAGAAGGGGTTGGCCATGATGGCGCGGGCGCGCTCCGGGTCGGCGTGTGCCTCGACGATCTCGTCGAAGGTCCGCTTCATGTCGAGCATCATGGCGTGCAGTTCGCCACCGGAGCCGGAATCGGACCCGGTGCCCGCGCCGGGCACCGGCCGCGGTGTGTTGTCCAGTTCGGTCAGGCCCATGGACTGTGCGAGGCGGCGTGCCGGGTCGATCGTGAGGACGACCGTCTTCCGGCCGCGTTCCGCCGCCCGCAGCCCGATCGCCGCCGCCGTCGTCGTCTTGCCGACGCCTCCGGCGCCGCAGCACACGACGATCCGCGTCTCGGGATCGTCGATCAACGGGTCGACGCGCAGCGCCACTTCGCTGGGCAGCGCGCCGCGCACGCCGCCCGGCGCGGCGGTGCCACCGCCCTGTGCCCGGTTGCCCTTCGTGCTCTTCGTCATGGCGTCTCCTGGCGTGCCGGCAACTGGTCCCGCAGATCCATCGCGAGCTGGTAGAGCCCGGCGAGTTCGACGCCCTCGGGGAGCAGGCCGAGTTCGTAGACCGGCATGTCGAGCTTCTCCAGCGCGGAACGCTGCTCCCGCTCCAGCGTGACGCGTTCCGCGTGCTCCTGCGCCTGCTCGACGAGCGGTCCGACGAAACGGTCCGGACGGGAGAGGCCCGCGCGCGCCAGCGCGTCCGCGAGCGCGCCGCCCGGTCCGCTGTCGGCCTGCCGGAGCAGGTCGTCGTCGAGCAGATGGGGACGCACCATGTTCACCAGCGCCGCCCCCACCGGCAGCCCCGCCCCCCGCAGTTCGGCCACGCCGTCCACGGTCTCCTGTACGGGCATCTCCTCCAGCAGCGTCACCAAGTGCACCGCCGTCTCGGGGGACTTGAGCAGCCGCATCACCGCCTGGGCCTGGTTGTGCACGGGCCCGACCTTGGCGAGCCCCGCGACCTCCTCGTTCACGCCGAGGAAGCGGGTGATGCGGCCGGTGGGCGGCGCGTCCATCACCACCGCGTCGTACACGCGCCGTTCGCGGGAGTCCCTGCGGCGTACCGCCTCGCACGCCTTGCCCGTCAGCAGGACGTCCCGCAGTCCGGGGGCGATGGTCGTCGCGAAGTCGATGGCGCCGAGTTTCTTCAGCGCGCGGCCCGCGCTGCCCAGCTTGTAGAACATCTGGAGGTAGTCCAGCAGCGCCCGTTCGGGATCTATGGCGAGAGCGAAGACCTCGCCTCCGTCGTGCGCCACGGCGATCTTGCGCTCCTCGTACGGCAGCGGTTCCGTCTCGAAGAGCTGCGCGATGCCCTGACGTCCCTCGACCTCGACGAGGAGAGTCCGCTTCCCGCCGCTGGCCAGGGCCAGCGCGAGTGCCGCGGCCACCGTGGTCTTCCCGGTGCCGCCCTTGCCTGTGACAACATGCAGCCTGCTCACTCCCGGGAGCCTAACCAGCAAGGCGACGGGCTACGCTCGGCACCATGACGAAGTGGGAATACGCGACCGTGCCGCTGCTCACGCACGCGACCAAGCAGATCCTGGACACCTGGGGAGAGGACGGCTGGGAGCTCGTCCAGGTCGTCCCGGGCCCGACCGGTTCCGATCAACTGGTGGCCTACCTCAAGCGGGAGAAGCAGTGAGCGGCGACGTCGCCTCACGCCTCGCCGAACTCGGTGTCACGCTGCCCGAAGTCGCCACCCCCGCAGGGGCGTACGTGCCGGCGGTGCGCAGCGGACGGTACGTCCACACCGCGGGCCAGGTCCCGCTCGTCCAGGGCAAACTGCCGCTCACCGGCAAGGTCGGCGGGGAGGTCACGCCGGAGGAGGCGAAGGACCTGGCGCGTACGTGCGCGCTGAACGCCCTGGCGGCCGTCGCCTCCGTCGCGGGCGGCCTCGAACGGGTCGTACGGGTCGTGAAGGTCACCGGATTCGTCGCCTCCGCCCCGGACTTCACCGGTCAGCCCACCGTGATCAACGGCGCCAGCGAGCTGTTGGGCGAGGTCTTCGGCGACAGGGGCGTGCACGCGCGCAGCGCGGTGGGCGTCGCGGTGCTGCCGATGGACGCGCCCGTCGAGGTCGAGATCGTGGTCGAACTGGCCGACTGGGCGGACTGACCGCCGGACTGACACCGGCCGGAGTGACCGTCCGGACCGACCGGACCGACCGTCCGGAGTGACGGACCTCACCGTCGCCGTGACCTGCGTCGTCGCGGAGCGCCCATGCGGGACCGGGCGACCGGGAGCGGAGCGTGCCCGTAGCATCCGTCCATGTCGTCCTCGTCGTCCTCCGAGTCGTCCTCCGCGAACGGCCAGTGGTATCCGCCGGAATGGCCGGAGCGCATCCGCGCCCTGGCCGCCGGCGAGATCACCCCGGTGACCCCGCGCCTGGCCGCCACGGTCATGCTGCTGCGTGACGGCGGCGGGGCGGCGCCGGGGCCCGAAGTGCACATGCTCCGCAGGCGTACGTCGATGGCGTTCGCCGGCGGGGCGTACGCGTATCCCGGCGGCGGCGTCGACCCGCGCGACGAACACTGGGGCGGCGGCGAACAGTCCGCCGTCGACGAGCCCGCGGAGGAACGGCCCGCCGTCGGCGAGTCCGCCGGTCGACAGCCGTACGGGGAGCGGCCGTTCGCAGAGCGGCGCTCCGGCGGACGCCCGGACGACGGCTGGGCGGGCCCCTCGCGCAGGGAGTGGGCCGAGCGCTTCGGTACGGACGAGGCCACCGCACAGGCCATCGTTTGCGCCGCCGTCCGCGAGACGTTCGAGGAGGCGGGCGTGCTGCTCGCCGGGCCGGACGCCACGAGCGTCGTCGGCGACACCACCGGCGAGGACTGGGAACGCGACCGCGCGGCGCTCGCCGACCACGAACTGTCCTTCGCGGACTTCCTCGACCGGCGCGGCCTGGTGCTGCGCAGCGATCTGCTCGGCGCGTGGGCGCACTGGATCACCCCGGAGTTCGAGAAGCGCCGCTACGACACCTGGTTCTTCGTCGCCGCGCTGCCCGACGGCCAGCGCACGCGCAACGCCTCCACCGAGGCGGACCGTACGGTCTGGACCCGTCCCGCCGAGGCCGCCGAGGGCTACGACCGGGGCGAGCTGCTGATGATGCCGCCCACGATCGCGACGCTGCGCCAGCTCGCCTCGTTCCGTACGGCGGGCGAGGCGCTCGCGGCGAGCGAGGCGCGCGACCTGGCGCCCGTACTGGCGCGGGCGCGGCTGGAGAACGGGCAGGTGGTGCTGAGCTGGCCCGGCTACGACGAGTTCACCAAGCGCGTCGACACCCGGGACGGCGAGGGCGGCCCCGCATGACCGACGCCGCCGCCCTGCCCGGCCAGCCGCGCGGGGGTGTACTCAGCGGCCGGGCCACCGCCCGCGCCCACTGCGTCCTCGCGCCCAACCCGTCCGCGATGACGCTGGACGGCACCAACACCTGGATCCTCGCCGAACCCGACGCGCGCTCCGCCGTCGTCATCGACCCGGGCCCGCTCGACGAGGGGCATCTGCGGCATGTGCTCGAGACCGCCGAGCGCCTGGGCAAGCGCGTGGACCTCACGCTCCTCACCCACGGCCACCCCGACCACGCGGAGGGCGCCGCCCGCTTCGCCGAGCTGTCGCGTACGCCGGTGCGTGCGCTCGACCCCGCGCTGCGCCTGGGAGAGGAGGGCCTCGCCGCGGGCGACGTCGTCCGCACGGGCGGGCTGGAGCTGCGCGTGGTGCCGACCCCGGGCCACACCGCGGACTCGCTCTGCTTCCATCTGCCCGACGAGGGCTCCGTGCTGACGGGCGACACCGTGCTCGGACGCGGTACGACGGTCGTCGCGCACCCCGACGGACGGCTCGGCGACTACCTCGCCTCGCTGCGGCGGCTGCGCTCGCTGACCGTGGACGACGGGGTCTCGACGGTGCTGCCGGGGCACGGCCCCGTACTGGAGGACGCCCAGGGCGCCCTCGACTTCTATCTGGCACACCGCGCGGAACGCCTCGCCCAGGTCGAGGCCGCGGTCGGGCAGGGATTCGGCACGGCGCCGGAGGTCGTCGCGCACGTGTACGCGGACGTCGACCGCTCGTTGTGGCCCGCCGCGGAGCTGTCCGTCCGCGCCCAGCTCGCGTACCTGCGGGAACGCGGCCCGGGGCACGTCTGACCGAGAAACGGCCGACCGGGAACGGCTCGTACGGCATGACCGAGGGGCGCCCCGCGCGGGACGCCCCTCATGCCTGCCGAGTCATGCCGTATCGAGTCATGCGTACCGAGCCGGCGGCCCTCAGCCGCACCGGGCTCAGGGTGCTCAGCGGCTCCGCTTCGCCAGCCGCTCGATGTCGAGCAGGATCACCGCACGGGCCTCCAGCCGCAGCCAGCCGCGGCCGGCGAAGTCGGCGAGCGCCTTGTTCACGGTTTCGCGCGAGGCGCCGACGAGCTGCGCCAGCTCTTCCTGCGTGAGGTCGTGCACGACGTGGATGCCTTCTTCCGACTGCACGCCGAAGCGCCGGGAGAGGTCGAGGAGCTGCTTGGCCACCCGGCCGGGCACGTCGGAGAAGACGAGGTCCGACATCGAGTCGTTCGTACGCCGCAGTCTGCGCGCGATGGCCCGCAGCAGCGCGGAGGCCACCTCGGGGCGGACGTTCAGCCAGGGCTGGAGGTCGCCGTGGCCCAGGCCGAGCAGCTTGACCTCCGTCAGGGCGGAGGCCGTCGCCGTACGGGGGCCGGGGTCGAAGAGGGAGAGCTCGCCGATGAGCTCACCGGGGCCGAGCACGGCCAGCATGTTCTCCCGGCCGTCAGGGGAGGTGCGGTGGAGCTTGACCTTCCCTTCGGTGACTACATAGAGACGGTCGCCCGGGTCGCCCTCGTGGAAGAGGGCCTCACTACGAGCGAGCGTGGTCTCCGACATGGAGGCGCGCAGCTCAGCGGCTTGCTCCTCATCGAGCGCCGCGAAGAGCGGGGCGCGCCGCAGAACGTCGTCCACGAGTTCTCTCCTTGTCGACCTAGCCCAATGGGGTCCCCAGGGGGCCTCACAAGGCTCCCACGGGCCGGGGGACGGCGTCTCCCCAGGCCCCGGGGCCCGCTTCAGGTCCGAAGGGCCGAGGGCTGCACCCTCCCCGGTCCCGGAAGGGGACCTCGCACCCCATGATGCCGGACGGTGAAACAGTGCGATCAGTCACAAGTTTGACGCACGGCCCCCGGCCTCCCGAAGGCAGGGGGCTGATCGGGCCGGGAATTGCCTTCGTGCGGGGCGGATGTCAGCGGGCCCCTCTACGCTGGCCGAGTGCCCGATACCCCGTGATGCCCCGGTGAGCACAGGCGGGGCGGGACCGGGCGGGTGAGTGCGATGGGAGATTCCGCTGTGGGCGAACAGGAGCCCGTCAAGAGGGCAAGCCGGACAAACGGCGCGGGCGCCGCCTCCGCCGGGGGCGCGCAGGGAGGCGCCGCGAAGAAGGCCGCGGCCGGGAAGGCACCGGCGAAGAGAGCGGCCAAGGCGACGGCGAAGTCAGCGGCTGGTACGGCGGCCGGTGCGACGGCCAAGGCCGCCGCCACGAAGAAGTCCTCCGCGAAGGCGCCGGCGAAGGCGCCCGCGAAGACGTCCGCCAAGCCCGAGTCCCATCTCGCCATGGTCCGCCGTGCCCGCCGCATCAACCGCGAGCTGGGCGAGGTCTATTACTACGCGCACCCCGAGCTCGACTTCGAGAACCCGTACCAGCTCCTGGTCGCCACCGTCCTCTCCGCCCAGACGACGGACCTGCGGGTCAACCAGACGACGCCCGCCCTTTTCGCCGCGTACCCGACGCCCGAGGACATGGCCGCCGCCGACCCGGAGAAGCTGGAGGAGATCCTGCGTCCCACCGGCTTCTTCCGCGCCAAGGCCAAGTCGGTGCTCGGGCTCTCGGCGGCGATCAGCGAGCGGTTCGGCGGTGAAGTGCCGGACACCATAGAGGACTTGGTGTCGCTGCCGGGCGTCGGGCGCAAGACGGCGTTCGTCGTCCTCGGCAACGCCTTCGGCGTCCCCGGTCTGACGGTCGACACCCACTTCGGCCGCCTCGTACGCCGCTGGAAGCTGACCGAGCAGACCGACGCGGACAAGGTCGAGGCCGAGATCGCGGAGATCATCCCGAAGAGCGAGTGGACGATGTTCTCGCACCGGACGATCTTCCACGGCCGCCGCATCTGCCACTCGCGGAAGCCGGCCTGCGGGGTCTGCCCCATCTCGCATCTCTGCCCCTCGTACGGGGAGGGCGAGCTCGATCCGGAGAAGGCGCGGAAGCTGCTCAAGTACGAGATGGGCGGACTGCCGGGCCAGCGGCTCAAGCCGCCGCCCGACTACCCGGGCCGTCCCGCGCCCCCGCTCGGCGGCAACGCCGGCCAGGGTGCCGCCGGGGCCGCGCGGTGAGCCGTTCCCGTACGAACCCGGCAGCGGAGGCGGCTGCGGACGCGGACTCGGACTCGGCCGTGGACCCGTCCGTGGACTCGGGGAGGGCTTCGACTGCCGCCGCCGGCCCCGTCGTTCACTTCAGCGACCGCGGTCTGCCCGGCTGGCTGGAGCCCGTCGCGGACGTCGCGGCCTCGGTGGAGCCCCGCCAGCTCAGCCGGTTTCTGCCGCCCGCCGACGGCGCGGGCCGCCCGTCCGCCGTGCTCGTGCTCTTCGGCGAGGGAGCCGACGGGCCCGAACTGCTCCTGATGGAACGGGCGTCGAGCCTCCGTTCGCACGCCGGCCAGCCCTCCTTCCCCGGCGGCGCCCTCGACCCCGAGGACGGCGACCCGGACGGCGACGGTCCGCTCCGGGCTGCCCTGCGCGAGGCTGAGGAGGAGACCGGCCTCGACCCCTCGGGCGTACAGCTCTTCGCGACGCTGCCCGCGCTCTACATCCCGGTGAGCGGCTTCGTCGTCACGCCCGTCCTCGGCTGGTGGCGCCGTCCGACGCCCGTCGCACCGGTGGACCCGGCCGAGACGGCACGCGTCTTCACCGTCTCCGTCGAGGAGTTGACGAACCCGGAGAACCGCGCGACGGCCGTCCACCCCTCCGGGTACTCCGCCCCGGCCTTCGACGTGGGCCCCGCGCTGGTGTGGGGATTCACCGCGGGCGTCATCGACCGGCTGCTGCACTACGCGGGCTGGGAACGCCCGTGGGACCGCACCCGCCGTGTGACGATCGACCAGATCGACCGGATCGACCGCCGGGGATGACGCGGCAGCGTGCGCGGAGCCCCGGTTCCCGTCCCGGCACCGCGGCCGCGTACGTACGGACCGACCGCGACGGAAGCGCTCCTTACTCCCCATGAGACGGTGAACTTCGTGAACGCGCTGGACTTCCTGCTCCTGCTGGCCGCCGTCTGGTTCGCCGTCATCGGCTACAGACAGGGCTTCGTCGTCGGAATCCTCTCCGTGATCGGCTTCGTCGGCGGCGGCCTCGCCGCGATCCTCGTGCTGCCCCCGCTGTGGAACGCCGTGACGGACGGCACCCCGCCCGGCCCCGTCGGCGTGGTCGCGGCGGTGATCATCGTCATCGTCTGCGCCTCGGTCGGCCAGGCGTTCACCACACATCTGGGCAACAGGCTGCGGCAGCACATCACATGGTCCCCGGCAAGGGCCGTGGACGCCACGGGCGGCGCCCTCGTCAACGTCCTGGCGATGCTGCTGGTGGCGTGGCTCATCGGGTCGGCGCTGGCCGGTACGTCACTGCCGACGCTCAGCAAGCAGGTGCGCAACTCCAGTGTGCTGCTGGGGGTTTCGCGGGTGCTGCCGCCGCAGGCCGACAGTTGGTTCAACGACTTCTCCTCGACGCTCGCCCAGAACGGGCTGCCGCAGGTCTTCTCGCCCTTCTCCGACGAGCCGATCAGGGCGGTCCCCGCTCCCGACCCGAAGCTGGCGAAGAGCCCCGTCGCGGCCCGCGCGAAGCAGAGCATCGCGAAGGTCGTCGGCGACGCGACGCGCTGCGGGAAGGTGCTGGAGGGCACGGGCTTCGTCTTCGCCCGGCACCGTGTGATGACCAACGCCCATGTCGTGGGCGGCGTTCGGGAGCCCACGGTGCAGATCGGCGGCGTCGGCCGGATCCATGACGCGCGCGTCGTCCTCTACGACCCGAGGCGTGACGTCGCCGTCCTGGACGTGCCCACGCTGGACGCCCCCGCCCTGAAGTTCGCCTCGCGGAAGGCCGGCCGGGGCGACGGTGCGATCGTCGCGGGCTTCCCGGAGAACGGCGGCTTCGACGTGCGCTCCGCCCGCGTACGCGACCGCGTCGGCGCCGACGGCCCGGACATCTACCACCGGGACACGGTACGCCGTGACATCTACTCCCTCTACACGACCATCCGGCAGGGTAACTCCGGCGGCCCGCTGCTCACCCCGGGCGGCGAGGTCTACGGCGTCGTCTTCGCCAAGTCCCTCGACAACTCCCGTACGGGGTACGCGCTCACAGCGGACGAGGTGCGCGGCGACGCACAGCGCGGCCGGACCGCCGTACGGCAGGCGGACAGCCAGGGCTGTGCCATGTGAACACGTACGAGTGGCAGGGATGCAGCGGTACGGGGACGCAGCGTTGCAGGGACGCCGGGCGGCCGTCCGCCGTGACGGCCGGGATGCCGGAAGCGGCCGGTCAGCTCAGCCGCTGGTTCCGCAGACGCGCACCGAACCAGCGTGCCCTGCGGCTCAACAGCCGGGGGATTCCGGGCTCGATGACACCGCCGGCTCTCTCGGGGCGTAAGCGCCACACGCGCTGACCGAGCATCGCCCCCCTCCGCCCGCTGCGGTCACGTGCCAGGTCACGGTAGTCGTGCGTCCAGCCCATACAGCGCCTTCTGCCCTGAACCCGGGGCCGTAACCGTCTGACGAACCATCAAAAACCCGTACGTGCGGCGGGTGTTGACGGTGGTGAGGACGAGCGCGTCCGTTGCACCGCGGCCCTGTTCGTCCGCCGCTCGCGGCCCGTCCGGGCGCCTTGTCCGGGAGCGTCCGTCGGGCCGTTCGCCGGCTCCGCTCAGCGGTCCGGTTCCGGATCCCGCAGCCAGCCGACGAGCGCCGAGGAGAAGCCCGCCGGGTCCTCCTCGTGCGGCCAGTGCCCGATGCCGTCGAACAGCCGCCAGCGGTACGGGGCTTCGACGTACTGCCCCGAACCGGCCGAACTGCGGGTGCGCAGCACCGGATCCAGCGCGCCGTGCATCTGCATCGTCGGCACCCGTACGGGCCGCTTCATCCGGCGGTTGAACTGAAAGCCGTCCGGCCGCGCCATCGACCGCACCAGCCAGCGGTAGGGCTCGACCGAGCAGTGCGCCGTCGACGGCACGCACATCGCCTGCTCGTACCGCGTGATCGCCTCGTCCGCGTCGGGCTGCTCCAGCAGCCGCGGACCGGCCCAGCGGCGTACCAGCTCGCCGACCAACCGCCCGCCGTCCGCGGTGAGTCGGCGCTCCGGTACGAAGGGCCGCTGAAAGCCCCAGACGTACGAGCCCGCCCTCGTCTGCCGCATGTCGCCCAGCATCGCCGCACGCCAGCGCCGCGGATGGGGCATCGCGGAGACCGCGAGACGCCGGATGAGCTTCGGCCGCATCACCGCGGCCGTCCAGGCCAGATAGCCGCCCAAGTCGTGCCCGACCAGGGCCGCGTCGGGTTCGCCGAGGGAGCGGATCACACCCGTGACGTCGAGCGCGAGATTGGCCGGGTCGTAGCCGCGGGGCGTGCGGTCGCTGCCGCCGACGCCGCGCAGATCCATCGCCACGGCACGGAAACCGGCGTCCGCGAGCGCCGTGAGCTGATGCCGCCACGTCCACCAGTACTGCGGGAATCCGTGCAGCAGCAGTACGAGAGGTCCGTCGCCCACCTCGGCGATGTGGAAGCGGGCACCGTTCGCCGCCACGTCCCGGTGTGTCCAGGGACCTTCGGGGCGGATCAGGTTCGCCGGACCTGCTGGATGGGTCATACGACGAGCCTGTCACACTTCCGCTCGCCCACACGCCGCGCTCAGGGCCCGCACGGGCCGCTCGGACCGCCTGCCCAACACCCGCTCACAGCACGGCGCGTGGGACGGGACCGCGCAGGATCACCCCCGTACGGAACGGCCCCGCGCCGCCGGCCGTCAGGCAGGAGTGGGGCTCTTGGGCTGCTTCTCCAGTCGCGCTCCGCCCCGTACGGCGGCGTCCCCGTTGATCGCCGCGTCCCCGCCCGTCCGCGGATGAGGCTTGGCCTTCGAGAGCACGGACGCCGTCTGCTTCGCGGACGCGATCGACTTCTCCGGGGGCTTGATCCGCTTGAACTTCCGCAGCGCGAGCAGCAGCAGGACGAGCGCGACGAAGATGTACGCGCCCCCCACGATCAGGAACGACCAGGCAAGCCCCAGGCCGAGGTTGTGGATCCCGTAGGCCGCGGCGAAGCTCAGCACGGGCAGCGAGAAGAGCAGCAGCACCCCGGCGACCGTCGCGGCGCCGCCGCCCACGATGCCGCGCTTGACGTCCTGCCGGATCTCCGCCTTGGCCAGTGCGATCTCGTCGTGCACCAGCGCGGACAACTCGGTGGTGGCCGAGGCGACCAACTGGCCGAGGCTGCGGCCGTCGTCGGCAGAACTCATCGGTGACTCCCTCTCTGCGTCTCTGCGTCGGCCCCGGCCTCACCGCCGGACCCCGTCGAACCGTCGCACCGTCCGATCATGCCGGACCATCGTGCGGCACGTGTGCCCGGGAGGCCACTGCGACAAGCGCCCGCCGGTGCCCCGGTGTTGACGGAGTCGGCGGACGGCCGCTCACGGGGGAGGGGCACCCGGCGCCGCCGAATGCCCCTCCACACCTGTGGGATGGCGCGTCCCCGCGTCCGTCCCGCGTCAGTCCTCGCTCGCCGCGCTCGGCAGCTTCTCCTGGATGAGGTCCATGACGGAGGAGTCGGTCAGCGTGCTGACGTCGCCGAGCGCACGGTTCTCCGCGACGTCCCGCAGCAGCCGCCGCATGATCTTTCCGGAACGGGTCTTGGGCAGCTCCGCGACCGGAAGGATCTTCTTCGGCTTGGCGATCGGGCCGAGTTGCTTGGCCACATGGGCGCGCAGCTCCTCCACCAGCCCCTCGTCCTCGGCGGCCGAACCGCGCAGGATGACGAACGCACAGATGGCCTGCGTCGTCTGCGGATCCGTCGCGCCGACGACCGCGGCCTCGGCGACCTTGGGGTGCGAGACGAGCGAGGACTCGACCTCGGTGGTGGAGATGTTGTGCCCCGAGACGAGCATGACGTCGTCGACGCGGCCCAGCAGCCAGATGTCGCCGTCGTCGTCCTTCTTCGCACCGTCGCCGGCGAAGTACTTGTCCTCGAAGCGCGACCAGTAGGTGTCCAGGAAGCGCTGGTCGTCGCCCCAGATCGTGCGCAGCATCGACGGCCACGGCTCGGTGAGCACCATGTAGCCGCCTCCGCCGTCGGGCACCTCGTTGGCCTCGTCGTCCACGACGGTGGCGGAGATGCCCGGCAGCGCCTGCTGCGCCGAGCCCGGCTTGGTCTCGGTGACGCCGGGCAGCGGGCTGACCATGACGCCGCCGGTCTCCGTCTGCCACCAGGTGTCGACGATGGGCGTACGGTCGCCGCCGATGTGGTGCCGATACCAGATCCACGCCTCGGGGTTGATCGGTTCACCGACGCTGCCGAGGATGCGCAGCGACGACAGGTCGAACTTGGCCGGGATGTCGTCGCCCCACTTCATGCAGGCGCGGATCGCGGTGGGCGCCGTGTAGAGCAGGGAGACCTTGTACTTCTGCACGATCTCCCACCAGCGGCCCTTGTGCGGGGTGTCCGGAGTGCCCTCGTAGAGCACCTCCGTGGCCCCGTTCGCGAGCGGCCCGTAGACGATGTACGAGTGCCCGGTGACCCAGCCGACGTCCGCCGTGCACCAGTAGACGTCCTTCTCGGGCTTGAGGTCGAAGACGGCGTGGTGGGTCCAGGCGACCTGCGTGAGGTAGCCGCCGGTGGTGTGCAGGATGCCCTTCGGCTTACCGGTGGTGCCCGAGGTGTAGAGGATGAACAGCGGGTGCTCGGCGTCGAAGTCCTGCGGCGTGTGCTGGTCGCTCTGCCGCCCGACGACGTCGTGCCACCACACGTCGCGGCCCTCGGTCCAGGCGATGTCGTCCTGCCCTGTGCGCCGTACGACGAGGACGTTGCGGACCTTCTCGGTGCCCGGCCGGGTCAGCGCCTCGTCGACGGCGGGCTTGAGCGCGCTGGCGCCGCCCTTGCGGTAGCCGCCGTCCGCGGTGATGACGACGCGTGCGTCGGCGTCCTCGATGCGGGTGGCCAGCGCGTCCGCGGAGAAGCCGCCGAAGACGACGGAGTGCGGGGCGCCGATGCGGGCGCAGGCCAGCATCGCGACGACGGTCTCCGGGATCATCGGCAGATAGACCGCGACGCGGTCGCCGGCCTGAACTCCCAGCTCCGTCAGGGCGTTCGCGGCCTGGGAGACCTCGCGCTGGAGTTCGGCGTAGGTGATGGTGCGGGTGTCGCCGGGCTCGCCCTCGAAGTGCAGCGCGACCCGGTCGCCGTTGCCCGCCTCGACGTGCCGGTCGACGCAGTTGTACGCGACGTTGAGCTTGCCGTCCTTGAACCACTTGGCGAAGGGCGGGTCCGACCAGTCCAGCGTCTCCGTCGGCTCCTTGCCCCAGCTCAGCCGGCGTGCCTGTGCGGCCCAGAAGCCCAGCCGGTCAGCACTCGCCTGCTCGTACGCCTGGGCGGTGACGTTGGCCTGGGCGGCCAGGTCGGCGGGCGGCGCGAACCTCCGCTCTTCCTTGAGCAGATTGGCCAGGCTTTCGTTGCTCACGACATCTCCCTTTCCCAGGGTGTCTGTTGTGTCTCGTCCCAAGGCCCCGATCCTGCCCGGACCTTGGACTCCGGCCTAGCTCATCAGCCCTCGTGCCCATGTGACAAGAGCTGGTGACGAAATGGTTTAGACCTGTCGTCGAGGCGTTCGAGATCCCCTTCGCCGGCGGTGCGGAGCGTGTGCCGCGGCTGCGCCCGGAGGGTGAAGACGTCACCCCGGAACCTCTCCCGAGTTGCCCGTTATGCGAAAGATGTCAGCTTTGAATCACGTACCGGAGTTGATCCGTTACGGAGCGACATCGACAAGGGTGAGGTGATCCGATGACAGCCACACGACGGTGGCTCGTGGGCATATCGGCGGGCATGGCGCTCACCGTGGTCATGAGCGGGTGTGCCGGCGAGACCACGCGAAGCCCGGAGGGCCAGGGCAGCTCGGCCCCCGAGGAGAAGCCCGAGCAGCAGGCCCGCGTCATCGGGGACGGCTCGACCTCCATATCCGGCCGGCAGCCCAACCAGCCCGTGCCGCGGAAGCTCGGCAAGAACGGCAAGCCGCCGCAGTTCGTCGTCTTCTCCTGGGACGGAGCCGGCGAGGACGGCAAGAAGCTCTTCTCCCGCTTCCGCAAGGCGGGCAAGCGCTACGGCGCCTCGCAGTCGTTCTTCCTCAGCGGCATATACGCCCTCCCCGAGGCGAAGTCCCACCGGTACGCGCCCCCCGGCCACGCGAGCGGCGCCTCCGACATCGGCTACCTCAAGGACAAGAACATTCGGGCCACCCTGCGCGAGGTACGCAAGGCATGGCTCGACGGAAACGAGATCGGCACCCACTTCAACGGCCACTTCTGCGGCCCCCGTGGTGTCGGAAGCTGGTCCGCCGACCAGTGGAAGAGCGAGATACGCCAGGCCAAGTGGTTCGTGGAGCACTGGAAGACGACCACGGGCTTCAAGCGCGAGGCACCTCTTCCCTTCGACTACGACAAGGAACTGATCGGCGGCCGCGCCCCCTGCCTCGAGGGCCAGCAGAATCTGCTCAGCGCGGCCCGCCAGATGGGCTTCCGCTACGACTCCAGCGGCAACGGGACCCAGGTCTGGCCCGGCAAGAAGGGCGGCCTGTGGGACGTACCGCTCCAGGAAGTCCCCGTGCCGGGGCGGAAGTTCGAGACCCTCTCCATGGACTACAACTTCCTGGCGAACCAGTCCGGGACGGTCCACGGTCCCGTCGCGAAGCACGCCTCGTACGGGCGTGAGATGCGCCAGGGTCTGATGAAGGGCTTCGAGCGCGCCTACAAGGGCAACCGCGCACCCATGGTCATCGGCAACCACTTCGAGGACTGGAACGGCGGTGTGTACATGGACGCCGTCGAGAGCGTGATGAAGTCGGTCTGCCGCAAGCAGGAGGTCCGCTGCGTCTCGTTCCGCCAGCTCGTCGAGTGGCTCGACGCCCAGGACCCGGGAACGCTGGCCAAGCTCCGCAAGCTCGGGGTCGGCGAGAAGCCCGCGGGCGGCTGGAAGACCTTCCGCAAGGACGCACGGACGACGAAGCTGCTCTCCGGTCACGGGGCCGGCGGCACCAAGCGTCAGTGAGCCGTCCGTACACATCTCACGGTGCAGGCGGTGGACGGAGGCCGGTCAACCTCCGTCCACCGCCTGCCCGTTCGGGTGCTGTGCCGCCGGCCGTACGGGGCGTCGGGCGCCGCTCAGACGGGCTGCGGCGTCGTCTGCTCGCCGAGTACGAAGTCCGGGTCGACCTGGGCGGCGAGGTCCGCGCCCGTCTTCTCGTTGCCCCAGCTCTCGGCGTTGCGCCGGTGGAAGTGCACCATCTGCCGTGTGTAGCGCCGCCAGTCGCGACGCTCGTACGACGCGTCTGCGGCCTCGTGGAGCACGGCCAGCGCACTGCGGTTCTCCGGCTCCAGCTCCGCGAGCGGACGCGGCCGGCCCTTCTCCATGGCGCGGACCCAGCCGGACTGGCCGAAGGCGACCAGCAGATCGTCACCGGCCGCCTCCCGCAGGAACTCCAGGTCGTCCTCGCTGTGCACCTTGTTCCCCACCACGCGCAACGGGACGCCGAACTCCCGCGCGTACTCCTTGTACTGGCGGTAGACCGAGACGCCCTTGCGCGTCGGTTCGGCCACCAGGAAGGTCATGTCGAAGCGCGTGAACATCCCGGACGCGAACGAGTCGCTCCCCGCGGTCATGTCGACGACGACGAACTCCTCGCGCCCGTCCACGAGATGGTTCAGGAACAGCTCGACGGCCCCGGTCTTGGAGTGGTAGCAGGCGACACCCAGGTCGGCCTCGGTGAAGGGCCCCGTGACCAGCAGCCGTACCTCGCCGCCCTCCAGCGCGAGGCGGTGCGCGCACGCGTCGTAGACCGGGTTGTCCTCGGTGATCCGCAGCAGGCGCGAGCCGGTGCCCGGCGGCGTCGTCTTGATCATCGTCTCGGACGAGGCGATACGGGGGTTCGTACCCCGCAACCAGTCCTTGATCAAGGGCAGTTGGGCGCCCATGGAAGGGAGCGCGGCCGCTTCGGACTCGTCCATCCCCAGCGCGGTGCCCAGGTGCTGGTTGATGTCGGCGTCCACCGCGACGAGGGGGACGTGTGCGGCGGCGAGCTGACGGATGAAGAGTGAGGACAGCGTGGTCTTGCCACTGCCGCCCTTGCCGACGAAAGCGATTTTCATGAACAGGAGCGTAGGGGTGCGACCGGGGTGGGTGCCGGGCAGGCGTGGGAAGGACCACTCGTTCGTGCGACGGGAGTTGCGACGTCGGCGACGCGTAGGGTCTCACGCATGAGTAGCCCCGCTGATCCCCTCGCTCCGCTCGGGACGCTGCCCGGTGTCCAGGACGCCGTGGAGTCCGTACGGAAGGCCGTGGACCGGATCTACGGCCACCGTGTGATGCGCCGGCGCAGCAGCGAGGTGAGCGCCGAGGCGGTGCTGCGCGGAGCACGGGCCTCCGCCGCGCTCGAAGGGGCCGACTGGGTGCTGGAGGAGCTGCGGCGGCGTACGGACTTCGGCGCCGAGGGCGAGCCGCGCACGGTCGGAGCGGCGCTGCGTACGACGGCGGAGGCGGGCCAACTCCTCGACGTATGGCCGCAGTCGCCCCTCCGTGTGCTCGCGCGTCTGCACCTCGTCGCGGCGGGGGGCGCCGCGCCCGACGAGACGGTGGGCAGGCCGCGCCTCGCAGGCGAGCCGGTGACGGGACCCGGCCCGTCGAGCACGACCGGCGGGGAGGGCGCACTGCCGGACGCGGACGAGGTGGCGGCCCGTCTGGACGCGCTCGCTCGCATCGTGGCGGACGGCAGCGAGGCACCGGCGCTGGTGCTCGCCGCGGTCGTCCACGGCGAACTGGCGACGCTGCGGCCGTTCGTCTCCGCCAACGGGCTCGTCGCGCGGGCGGCCGAACGCGTCGTACTGGTCGGCAGCGGCCTCGACCCCAAGTCGGTCTGCCCCGCCGAGGTCGGCCAGGCCGAACAGGGCCGGCAGGCGTACGAGCAGGCGCTGGAGGGCTACGCGTCCGGGACGCCCGAGGGGGTCGCCGCCTGGATCGCCCACTGCGGCAAGGCCCTTGAGCTGGGTGCGCGCGAGACGACGGCGGTGTGCGAGGCGCTGCAGCGCGGCGCGGCATAGCGCGCAGCGGACGTCCGCACGCCGGGGGAGCACGAGTTGCGGCGACACCGCCGTGGACGGTGCCGCCGCTGGCACGGATACCGGGTTACCAGTGCGTGCTCTCTCAGTTCCCGTCAGGCCGGGACTTCGCCGGTCCTGGCGGATTCGCCCGATTCGCGGGCCCAGCGTCGCGTGGGTGCCCGATATTCATGCGAGGCGGTCCGTGGGGCCTTGTGCGTACCGGCAAGTTCTCCTTTGCCGCTGGTCTCGCGGGCCGTCAACTCCTTTGTACTGCGCGCCGCCGCGATGTGGAACCCCTGGCTCCTGGTCTTTGCCTTTTCCCTCGAAGTTCCCTCAAAGCCGATCGAAACGGGCGCCCCTGCGCTGTGTCGTGTACCAGACCAGTCCGGCGGTGGCCGCCGCCGCTCCCACCGCCGCGGCGGCGATCGCCAGCGCGGGCCGGGACGGCATCGACAGGCTGGGGATGCGCTCCTTGAGCCGGACGGGACGGGAGAAGCTGAGCACGGGCCACTCGCGGCCGAGTGCCTCCTTGCGCAGCGCACGGTCGGGGTTGACCGCGCAGGGATGCCCGACCGCCTCCAGCATCGGGATGTCCGTGACCGAGTCGCTGTAGGCGTAGCACCGGCTCAGGTCGTACCCCTCGGACTCCGCGAGCGCGGCGATCGCCTCCGCCTTGGCCGGCCCGTAGGCGTAGTACTCGATCTCGCCCGAGTAGCAGCCGTCCTCGACGACCATGCGGGTCGCCACCACCCGGTCGGCACCGATCAACTCCCCGATGGGTTCCACGACTTCGGCCCCCGAGGTGGAGACGATGACGACGTCGCGGCCCGCGAGATGGTGCTGCTCGATGAGGGAGGCCGCCTCGTCGTAGATGATCGGGTCGATGAGGTCGTGGATCGTCTCGGCGACGATCTCCTTGACCTGCTCGACGTTCCACCCCCGGCACAGCGCCGAGAGATACTCCCGCATCCGCTCCATCTGGTCGTGGTCCGCGCCCCCGAGGAGATATACGAACTGCGCGTAGGCGGTGCGGAGTACGGCACGGCGATTGATCAGGCCACCTTGGTAGAAGGATCTGCCGAAGGCGAGCGTGCTCGACTTCGCAATGACCGTCTTGTCCAGATCGAAGAACGCGGCTGTGCGGCGCATCGCTAGGTTTTCCACGAAGGCGAGCATAGGCGCCAACCATTCGGCGTAAGCTGGGGCGCGTGGGTTTGCCTGAGAAGGCCCTCGGGTACACCATGGAAGTCACGGATCGTTCGCGACCGTGCTAACCCGGCCCGACTCCTCCCCCCCCGAGTCGGCCCTGGGGACGACCCCCGCTCTCCCCCCCGGCGGGGGTCGTCGCATGTCCAAGGCCTGTTCTGCCTTTCACTGATCGTTTTCCCCTCCCTCGGCGATCTTCGTTGGCCCGCGGCGGGCATCGCTGGATCAGTAACTCAGTGTAGTCGCCGGACTGCTCTCCGGGAGTCGCCAGGAGGGGTGACGGAGTTATTCACAACCCGAGGCATGTCCACAGTTTTGGACCATGATCACCGAGCTTTTCGCGTTCCCCGCAGGGTGATTCCCGACGGCTCCCGCAGGTGTTTGCGGGAGTGAGCCTGTGAAGCGCGAAGGGGGTCTGGAACGTGGCTGAAACCATTCTGATTGTCACTGAGGACGAAGAACTCCTTGACGATCTGCTGAGGCTGTGTGCAGCGGCCGGGGCAGAAGCGGAAGTTGTGCATGGAGCGCCTCGGGACCGGACGGCATGGGCCGGGTGGGGCGGAGCGAAGTCCTGGGAGAAGGCGCCCCTCGTCCTTGTCGGCGACGACTGCGCGGGTGCCCAAGGTCTGGGCGGCACCTCCGGCGGAGAGCCATCCGGAATCCGGCGCAGGGCGGGAGTGCTGCTCGTCGGCAAGGACTTGGACGATCCGGGGGTCTGGGAGCGCGGCGCCCGCATCGGCGCCGAAGGCGTCGTCATGCTGCCCGATGCCGAGAGCTGGCTGACCGGCCGTATCGCCGACGCGACCGAGTCCGTCGGCCGCCCCGCGCTGACCGTCGGAGTGCTGGGCGGGCGCGGCGGCGCAGGGGCGTCGACGCTGGCCTGCGCCCTCGCGGTCACGGCCGCGCGGGTGGGGCAGCGCACCGTCCTCGTCGACGGCGACACCCTCGGCGGCGGTCTCGACGTACTGCTCGGCGGAGAGAGAACGGAGGGGCTGCGATGGCCGGCGTTCGCGGAGTCGCGGGGCCGGGTCGGCGGCGGTGCGCTCGAGGAATCGCTGCCGAAACTGCACGACTTGAGCGTGCTGAGCTGGGACCGGGGGGACTCCGTGCTGATCCCGGCGGACGCGATGAGATCCGTGATCTCCGCCGCGCGGCGGCGCGGTGGCGTGGTCGTGGTCGATCTGCCGCGGGGCGTGGACGAGACGGTGGCCGAGGCGCTGGCGCAGACGGACCTGGGGCTGCTGGTGGTGCCGGCGGAGGTGCGTGCCGTGGCTGCGGCGCACCGTGTCGCCTCGCGTACGCAGATGGTGCTGCGCGATCTGCGGGCGGTGGTGCGTACGCCAGGCGGCCCCGGAGGCTCCCGCGGGTACGGGCCGGGCCTGGACGAGGAGGAGGTCGCGCGGCTGCTGCGGCTGCCGCTCGCCGGTGAACTGCCCTGGGAGCCCGGCCTTTTGGAGGCCGCGGAGCGCGGTGTGCCGCCGGGTGCGCGACCGAGCGGCATGCTGGCCCGGTTCTGCCGGGACTTCTGGGAGCAGGCGTTGAGCGGCGGAGTGAGCGGCGGAGGTGTCGCCGTATGAGCGCGAGTCAGCGGCAGGCGCCGGCCGGGCACCGTAGGGACGGTACGGGGCCTGGGTTGCTGGAGCCCGCGGCCGTCGGAAGAGCGGCCGGGAGTACGGCAGTTGGGGCGGAGCAGGAGCCCACGCTTCTCGACGTGGTGCGCCGAACGCTCGCCGAGACGGGCGCGGAGCCCACCCCCGCACGGGTCGCAGCGGCGCTGCGGGCGCATGGACGGCTGTTGGGCGACAGCGCGGTGCTGGGCGTGGTGGAGGCGCTGCGGTCGGAGATGGTGGGCACCGGTCCGCTGGAACCGCTGCTCGCGGAGCCGGACGTCACGGATGTGCTGGTGACCCGTCCCGACGAGGTGTGGGTCGACCGCGGCAGGGGCCTGGAACGTACCGACGTGCGCTTCCGCGACGCGGCTTCGGTACGGCGGCTCGCCCAGCGGCTGGCCACCTCCGCCGGACGGCGGCTGGACGACGCCAGGCCGTGGGTGGACGCCCGGCTTCCGGACGGCACCCGGCTGCACGCCGTCCTGCCGCCGGTGGCCGTGGGATCGACCTGCCTCTCGCTGCGGGTGGTGCGTCACAAGGCGTTCAGCCTCGCGGAGTTGGTCGCCGCCGGGACGCTGCCTCCGGGCGGCGAGCGGCTGTTGCGGGCGGTGCTGGAGTCACGGCTCTCGTTCTTGATCAGCGGTGGTACGGGCTCGGGCAAGACGACGTTGCTGAGTTCGCTGCTGGGGCTCGTGGGGCCGGAGGAACGGATCGTGCTCGCCGAGGATTCGGCCGAACTGCGTCCCGACCACCCCCATGTCGTACGGCTGGAGGCCCGTCCGGCGAACCAGGAGGGCGCGGGCAAGGTCGCGCTGGAGGACCTGGTCCGGCAGGCGCTGCGGATGCGCCCGGACAGGCTGGTCGTCGGCGAGGTGCGGGGAGCCGAAGTGACGGATCTGCTGGCCGCGTTGAACACCGGCCACGAGGGCGGATGCGGTGTATTGACTGAACTAAATTCTCTATTTTCGCA
>NZ_LJGW01000244.1 GCF_001751255.1 Streptomyces nanshensis | reverse complement strand
TGAGTTCCTTCGGTTTCGGCGGCGCCAACGCCCATGTCGTCCTGGAGGAATACCAGCCCCCGGCCGGCACGCAGACCGACGCCCACACCCGCACCGGTCCCTCAACCACCGTCCACAGCGGCCCCGTTGCCGTCCTGCTCTCCGCCCACCGTCCCGACGTACTGCGGGAGTCGGCGACCCGCTGGGTCGAGGTCCTGCGGCGCGGCGACTACCGCGACGCCGACCTCCCGGCGCTGTCGTACACCTCGCAGACGGGACGCACCGCCATGGCCGAGCGGCTCGCGGTCGTCGCCGGGACGCTGGAGGAGCTGCGCGCGGGCCTGGAATCCTGGCTCCGCGGCGAGCCGACCCCGGCCGTGTTCACCGGACGCGCCCCGCGCGACGGCGACGCACCGGCGGCACCGGCCGCCCTCACCGACGGGTTCGCCTCCGGGGGACGTACGGAGGCGCGGCACTGGGCGCCGGTGCTCCAGGCGTGGACGACGGGCGCCGAGTGCGACTGGCGGACGTTGTGGGGCGAACGGCACCCGCAACGGATCTCCATGCCGACGTACCCCTTCCAACTCCGGCGCTACTGGCTCGACATGAGCAACCCGGCGCACGGCCCGCACGTCTCCCGCGGCCTGCATCCGCTGGTGCACCGGAACACCTCCGACCTGAGCGAGCAGCGCTACACCTCGCACTTCACCGGCCGCGAGTTCTACATCGCCGACCACCGCGTGCAGGGCGAACAGGTCGTCCCCGGCGCGGCGTTGCTGGAGATGGCACGCGCCGCCGCCGTCCTCGCGGCGGGCGGCGCGGAGACCGACTGGGCGCTGCGCCAGGTGGTCTGGTCCCGGCCGCTGACGGCCGGACGGCCCGTCGACGTGCACACCGCCGTGTCCGTCCGGGCGGACGGCGAACCGGCCTTCGAGATCTACACGGAGGGCCCCGGCGGCGAACGCGTCGTGCACTCCACCGGACGGCTGCACCGCAGGACCGCCGGGAACGCCGCCGAACTTCTGGACGGACCCGAACTCCCGGGCGGCGCCGGACACTTGGACGTCGCCGCGCTGCGTGCCCAGTGCGACGGCACCGTCCTCGACGCCGAGGAGTGCTACGCCCGGTTCTCCGGCGCGGGCCTGGAGTACGGGCCCACGCTGCGGGCCGTCGAGACGCTGAGCGGCGGCACCCGGCAGGCGGTGGCCCGGCTGCGGCTGTCGGCCGCCGCGTCCGCGAGGACCGGGTTCGCCCTGCACCCGAGCCTGCTCGACGCCGCACTCCAGTCCACGGCGGGCCTCTTCACCGGCTCCGGTACGTCCTCGGCGGCCCTGCCGTTCGCCCTGGACCGGCTGGAGGTGCTGCGCGCGACGCCCTCCTCGGGGTGGGCGGTGGCACGCTTCGCCGCCGACGACCGTCCCGGCGGGGTGCGCCGCCTGGACATCGACGTGTGCGACGACGACGGCGAGGTGTGCGTACGGATCCGGGGCTTCCAGGTCCGTACGTACGGCGGCGACACCGCCCCGTCCGCCTCCGGCGCCGCAAACGGCACCCACGCCGTGACCACGAACGGCACCGGAAACGGCACAGACACCGGCAACGGAAACAGCACCGGCACCGGCAGCGAGGCGGACGCGGACGCCCGGCTGCTGCACCTCATCCACGCCATCGGCGAGGGCGCCCTGAGCGCTGACGAATTCCAGCGGAGCCTCATATGACCACTCACGCCACGTCACTTACCGAACTGCACGAGCAGATCCGTACCGGACGGATCGGCCAGGACGAGGCCCTCCGGCTGATCCGGGCCTGGCAGCAGGGCCGGCAGACCGGGAGCGAGGGCGAGCCGGCGCAGCGGCAGGCCACGGGCGACGACGCCGCGGCCCGTGGCGAGGCCCTGCGCGAGCGCGTGTGCGACATCGTGACGCACGCGGTCAGCGAGTTGCTGAAGGTCGGCCCGGACGACCTGGACGCCGACGTCGAACTCAGCGAGTACGGGCTGGACTCGATCGTGATGAGCCAGCTCGTCAACGCGGTGAACGACGAACTCGGCCTGGAACTCGCCCCCACGGTCCTCTTCGAGCACCCGAATCTGCGAGCCTTCAGCGCCCACCTCGCCGACACATACGCGGACTCGCTCTCCGTACGGCTGCTCGGCACGCCCGGCACCGGGCCCGCGCCCGCCCCCTCGACCGCCTCCTCGACTGCGACGTCGGCCGAACCCGCGGCCGTCGCCGCTCCGTCGACGTCACCGCCGGAGGCCCGTACGGAATCCCCGGCGCCTCCGCCTCCGGCAACCGGAGGCCGCTTCTTCCCCGCCGCCGCCCCATCCGCCCCATCCGCCGAAACCGAACCCGCACCGGCACCCGCACCCGCGCCCGCCCCTGAACAGGCTTCCCCTGCGCAGGCTTTCGCTGCGGAGGAGCCCGTCGCCGTCGTCGGCATGAGCGGACGTTTTCCGATGGCGGATGATCTGGCGGAGTTCTGGGAGAACTTGCGTGAGGGGCGGGACTGTATTCGTGAGGTGCCGTCGGATCGCTGGGACTGGCGCGAGTACTACGGCGACCCCGTCGAGGAGCCCGGCCGCACCGATGTGAAGTGGGGCGGATTCATCGACGGCGTCGCCGACTTCGATCCGCTCTTCTTCGGCATCGCGCCGAAGGAAGCCCTCCATATGGACCCGCAGCAGCGGCTGTTGATGCTCTACGTCTGGAAGGCCCTGGAGGACGCGGGCCATTCGGCGGACAGTCTCGCCGGGAGCGATCTGGCGATGTTCGTCGGTACGAACGACACCGGTTACGGCACGCTCGCCGAACGGTGCGGAAAACGGGACAGCGTCTCGCCCACCGGCGGCGTCCCCTCACTCGGCCCGAACCGCATGAGCTTCTTTCTCGACGTGCACGGTCCCAGCGAGCCCGTGGAAACGGCGTGTTCGAGTTCGCTGGTCGCCATGCACCGCGGTGTCACGGCGATCGCCCGCGCGGAATGTGAGACCGCCGTGGTCGGCGGCATCAACACCATCGTCGTTCCCGACGGTCACGTCAGCTTCTCCCGTGCGGGGATGTTGAGTGTGGATGGTCGGTG
>NZ_LJGW01000250.1:1254-9178 GCF_001751255.1 Streptomyces nanshensis | reverse complement strand
CGGCCGGACGGCGCGGTCCGCGGGCGGGTCCGGCGGATCTGGCGGGTCCCGCGGGGGATCCGGATGTCGGAGACGGTACGTGCACTGTCGGGGTCCTTCCGGTGCGTACGGCGGCGGTCGGCGCGCACCGGGCCGTAGACGTCCGGCCCGGCATGCGCCATGTCCGGGTTGCGGACGTGTCGTACCGGAAAGCTAGCGGGCGCCGCTCCAACAGGGAACGGACGTGCGGCAGTTGGCGGCGGGACAGCGGAGGGACGGCGGTGCACGGCAGGGGCGCCGGGCACGGGCGGGGAGAAGCCGAAGGGGCCGGCCCGGTGGCATGTGCGCCGCCTGACCGGCCCCTCGACCGACGATCTGCACCGGCCGCGATGTGCTCGCGCCTCAGCTCCGTACGCGCTCGCGCGCCGAGGCCGACGGGTCGCTGCGGAAGGCCCATGTCATCTTCGGCTCCATCGCGAACCGGAAGGCACGCTGCACCGGCGGTGTGCACAGCGCGGTGATCAGGGCGGCGGCGAGGCAGGTGACGCCGATCGCGCCGAGCGGGGTGTGCACCCAGTCCACCTCGTACCAGTCCCAGAAGCGCGAGCCCTTGGCGACGAAGCCGTGCAGCAGATAGCCGTAGAGCGTGCCGGCGCCCAGTGCCGTGAACCACATGTGGCGCCCCGGCACCCACGCCAGGAAGCACGCGGTGAGGACCATCGAGCAGCCGAAGAGCGCGAAGGTCATGATGACGCCGATCCACCACGGGGCGCCCATCTCCTGGGCGCTGTTGTAGTGGTAGAACCACGCGGCGTTCATCCGCTCCACCGCCCAGTACGCCACCGTCAGCGCGACCAGGGCCACCGGCAGCGCCAGCAGCCGGGCCCGGCGGGTACGCACCAGGTCGAAGTGCTCGGGCTTCAGGTGCAGTCCGATGACGAAGAACGGCAGGAACTGCAGGACGCGTTGGAGGTCCAGGTCGTCGCCGATGTCCGGGGAGACGGACGCGAGCACCGCCACGGCGAGGGAGAGCGCGACGGGCCAGCGCACCGCCTTCCACAGCGGCGTCGTCAGCCGCCAGATGAACAGCGCCGCCAGGAACCACGTCAGATACCACGGGTCGAGCAGGCTGAACGGATATCCGGGATCGTCGTCGGCCCAGCGCTTGAAGAGCGTGTAGGCGACCTCGAAGAGGACGTACGGCACGGCCACGCCCGTCACCAGCCGCTTGAGCTGGTGGGGCCTGCCCTCGAAACTCCGGGAGAAGTAGCCGGAGATCACCATGAACGCCGGCATGTGGAAGGCGTACACGAAGATGTAGAGCGCGCCGGCGGCGCGCGATCCGTCGCGCAGCGGCTCCCAGGAGTGGCCGAGCGCGACCAGCACGATCGCCAGGTACTTGGCGTTGTCGAAGTACGGGTCGCGCTGCTTGCGCTTCGGCTTGTCCGCGGCGGCCGGCTGCGGCGGGGCGCCGGGGGAGGCGCCCTGCCGTGCGGCGTCCGGCGCCGGCGCGTGGCCGGAGGAGGACGCCGTACGCGCCGGGGGAAGCGGGGTGCGGGCCGCGGTGGTCTCTGTCTCCTGCTTCACGGGACCTCCCGGAGGAGCCGTGACGGAGCGGACGCTTCAGCGGCCGGTACGGAACAGGGGGAACCGGGGGAGGGGAGGAGCTGGGGGAGCATCGGCATCACTGTAACCGTGCTGATCAAGCTCGCAAATCCGCGCCGCGCGGCGCCTGTTGACTGCCCGTCAGGACGCGGGGGTGTCGCGGCCGTGACCGTTCCGGTGCCGGTTGCCGTGCGTGTCGCCGTGCGTGCGGCGAGGGTTCCGGTGCTCTTTCCGGGGGCGGTCCGGGTGCGTCTCTTCCGGGGACAGTGGGTTCGTCGCACTCGTGTCGGGGTCATGGTTCACGCGTTCCCCGCGAACGGCCGTTCCGTGCACGGAACTTCGGTCGCCGCGCGTCGGAGTCCCCCGTCCGCGTCCCCCGCCCGGGGGCCGGCCTCCGCCTCCGGCCCCCGGTCGACTCCCGTTCAGGCGGCGGCGATCGCCGGTGTCAGGCCGAGTTCCGCGCGTGCGCCGTCCGTCAACTGCCGTGCGTGCCGCAGCCCGATCGCGTCGAGATCGCGGTGGAGTCCGTCGAGGTCGGCGGCCGTACGGGCGGGTTCGCGGCCCAGCCGTGCGTGGGTCTTGACGAGGCCGAGCCGGGCCAGTGCCTCGCCGCGCCGCTCGCCCATCGCGAGGAACTCCCGCCGCGCCCGCTCGTACGCCGTACGCGCCTCGGGGTAACGGCCCGCCCGGTAGAGGACGTTGCCGCGCATCTTGTGGTTGTAGGCGAGCGCGCCGGCCAGATCCATCGTGCGGCACAGCGCGGCGGCCTCGGTCAGCAGCGCGAGCGCCCGTTCGGTGTCGCCGTCGCGTACGGAGAGCACGTCGGCGACGCCGCGCAGCGCCCAGGCGCGTCCCCGGTGGTCCTCCGCCTTTTCGGCGATCGCGGCGGCCTCCTCGAACATCGCCAGCGCCGCGTCGTACGCGCCGGTGTTGCGCCGCATCTGCGCGATCCCCTCCAGCGCCCAGACCATGTGCCGGGACTCGCCGCGCTCGCGCGCCTCGGCGAGGAGCTGTTCGTGGAGGGCGTCGACGGCCTCGTAGTCGCCCTGGATGCGTCCGGTCTCGGCCAGCCCGGCGAGGGCGTAGCCGCGGGCGAGCACGTCGTCCGCGCGGTCGCCCAGCTCGGCGGCGAGCGCCAACAGGCGGCGGGCGAGGGCCATTTCGCCCCGCTGGCGGGCCAGCGTGCCGCCGCTCCAGGCGGCCCACGCCATGGCCGCGGGGTCGTCCGCGCCGCGGGCGGTGCGGTAGCTCGCCTTCCAGGCCCGTTCGGCCTCGCCGGTGTTGCCCAGCCGCCGGTGCGCCTCGGCGACGGCGAGCGAGCAGCGGGCCGCCTCGCGCGGGGTTCCGTGCCGCTCGGCCGTACGCAACTGCTCGGTCGCACGGACGAGTACGTCGGCGAGAGAGGAGTTGACCGACAGCGAGCCGAGGGCGCCCTGGTACTCGGGCGCGAATGCCTTGCCGTACATGCTTCCCTTCCGCGGTTCTGTGGGGGGCTGTTGATCGCCGTACGTCTATACACGGCACGTATACATCGCGTGTATAGACGCTGCCGTGGGGCGGAGGGGTTGCCCGGTGCGGAGGGTGTTCTTCCGAGCGTTGTTCCGTGCCGTGTTCCGTGTGGTGTTCCGGGCGTTCTTCCGTACGCCGTACGGGAGTTGAGGCCGGGCGGCGTGATCACGGCGCCGCTGCCCGCGTCAGTTCATATGACTGTTTTTCGGCGCGGATAGGGCGTCACCCGCTCGGGTAGTGCTGGGCTGACCGGGGGCGGGGGCGGATACAGGGGACGCGGCGACACGGGACGCGGCGACACGAGACGCGGGCGCGGAGACGCGCGTACGCGGAAAGGCCGGGGCGATCGGTGACAGCGGGAGCACGGGACGGGAAGCCCTTCGAACTGCCGGACTTCTATATGCCGTATCCGGCGCGGCTCAATCCGCATCTGCGGCGGGCGCGCGAGCACTCCACGGCGTGGGCCCGCGACATGGGCATGCTGGAGGGGTCCGGGATCTGGGACGAGGACGACCTCGCCGCGCACGACTACGCGCTGCTGTGCGCCTACACCCATCCCGACGCCTCGGCGGACGACCTCTCGCTCGTCACCGACTGGTACGTGTGGGTCTTCTTCTTCGACGACCACTTCCTGGAGCGGTTCAAGCGCACCCCCGACCGTGAGGGCGGCAAGGCGCATCTCGACCGTCTCGCCGCCTTCATGCCGGCCGACCCGGGGGCCGGGATGCCCGAGCCGGAGAACCCGGTCGAGGCCGGACTGGCCGACCTGTGGTCCCGTACCGTGCCGCGCATGCCCGGCAGTTGGCGCGTGCGGTTCGCCGAGAGCACGGAGAACCTGCTGGGCGAATCGCTGTGGGAGCTGTCCAACATCGGCGCGCACCGCGTGCCCAACCCCGTCGAGTACATCGAGATGCGGCGCAAGGTGGGCGGTGCGCCCTGGTCGGCGGGGCTCGTCGAGTTCGCGGTGGGCGCCGAGGTGCCCGAACAGGTCGCGGGAGCACGGCCGTTGCGGGTGCTTCGCGACGCGTTCTCCGATGCGGTCCATCTGCGCAACGACCTCTTCTCGTACCAGCGCGAGGTCGAGGACGAGGGCGAGAACAGCAACGGCGTGCTCGTGCTCGAACGCTTTCTGGAGTGCTCGACGCAGGAGGCGGCGGAGGCCGTCAACGACCTGCTGACCTCGCGGCTCCAGCAGTTCGAGAACACCGCACTGACCGAACTGGGCCCGGTCCTGGCCGAGTTCGGCGTCGGTCCGGAGGAGAGCGCGGGGGTGCTGGCGTACGTCAAGGGGCTCCAGGACTGGCAGTCCGGCGGGCACGAGTGGCACATGCGCTCCAGCCGCTATATGAACGACGGTTACGCCGGTGGCGGTGACCGTGGCGGCGGTGCGGTGGAGGGCGACGCGGCCGCCGCCGTCGCGCGCTTCGCGGCACGCGGCGTGGAGCCCTGGCTCCGGCCGACCGGGCTCGGCTCGTCCGCGGCCCGGCCGTTCCGGGGCGGTGCCCCCGCCGTACGGACGACGCCGCGCGCGGAGGCGGCGCGGGCGCGCGGCTTCACGCACGTCCCGTACCAGCGCGTGGGCCCGTCCCGACTGCCGGAGTTCTGCATGCCGTTCACGGCCCGGCAGAGCCCGCATCTGGACGCGGCACGGCGCCGACTCGTGGAGTGGGCGCACCGTATGGGCATCCTCCGGCCGCAGCCCGGGGTGCCGCTGTCGCACGTCTGGGACGAGCGCCGCATCGTCGACATCGACCTGCCGCTGTGCGCCGCGGGCATCCATCCGGACGCCACACCGGACCAACTCGACCTCAGCTCCGCCTGGTTGGCGTGGGGCACATACGGCGACGACTACTACCCGGCGGTGTACGGGCGTTCGCGGGACCTGGCCGGCGCCAAGACCGCCACCGACCGGCTGGCGCTCTTCATGCCCCTGAACGACCCGGCGGAAGCGGCGAGTTCGGCCGGTCGGGCCGCTCCGTCTGGTTCAGCCACTCCGCAGCCCGCGAACGCGCTGGAGCGCTCGCTCGCCGATCTGTGGACCCGTACGGCCGGACCCATGCGGCCGGAGGCGCGCCGTGCGCTGCGCCGGTCCGTCGAGGACATGACCGGCAGTTGGCTGTGGGAGCTGGCCAACCAGACGCAGCACCGCATCCCGGATCCGGTCGACTACATCGAGATGCGCCGGCTGACCTTCGGCTCGGATCTGACGATGAGCCTGTGCCGCCTGTCGCACAGCGAGGGCATCCCGCCGGAGGTCTACCGCAGCGGGCCGCTGCGTTCCCTGGAGAACGCCGCCGCCGACTACGCGGCGCTGCTCAACGACGTCTTCTCGTACCAGAAGGAGATCGAGTACGAGGGGGAGATCCACAACGGGATCCTCGTCGTGCAGAACTTCTTCGGCTGCGACTACCCGTCGGCGCTCGGCGTCGTACACGATCTGATGACGTCACGCATGCGGCAGTTCCAGCACGTCGTCGCGCACGAACTGCCCGTCGTCTGCGACGACTTCGCGCTGGACGCGGACGCGCGCAGCACACTCGCCGCGTATGTGACGGACCTGGAGAACTGGCTCTCCGGCATCAAGGTCTGGCACGAGGGCTGCCGCCGCTACCGCGAGGAGGACCTCCGCGACGGGCCCGACCCGCAGCGGCGCCGCCCCGGTACGCCGAGTGGGCTGGGCACGTCGGCGGCCCGTATCCCCCAACTCGTCGGTCGGTACGGGGAGTAGACGGAGCCGTCGGGCGGCCGGAGGACGCGGAGCACCGACGGCCGGGGCCGGGGCGGGCGTGTACGGCGGCCGGATGCCGCCGCTCGTCCGCCCGTACGGCCCGTACGGCCCGGCCCCGGCCGGTGCGGTGCTGCGCGCGTGCTCGGCGCTCAGCCCTCAGCCGTCCGCGTCAGCCGCCGGCTCTCCGCCGTCGGCTCCTCGCCCTCAACTCTCCGCGCTCGCACCGCTTTCGCTGCTCCCGCTGCTCCCGCCGCTCTTCTTCTCGTCGTCGCTCCCGCTCTTGCCCTCGTCCTGCTTCGCGCACCAGACGCGGACCTTCTTCAGGCCGTCCTCGCGGTCCTTGAGCCGTACCTTCAGCTCGCGGCGGTCCTCCAGCCGGTCACCGAGGAAGCTTGCGATGACGCCGTGGCCGGCCTTCTTCGCGTTCTCGACGCGCTTCTCCAGCCGGTCGACCGAGCCGCGGACGCGCACTCCCGCGTCGAGCCGGCGCTGAAGCCGGTCGATCCGCTTGTCGATCTTCGGGGCGCGCTTGCACAGCGCCTTCGCGCCGTCGCTCTTCGGGGCGTGCTGCGCGAGCCGCTTGTGGTGCCCACGCCGCTCCTTGCCGCCCTGTGCCTGCTCGTCCGCCTGTCCGTCGCCCTGTTCCTCGGCCCCGTCCCCGTCCCCGGCCCCCGCTTTGGTCTGCGTCTGCTCGCCCGCCTGCGCCGTCCCGGACGACGCGGGGCTCGCGTCGTCACCGGTCGTGGCGACGGCCGCCGCGGCGCCGCCGGTCGCCAGCAGCGCCGCGACCGTGGACAGGGCGACGACGGTGCTCTTGGTCTTCCTCATCAGGTCTCTCCTCCGTGTCGGTACGTACGGCACGAGTACGGATCGCCCGCGCGGCCGGTGACGCTAGAGACCCTCTTTGTGAATTCCTTGTGAGCCGGAGGCCGTTGTGATGAGCCAGTCCCGCCGCTCCGGCAGCCCCGGGCCGCCGGGGGTCTGCTCGTGCGGAGCGAGGGGGACGCGTACCTCGACGCGGGTGCCCTGCCGTCCGTCCGGGCGCTCCCGTATCTCCACGGTCGCCCGGTGCAGCGCCGCCTGCTGTGCGACGAGGGTCAGGCCGAGCCCCGAGCCGCTGCTGTCCGGGCCGCGCCGGAAGCGCTGGAAGACGGCGGCGCGCTGCTCCTCGGGGATGCCGGGCCCGTCGTCGACGACGGTGAGCACGGCGACCGGCCCGGAGGGCGAGGTGTACGGACGCACCGCGACCTCCACGCCGGGAGGATGCTCCAACGCGCCCGTACCGCCCGGGCGTTGGGCCGGCGGCACGGCGCCCCGCCCGTGACCGAGTCCGTGGCCGAGTCCATGACCGAGTCCGTGGACGAGCGCGTTGCCGACGAGGTTGTCGAGCAGCGAGCGCAGCCCGGGCTCCCAGCCGTGCACCGTCAGTCCCGGCTCGGCCGCCGTCAGACGCACCGGCGCCGTACGGTCCCGCCGTCGCGCGTCGGCGACCGCCGCCTCCGCCACCTCGGCCAGGTCCAGCGGGCAGAAGGCGTCCGCCTCGACGAGGTCGCCCTGTCCCAGCTCCCGCAGCATCACCAACAGGCCCAGCAGCCGCGAGTGTTCGCGGTGCAGATCCTCCAGGACCTCTTCGCGGTCCTCGCCCGCGAGGCGGGGGTGCGCGGAGAGGATGTCGAGGTTGGTGCGCATGCTCATCAGCGGCGTACGCAGTTCGTGCGCGGCCGAGGAGGAGAAGGAACGGGCGGTGGCCAGCGCCTGCGCCGTGCGCGCGGCCTGCTCGTCGTAGCGCGCGAGCACCGTACGCAGCGTCTCCGCGAGGTCGTCGACCTCCGTGATCCTCGTCGGGGTGTGCTCCAGGCGCGAGGTGTCGGAACGCGGATCGAGACCGCTGGTGCGCTGCTGGAGCCGGCGCAGCGGCCGGCTCGCGCGGGACGCGGCGGCCCATGCCAGCAGCGCCGAGACGGGCGCGGCGACGATCGCGACGACGGCCACCCGCCGCCGTACGAAGGCGAGTTGGGCCCGGCCCGTGGTGTCGGGCGAGAACAGCCACAGGGTGCCCTCGGCCCCGGATCCGGCCCCGGATCCGGCCCCGGATCCGGCGCC
>NZ_LJGW01000250.1:0-1249 GCF_001751255.1 Streptomyces nanshensis | reverse complement strand
CGGCCCCGGATCCGGCGCCCGCCCGCCGCACCGTCACCGGCACCGACAGCACCCGCCAACTGTCCACCCTGCGTGCGCGCGGCATCCCCGCCGGCGTGCCCTCGCCCCGCTCGCGTACGGTCACGGGCCGCGGCGCGGACTTCGGCAGCCGCGTACGGGCGTCGGGCTGCGGCCCGCCGGAGAAGGTGCCGTCCGGCCCGACGACGCGGATGCCGACGTCCAACGCCGCCGCGTACAGCCGCCGTTCACGGAGCTGTTCTGCGCGCGGCCGGTCCTTCTCGGTGACGCGCAGCAGCCGCCGGGCGTCCTTCTTCACCACGGCCGCGCGCTCGCGCAGATGCGCGTCCTGCTCGGCGTGGATGTCGCGCGAGACGAGGGCGAGCAGCAGCCAGCCGGAGGCCAGCACGAGCAGCGGCACGGTGAGGCCGACGGCGAGCGCGATGCGTGTGGAGAGCTTCATCTTCACGGCTGCGTCCCTCACTTCTCCTCGCGCAGTACGAAGCCGACGCCCCGCACCGTGTGCAGCAGCCGCGGGCGCCCGCCGCTCTCGGTCTTGCGCCGCAGATAGCTGACGAACGTGTCGACGGCGTCCGTACGCACCTCGAAGTCGTAGCCCCAGACGCGTTCCAGGAGCTGGTCGCGGGTCAGGACGATGCCGGCGTTCCGGGCGAGGACGAGGAGGAGTTCGAACTCGCGGCGGGTGAGGGGGAGTTCGGCGCCGTCACGGTGGGCCTCGCGGGTGGCGGGGTCGAGGACGAGACCGCCGACGCGTACGGCCTCGGCGGCACCCTGCGCGAATCCGGCGCCGGTGCCGGTTCCTGTGTCGTTGCCGGAACCGTTGCCGTTGCCCGGTCCGGGCGCGGCCGACGGCGCGCGCCGCCGCAGCAGCGCGTCCAGCCGCAGCACCAACTCCTGGAGCGCGAACGGCTTGACGAGATAGTCGTCGCCCCCGGCCTGAAGCCCCGCGATGCGGTCGGCGGTCTCGTCGAGCGCGGAGAGCATCAGCACCGGCACGTCGTCGCCCGCCTCGCGCAGGACGTGGCACACCTGGATGCCGCTCACGTCCGGCATCGAGACGTCCAGTACGAGGACGTCCGCGGGCCGCTCCCGCATCAGCGCCAGGGCCCGTCGTCCGCCCTCGGCCAGATCGACGGCGAAGCCGCTCAGCCGCAGCCCGCGGCTCAGCGAGCGCCTGATCGCCGCGTCGTCGTCGACGACCAGCACCCGGCCACGGCCGGCGGCGTCGCCG
>NZ_LJGW01000023.1 GCF_001751255.1 Streptomyces nanshensis | reverse complement strand
CGCCGCCGCCGTCACCGGGCGCCCGCCCCGGCCGCCGTGGCGCCGCCCGCGCCCGCGGTGAGGAAGCGTCTGGCCGCCGCCGCGTAGACCCGCGCGTACTCGCCGATCTCCGCGACCTCCACGAACTCGTCCTTCTGGTGCGCGATCCACTTGCCGCCCGGCCCGTAGACCACGGTCGGCAGGCCCGCGTCGCGGGTGAGGATCGTGCCGTCCGTCGTGCCCGGCACCGCGCCGAAGGCCGGAGCCGAGCCGTGCACGTCGTGGTGCCCGGCCGCCAGCGCCGTGACCACCGGGTGGTCCTCGGCGATCTCGATCGCGGGACGGTCGTCGACGACGGTCAGCTCCACCGTCACGCCTACCGTGGCCGCTGCCTCGACGGCCGCCCTGCGCACCTCGGCGATCAGCTCCTCGTGGCCGGTGCCCGGGACCGTACGGACGTCGACGCCGACGAGGCCGTGCGCGGGGATGACGTTGAGCTGCGCCGGGTCGCCGGCGTGCAGCACGGTCGGCGTGACGGTCACGGCACCGGCGTGCCGATGGGTGCCGAAGCGTGCCACCGCCCACTCCTCGACGCCCGCCAGCGCCTCGACGATCCGCGCCCCCGCCACCAGCGGCGAACGCGCCTCCTGCGGCATCGCGCCGTGCGCCATCACCCCGGTCAGCTCCAGCCGCAGCCGGATGCCGCCGCGCGCCGAGGTGCACACCTCGTACCCCTCGGGCTCGCAGACGACGACGCCGTCCACGCCGGCGGCACGCGGTGACGCCGCGAACGCCTTGGCGCCGAGCATCATCCCCTCCTCGTCGCACAGCACACCGAGGACGATCCGGCCGGGGAACGGGCCCGCCAGTTCCAGGCCCCGCACCGCGTGAATCATCGCCGCCAGACCGGACTTCATGTCGGCCGAGCCCCGGCCCCACAGCCTGCCGTCGCGTATCTCACCGCCGTACGGGTCGACGCTCCAGTCCGCGCGGCGGCCCTCGGTCACCACGTCCGTATGGCCCTCGAACATCAGCGTCGGGCCGTCACCGCCGCCGCCCTCGACGACCGCGACGAGGTTGCGCCGTCCCGGCGCCGGCTCGGTCACCTCGTGCGCCCAGCCGAACTCCGTGAACAGACGCGCCAGACGGGAGACCGCCGGGCCCTCGACCTCGTCCGCGTCCGGCTCGCTCACGGTGCGCATCCGCACCAGGTCGCGGGTGAGACGTACGGCGGCCTCCTCGTCCACCTCGATGAGGGGAGCACCCTCGGCGAGGGGGACGGGGGGATCGCGTCGGTCGGCAGCGGAGCCGGTACCGGGACGGGACTGCATGCGGCGACCTCCAAGAGCGCTGGCCACACAACCAGGTGACTGGTCAGACCAGTTGATTTCCCGTACTCTCCTGGCGCGCCCACGCATCGGTCAAGGGGGAGGACGGCACCCGTCCGCAGACGCGGCCGTCTCCGGTGCGCCGGGCAGGACAGCCGTACGGGCACGGGCGGCGCCGCACACCGGACCGGCCGGCGCCCGTCCCAACAGGCAGCACACCGGGCCGGATCCACGGGATCGAGCAGACGACGAGGGGGAGCAGATGTCCGCAGAGGGGGCCGTCTTCCGGCCGGTGCAGCCGGTACGCGCCTATCAGCGGGTGGCGGAACAGATCGAGGAGCGCATCCTCAGCGGCGACCTGCCGCCGGGGTCGCGGCTCCCGGGGGAGCGGGATCTGGTCAGCCAGTTCGCCGTGGGGCGCTCCACCGTCCGCGAGGCGCTGCGCGTGCTCCAGTCCGCGGGCCTCGTCCGCTCACGCCCCGGGGACCCGCTGGGCGCCGAAGTCCTCGGCGTCACCCCGGACAACCTCAGCCGCGCCCTGGGCCGCCTCGCCCGGTCCCATATCTCCTCCCTCGGCGAACTGGTCCAGTTCCGCATGGTGTTGGACTCCGAGAGCAACCGCCTCGCCGCCCGCCTCCACGACGAGGAGGACCTGCGGCGCATGACGGAGATCATCGAGCGCATGGAGTCGCTGAGCGCCGGCACGGCGGACCTGCACGCCTTCAGCGAGACGGACGCGCTCTTCCACCGGGCGGTCGCCGAGGCGAGCGGCAACTCGCTGCTGGGCCTGTGCGCCCGCGCCGTGCACGACGCCGTGGTCGACGTCATCGAGGAGAAGATCGCCGTCGCCGCGGACGCCACGGTGTGGATGGAACGCTCCGTCGCCCACCACCGGCAGGTGCTCGCCGCGATCCGCGCCGGCGACGGTGCGCTCGCCGCCCGGCTGGGCCGCCAGGCGCTCTACGACTACTACGCCGAGCGCGTCGAGGAGGACACCCGGCGGCTGCTGACCGCGGCGCTGGGCGACGACGACGGACGGTGACGAGCCGGCGGACGGCGGTGCCCGGCGGCGCTCGACGGCGTACGGACGGGGCCGCGCGGTGACGGCGACGCGTCGGCGTACGTACGCGAAGACCCCCGGCAGCACGGGGAGTTGAGCACTCTCGTGCCCCTCACCGTCCGCCGGAGGTCTTCGCCTCACGGGGATGAGGTGACCGCGCCGGGTCAGGTCAGCCGGTGCACATGGCGCCCGTCGCCCCAGCGCCGGATCGCCTCCTCGTCGGCGAACGCCAGCGCCCGCAGCATGTTGCCGCCGTCGCTGGAGTCGACCGAGCGCCGCAGCCGGCGGTTGTGCGCCTCGCTCAGCCGCGTCGTACCGGCCTCGATCGTGTCGCCGTAGAACGGCTCGAAGGCCACGCCCGCGAACCCGGTGTGACGCAGCAGCATGGGCATCGTCTCCCGGGAGTAGAACATCAGATGGTTCCGCGTGAAGCCGTTCCACTGCGATCCGTACGCCTTCAGCAGCAGCGACTGCGCGTTGACGGTGAGGATCATCAGCACCCCGCCGGGGGCGAGGAGGCTGCGGAAGGAGCTGAAGTCCTGGAGCGGGCGCGGGAGATGGGCCAGCACGGACCACAGCGTGATCACGTCGAAGCCGCCCGCGGCGATCTCCGGCAGATCCTCGGGAGCGCCGAAGTGCGCGGTGGCGGACGTCAGTCGGGCGTTGGCCTCCTGCACGGAGTCCGGGGACAGGTCCACGCCGCAGGCGTCGAAGCCGCGCCCTTCGGCGAGTTCGAGGAAGTAGCCCGCGCCGCAGCCGAAGTCCAGCAGCCGCCGGCCGGCGCCCTCGGCGAAGACCGGCGTGAAGGCGTCCATGGCCTGCCGGTAGCGCCGCTGCCGGTTGGCGGCGTAGTCGCCGGTGAGGAAGGTGCTGTAGTTCTTCGAGTACAGATCACCGAGGCGCTCGGGCAGGATGTTGGGGTTGCGGTAGAGAAACCCGCAGGACGGGCAGCGCACCACGTGGTAACTCCACGCCGTCTTCCCGCTCTTCTTCACCTTGGACGGTTCGAAAAGCGGCTGCTGCCGCGACTCCCCGCACATATGGCAGGTGATGAATTCCTCGATCGCGCCCAGCCTGACGCGCGAGCGGTATTCGTCCAGGGATATCACCGGGGACGTGCGCAGCAGCATGCGCCATTGCAGCTCCCTGAATGCCCGTTCGCCGGGCCTGACATAGACACGCTGGCCCCACGGGACGCTGTTGTACCGCGATCCGTAGGCGACACGAGCGATTGCACGCGTAGTGGAGACCATGGTGCCCCTTTCGGGTCGGCTGTCGTTTCGACGCTGTCCAAGGTCGCACCGCGGAAATTCGTGCCGTGACCAACTCACCGTCACGCAGAGTCGGTTGACCGCGCCTCTCGACGGCGTGCCCGGCGGGTGGTTTGGCCGATAATGCTCGCCCTTGTACGGGGATTCGGAATAAGTAAGATTCCCGCCGCGGGAACCAGCGGGGCCCCGGCCGTACGGTGCACGGTCACAGAGAGCGAAATCCTCTGGAATCGGGGGAGTTCACGGTGGTGGGGGCGCCGGTACGACAGCGTTACGGGCGTGCGGGGGAGCGGCCTCGCATCCCCGTGGCGGACGTCCGCGGCGCTCCGGAATCCCCTCGTCCGCCGGGAGCCCGTCTTTATGTGACGCACCGTGCCCATCTGCTCTCGCGGGTTTTCCGCTTTTCGTCACGTGCCGGTCAAGCAGCACCGGGAGAACCGTCCGTGGGAATTCGCAGGACCGTGTACTTCCGGGCTGGTGAAGCAGGGTCGGAGCTACGTCGCGAAACAGCCGGTGCGCGGAGAGTCATGTATCGCGCCTGTGACGGAGGCGAGATACGGGAGGTGTTCTCGGCGGGAATTCCGCTCCCGCTTCGTTATGGCCTTCCCGGAACCGCTTCCCCTGCCACGGCGTCAACACCGCGCGGAACGGCGGCGGTTCCGAAACGCCGCCATGAACTCCACGGCGGGAAGCGGGAGTTGCGCGCCCCGCCGAGCGCCGAGCACGGCCGTACGTCCGGCACGCCCGCCCTCGAAAACCCCGTGGGGCATCTCGCGGCCCCGCGCTACCGTGTCGCGGATGAGCGCGACGCACAGGGCGAGCCGAGTCGGCCGAGCACCGGCGGACAGGCGGGACTTCGGGCCCGGCAGGGAGCCCGTGGGCACCGGCACCGGCACCGGCCGGACCGTGGCCATGGCCCAACCCACCGGCCCTGGGGCCGACTTCAGCCCGACGCCCCACGGCGAGTCCGTCGCCGCCGTGCCGAGCCCCCGATGAGCAGCGACCTCGTGGTGGTCGGTGCGGGCATCGTCGGCGCCTCGGTCGCGTATCACGCCGCGCGGGCCGGTGCCGCCGTGACCCTCGTCGACGCCGGGCGGCCGGGCGCCGGTGTGACGGCCGGCTCGTTCGCCTGGATCGGAGCGTCCGGCCTGCGTACCGGCCCGGCGGCCGCGCTGCGGGCGACCGCGGCGCAGGAGTACCGACGGCTCGAAGCCGAACTGCCGGGACTGCCGGTGACCTGGTCCGGCTCGCNCGAACTGCCGGGACTCCCGGTGACCTGGTCCGGCTCTCTGTCCTGGGGTGCGGCGGACGCGCAGCCGGAGGCGGGGCCCGGGCAGGAGATCGTGGACGCGGCCACCGTGGCGACGCTCGAACCCGCCCTGCGGCAGCCCCCGGAGTGGGCGGTCTGGGCACCCGGTGACGGCGCCGTCGACCCGGTGGGCGTGACCGAGCGGCTGGTCGCGGGTGCCCGCGCCCACGGCGCCCGGATCCGTCCGGACACCCCGGTCACGGCGGTCAGTCGGAACGCGGCGGGCCGCGTCGTGGGGGTCGAGACCGCCGAGGGGCCCCTGTCCGCTGCGACCGTGGTGCTCGCGGCGGGGGTGGCCACGGCCGCGCTGGCCGCGCCGCTCGGCGTACGCGTCCCGGTCGGCCCGTCCCCGGCGACGCTCTTCCAACTCGGCGCTCCGGCCGGGCTGGTCCGCACCGTCGTCAACAACGCGGATTTCGATCTGAGGCAGGTCGCCGCGGGCCGGCTGCTCGCCGCCGCGGACTCTCCCGAACGGACCCTCGCCGCCGTACGGTCCACCTTCCGTGGCGCCGAGAACGCCGAACTGCTGGGCACCCGCGTGAGTTTGCGCCCCATGCCGGCCGACGGCGAGCCGATCCTCGGCCCGGTCGCCGAGGCCCCCGGTCTCTATACGGCGGTGCTGCACTCCGCGGTCACGCTCGCCCCGGCCGTCGGACGCCTGGTCGCACGGGAGTTGACCGGCGGCGCCGCCGAACCGCTGCTGGCAGGCTGCCGCCTCGACCGCTTCTGACAGCCGGTCTCCCACACGGTGACGATGCCGGCCCCTCCACCACGCTCCGCGTCCCGAGCGCGTCGACTCCCCGTCCCCGCAGGCGGATCGGGGCGTGCCCTCAGCCGACTGCCGCCTGGGCGAGGGCCGTTGCCAGATACGCCGTGCCCAGTCCCGCGACCACGCTGACGGCGGCGTTGGCCGCCGCGAAGTACTTGGCCCCGGTCTCCGCCAGCCGCACGGTCTCGAACGAGAACGTGGAGTAGGTGCTCAGCGTGGCGCACAGCCCCGGCCCGACGAGATGCTGTAGCGCCTGCGGTACGGCCGCGGCCGACGCCAGCCCCGTCAGAAAGCCGAGCCCCGCGCAGGCGCCGATGTTGACGCCGAACGTCCCCCAAGGGAAGACGGTGTCGTGCCGCGTCTGGACGGCCCGGTCGGTGAGATAGCGCAGCGGAGCCCCGACGACCGCCCCCGCGATGACCATCAGCCAGTTCACAGCGCCTCCGCTTCCGCCGCAGGGCGCGGCAGGACGAGCAGACGCGTCACGGCGGCCGTGGCCCAGATCGCCGCGACCGAGCCGAGCAGGGTGGCGCCCGCGTACAGCAGCCCGGTGCCGGGCCGCCCGTGGTCGAGCAGCCGCTGGGTGTCGACCGTCGCGGTCGAGAACGTCGTGTATCCGCCGAGGAATCCGGTGCCCAGGAACGGCCGTACCAGCGGATGGACGGTGAAGCGCTCGGTGATGAGGATCATCAGGACGCCCATCGCGGCGCAGCCGGAGACGTTGATCCAGAAGGTCGTCCACGGGAACGCGGCGGACGGCGTGGGCCAGATCAGCGTGGCGCCGTAGCGGGCACAGGCGCCGAGCGCCCCGCCCACGGCGATCACGCTGAGGATCTCGCCGCGTTCGCGCGCGGGAGTACGGCTCGGCTTCGGGGGCCACCGGTCGACGGCGGTGTCCGGATCGGCGGGCTCGGCAGCCCAGCCCCTCGCCTCGGGCACGGGGTGTTCGCTGGTCACACGGGTCTCCTACCTGATCGGAAACTGCGCGCGGCAGAGCGCACGCGATTCAGGCAGGGACCGTTGTCGGCGGTGTCGCCGCGGTTGGGTGCGGCGGGCCCCACCGCCGCGCGGCCGTCCCGTGGGGCGGCTGCGCGGTCCAGGGTACGGGCCGCAGCGCGGGACCTGCCGCCGGGGTCGCCGGCCGCCGCCCCGGCGGACGTCACCTCAGCGACGCCAACTCCCGCCCGCCGGGGGAGACATCCGGGGGCGGGACGGGGGCCGCACGGCGTCCCGTCGGCGGCGTTAACGCCGTGGAAACGCTCCCGGCATAGCCTTCCCCGACCCGCGGAGCACGTACTGCCCGCGGGAGGGGCGAGCAGCGTGGAGTGGAGCCGATGCACCTGACACCGCACGAGCAGGAACGTCTGCTCATCCATGTCGCCGCCGACGTCGCCGCCCGCCGCAGGGAGCGCGGCCTGCGGCTCAACCACCCGGAGGCCGTCGCCCTGATCACCTCCCATGTGCTGGAGGGCGCCAGGGACGGACGCTCCGTGACCGAGCTGATGGACTCGGGCCGCCGTGTCCTCGGCCGCGACGACGTGCTGGACGGGGTGCCCGAGATGCTGGGCGACGTACAGGTCGAGGCCACCTTCCCCGACGGCACGAAACTCGTCACCGTCCACCGGCCCGTTCCATGACCCGCCTCGCTACGCGTGGAAGGAGCGCCGCGACGTGATCCCAGGAGAGATCCTCTACGGCGACGGCCCGGTGCGGCTGAACGAGGGCGCCGACGTCACCGTCCTCACCGTGCTCAACGCCGCCGACCGGCCCGTCCAGGTCGGCTCCCACTACCACTTCGCGGAGGCCAACCCGGGGCTCGACTTCGACCGGGCCGCCGCCCGCGGCAGACGCCTGGCCGTCGCCGCGGGAACGGCCGTCCGCTTCGAGCCCGGCATCCCCGTCGAGGTGCGGCTCGTCCCCCTCGGGGGCCGCCGCGTCGTCGCGGGGCTGCGCGGCGAGACGGGCGGACCGCTCGACGCCGCGGACGACGTACGGGAGGCACCGGACGCACCGGCCGTACGGGACGAGGGGAGCCGTCCGTGACCGGCCAGGGCAGCGAGCTCCAACGGGCCGTCTACGCCGACCTGTTCGGCCCGACGACGGGCGACAGGGTGCGGCTCGCCGACACCGATCTGCTCATCGAGGTCGAGGAGGACCGCTGCGGCGGCCCCGGACGCGCGGGCGACGAGGCGGTCTTCGGCGGCGGCAAGGTGATCCGCGAGTCCATGGGCCAGGCCCGTACGACGCGTGCCGAGGGCGCACCCGACACCGTCGTCACCGGCGCCCTCGTGCTCGACCACTGGGGCGTGGTCAAGGCGGACGTCGGCATCCGCGACGGGCGGATCACCGCGCTCGGCAAGGCCGGCAACCCGGACACGATGGACGGCGTACACCCCCGCCTGGTCATCGGCCCCGAGACGGAGATCATCGCCGGCAACGGACGCATCCTCACGGCGGGCGCCGTCGACGCGCACGTGCACTTCATCTGCCCCCAACTCATCGACGAGGCACTGGCGTCGGGCGTCACGACGCTGCTCGGCGGCGGTACGGGTCCGGCGGAGGGCACCAAGGCCACCACGATCACACCCGGGCCCTGGCATCTCGCCCGTACGTTCGCCGCGATGGACGACATGCCCGTCAACATCGGGCTGCTCGGCAAGGGCAACACCGTCTCTCGCGACGCGCTGCACAGCCAACTGCGCGGCGGCGCCGCCGGGTTCAAGATCCACGAGGACTGGGGCGCGACCCCGGCCGCCATCGACGCCTGTCTCGGGGTGTGCGAGGAGAGCGGCGCCCAACTCGCCGTGCACACCGACACGTTGAACGAGGCGGGCTTCGTCGGGGACACCCTGGAGGCCGTCGCGGGACGGGGTGTCCACGCGTACCACACCGAGGGTGCGGGAGGAGGCCACGCGCCCGACATCATCACCGTCGTCGGCCACCCCAACGTGCTGCCCTCGTCGACGAATCCGACCCGCCCGCACACCGTCAACACCATCGACGAGCACCTCGACATGCTGATGGTCTGCCACCACCTCAATCCGGCCGTCCCCGAGGATCTCGCCTTCGCGGAGTCCCGCATCCGGCCGTCCACGATCGCCGCCGAGGACGTCCTGCACGATCTGGGCGCCATCTCGATCATCTCCTCCGACTCCCAGGCGATGGGCCGCATCGGCGAAGTGGTGCTGCGCACCTGGCAGACCGCGCATGTGATGAAGCGGCGCCGCGGCTCCCTGCCGGGCGACGGACGTGCCGACAACGCCCGCGCCTGCCGCTACGTCGCCAAGTACACCGTCAACCCCGCCGTCGCGCAGGGACTGGACGCGGAGATCGGCTCCGTCGAACCGGGCAAGCTCGCCGATCTGGTGCTGTGGGAGCCGGCGTTCTTCGGGGTGAAGCCCCAACTCGTCCTGAAGGGCGGGCAGATCGCGTACGCACAGATGGGCGACGCCAACGCGTCCATTCCCACGCCCCAACCGGTGCTGCCCCGGCGGATGTTCGGGGCGACGGGCCGTGCTCCGGCGGCCAACTCCCGTAACTTCGTCAACGCGGCCGCACTTGAGGACGGGCTGCCCGAACGGCTCGGTCTGGGCAAGGAGTTCATCGCGACCGGCGACACCCGGGGCGTCACCAAGGCCGACATGCGCGGCAACGACGCGCTGCCCGAGGTCGCCGTCGACCCGGACACCTTCACCGTCACCATCGACGGCGAGGTCGTCGACCCGGCTCCCGCCGCCGAACTGCCCATGTCCCAGCGGTACTTCCTCTTCTGATGCGACGGCCGGAGGACTCCGCGGACCCGGTGACCCCGGCGGACGCCTCGGCGGCGGCTTCCGCCGACGCACCCGACGGGGACGCACCCGACGGGGAGGCTCCTGCGGCGAACCTCGCCTCGCTCCTCGTCCTCGCCGACGGCCGCTTCCCCGCGGGCTCGCACGCGCACTCCGGCGGAGCCGAGGCCGCGGTGCAAGCGGGCCGCGTCACCGACGCCGCCACGCTCGCGGACTTCTGCCGGGGCCGGCTGCACACGGCGGGGCTGACCGCCGCG
>NZ_LJGW01000256.1 GCF_001751255.1 Streptomyces nanshensis | reverse complement strand
CCCGCCCCTCCGCGGAGGTGGGGCGGGCCGTCGCACGGTGCGTGTGTGTCACTTGTCGTCCGCGTCGGCGTCGGCCGTCGCGGAGGCGTTCTGCTCCGAGTCGGAGCCCCCGGACTCCTCGTCCTCCAGGACGGGGATGAGCGAGAGCTTGCCGCGCTGGTCGATCTCGGCGATCTCGACCTGGACCTTCTGGCCGACGCCGAGGACGTCCTCGACGTTCTCGACGCGCTTGCCGCCGGCGAGCTTGCGGATCTGCGAGATGTGCAGCAGACCGTCCTTGCCGGGGAGCAGCGAGACGAAGGCGCCGAAGGTGGTCGTCTTGACGACCGTGCCCAGGTAGCGCTCGCCGACCTCGGGCATCGTCGGGTTGGCGATGCCGTTGATCGTACTGCGGGCGGCCTCGGCGGCCGGGCCGTCGGCGGCACCGATGTAGATCGTGCCGTCGTCCTCGATCGTGATGTCGGCGCCGGTGTCCTCCTGGATCTGGTTGATCATCTTGCCCTTGGGGCCGATGACTTCGCCGATCTTGTCCACCGGGATCTTGACCGTGATGATCCGCGGGGCGTTGGGGGACATCTCGTCCGGGACGTCGATGGCCTCGTTCATCACGTCCAGGATGTGCAGCCGCGCGTCGCGGGCCTGCTTGAGCGCCGCGGCGAGCACGGACGCCGGGATGCCGTCCAGCTTGGTGTCGAGCTGGAGGGCGGTGACGAACTGGCGGGTGCCGGCGACCTTGAAGTCCATGTCGCCGTAGGCGTCTTCGGCACCGAGGATGTCGGTGAGCGTGACGTAGTGCGTCTCGCCCTCGATCTCCTTGGAGATCAGACCCATGGCGATGCCGGCGACGGGCGCCTTGAGCGGCACACCGGCGTTCAGCAGGGACATCGTGGACGCGCAGACCGAGCCCATGGACGTCGAGCCGTTGGAGCCGAGCGCTTCGGAGACCTGGCGGATCGCGTACGGGAACTCCTCGCGCGTGGGCAGCACCGGCACCAGCGCACGCTCGGCGAGCGCGCCGTGGCCGATCTCGCGGCGCTTGGGAGAGCCGACGCGGCCCGTCTCACCGGTGGAGTAGGGCGGGAAGTTGTAGTTGTGCATGTACCGCTTGCGGGTCACCGGCGAGAGGGTGTCCAACTGCTGTTCCATGCGCAGCATGTTGAGCGTCGTCACCCCGAGGATCTGCGTCTCGCCGCGCTCGAAGAGCGCCGAGCCGTGCACCCGCGGGATGGCCTCGACCTCGGCGGCGAGCGTACGGATGTCCGTGACGCCGCGGCCGTCGATGCGCTTCTTCTCCTTGATGACGCGCTCGCGGACCAGTTCCTTGGTCAGCGTGCGGTACGCGGCGGAGATCTCCTTCTCGCGGCCCTCGAACTGCGGGATGAGCTTCTCGGCGGCCAGGCCCTTCACGCGGTCCAGCTCGGCCTCGCGCTCCTGCTTGCCCGCGATGGTGAGGGCCTGGGCCAGCTCGTCGCGTACGGACTCGGTGAGGGCTTCGAGCACGTCGTCCTGGTGGTCCAGGAAGACGGGGAACTCGGCGACCGGCTTGGCGGCCTTGGCCGCCAGGTCCGCCTGGGCCTTGCACAGCACCCTGATGAAGGGCTTGGCGGCCTCGAGTCCGGCGGCGACGACCTCCTCGGTCGGGGCCTCGGCGCCGCCCCGTACCAGCTCGACGGTCTTCTCGGTGGCCTCGGCCTCGACCATCATCACGGCGACGTCGCCGTCGGGGAGGGTGCGGCCGGCGACGACCATGTCGAAGACGGCGTCCTCGAGTTCGCTGTGCGTCGGGAAGGCGACCCACTGCCCGTTGATCAGGGCGACGCGGGTGCCGCCGATCGGCCCGGAGAAGGGCAGACCGGAGAGCTGCGTCGAGCAGGAGGCGGCGTTGATGGCGACCACGTCGTAGAGGTGGTCGGGGTTGAGGGCCATGATCGTCTCGACGATCTGGATCTCGTTGCGCAGGCCCTTCTTGAAGGAGGGGCGCAGCGGGCGGTCGATCAGGCGGCACGTGAGGATCGCGTCCTCGGACGGGCGGCCCTCGCGGCGGAAGAAGGAGCCGGGGATCTTCCCGGCCGCGTACATCCGCTCCTCGACGTCCACCGTGAGCGGGAAGAAGTCGAGCTGTTCCTTGGGCTGCTTCGAGGCGGTCGTGGCCGACAGCACCATGGTGTCGTCGTCCAGGTACGCCACTGCGGAACCGGCGGCCTGCTTGGCCACGCGGCCCGTCTCGAAACGGATCGTGCGGGTGCCGAAGGAGCCGTTGTCGATGACGGCTTCGGCGTAGTGGGTCTCGTTCTCCACCAGGGATATCTCCTCGTCTGTGTCCGGCGCCCGCGTGGCGGCGGACCGGCTGCGGAGGAGCGCTCCCTGTGCGGGCCGGTCTTCGATCGAAGCACCCGGAACATCTCTGTCCGGGAGCCACTACCGAGGACCGGCGACGGCGGGGCGCCCCTGCCGCGTCTGCATACGTGTGTCTGTGTTGCCTGCGTATGTGCGGGGACCGCGGCTACGGGAGCGCGGTCGTGTTGTTGTACGTCGTGCTGGGACCAGCCTACAAACCATCCGGTCCCTCAGATACAGCGAAGGGAGCGGCTCCCTTTCCGGGAACCGCTCCCTGCCTCTCACGAGGCCGGCATGCTCAGCGGGCGCCCGCCGCACCGCGGCGGATGCCGAGGCGCTCGACCAGGGCGCGGAAGCGCTGGATGTCCTTCTTCGCCAGGTACTGCAGGAGGCGGCGGCGCTGGCCGACCAGCAGCAGCAGACCACGGCGGGAGTGGTGGTCGTGCTTGTGGGTCTTCAGGTGCTCGGTCAGGTCCGAGATACGACGGGAGAGCAGCGCCACCTGGACCTCGGGGGAGCCGGTGTCACTCTCCTTGGTGGCGAACTCGGAGATGATCTGCTTCTTCGTCGCGGCGTCGAGAGACGACACTCGTACTCCTCATTGGTTCCGCCCATGAGCGCCCCTGGTCTTCGTCTCAGGGGATGCTTCGGATACTCGAAGGGCCGGACCAGCTTACCAGCGCTTCCGCATGCCTCCGCCCGCCCCCTGTGCGGCTGTTGGGGACGGGCGGAGGGCGGAGAAGCAGAGGCGGCGCGGCCGGTACGCGGCCGCGTCCGTCAGCCTCCGATCGAGCCCCGCACGTCCGCGTAGACATGCATCACCGCGAGGCAGAGCGGGATCAGGGACAGCAGGACGAAGGTCTCCGTCAGCTCCATGAACCGGCCCCAGAAGGGCGTCAGCCCCGTACGCGGCACGATGAGCCCGATCGCGGTGACCAGGGCGGCGGCGACCGCGATGGACGCGGCGATCCAGACCGTACGCACGTCGAGCCCGGCGCTGTCGCCCCGGACGAAGTCACGGACCAGCTCCGTCGGAGGATTGAGCGAGAGGCCGAGGGCGAGCAGCGTCAGGGCGCCGAGGCCGGCGCCGAGCGCGCAGGTGACCTGCGAGGTGTAGCGGAAGAGACGGGCGCGCAGCAGCATCGCGATGCCGGTGGCGAGGGCGAGGAGCTGGGCCCAGCCGCTGTGGGAGAAGCCCAGCACGGCGGCGGTGCCGACGACGGCGGCGCACCAGCCGCCGACGAGGCCGACGAGCATCTCGTGTCCGCGGCGGGCCTGGGCGGCGATCCGCTCGGCGTCGATGGGGCCCTGGAGTCCGCGGGCGCTGTCCTGGCCGCCCTCGTAACCGCCCACGCGGGGCTCGAACCCTATGGGGAGGCGCGCGAAGCGGGCGGAGAGCCCCGGCAGGAAGGCGATGACGCCGACACAGAAGGGGGCGGCGATGGACGCGGCGTCGACGGCCTTGATATCGGCGATGACGGCGACGAACGTGAAGACCGTGCCGGTCGCGGCGACGATCGCGGAGGCGACGAACGGACCGTCGCCGCGCGGTGTGATCGCGATGAGGACCGCGGAGGCCAGCAGCACCGCGACGCAGCCCAGCAGGAACTGGAGCCGTCCGATGCCCTCTCCCTCGGCGAGCGGCAGGATGCCCGAACCGGCGAGCATCACATGGGGCATGGCGCCCAGGCCGAGCGCGATGGAGGAGGCCCTGTCGTCGTAGACGCGGGCGCGTACGCAGGCGAGCGAGACGAGCAGGACGCCGGCGGCCGCGGCGATGATGCCGGGCAGTCCGTGCATGTCGTGCCCGACCGGGTCGGCGAACCACAGCGCGAAGGCCATGAGCACCAACAGCACGCCGCCGCCGGTGAGTCCGGCCGCGCGCATCTGCTTCTCGCCCCACAGGGCGCGGTTCTGCCGTACGCCCGAGGCCACCGCGTCGCTGACGTCGTCGAAGACCGCGGAGGGCAGCGAGTCGGCGAACGGCCGCAACAGCAGGACCTCGCCGTCACGGATGCCGTTGCCCGCGAGGGAGAGGCCCGACTCCAGCACCCGGCCGTCCCTGCGCACCAGGTGGTACCCCGACAGGGAGCCCTCGGCCGCGGCGCCCCCGGAGAGCCGCGCGATCTCCGGATAGACGTCGGACAGGGGCACGTCCTCGGGGAGCGCGACGTCGATGCGCCCCCCGGGAGCAACTACCGTGACGCGGCAGAAGCCGGTCGCTGCGGTCGTGGCCACCTTGTTGTTCCCCCTTGCTGACTGCTCTGACTCGGCGTCACGATGAATAAGACATCTCGGGCTCACGCATTGCCCCAAGCTCCCTCGCCGCGGATGCACTTGGGGGAGATTGCGGTCACCTTACCGTCCATGGCCGACAGTCGGTCCTCCCGGATACCGGAGACTGCCGCACCTACTAGGATCAGCGTCTGCATGACCGGTAGCTGTTGCGAGGGCGGGGGCGTCGGTGCGGAATTGCGAATTTATCGTGAAGGACTGATGTAACGGTGAGTGTGGTCATCGTGAAGCGGCAGCCACGGGTCATGCCGCCGACCGTGCCCGAGGGGGAAGTCAAGCTCGAATCTCCTCCCGAACTGCCGCGCGACGGCGACAACGACATCTGGATGAACCTGCTGCCCGTGATGGGCATGGGCGGCTCGGTCGCATTCTTCTTCATGCCGGGTGCAGCTCCGTACATGAAGGTCGTCGGCGCCCTGATGGCGGTTTCCACCGTCGCGATGGCGGTCGCGCAGGTCGTCAGGGCGCGGCGCGGGGGCCGTGCGCAGATGGGCCAGGAGCGGAGGGATTACTTCCGCTATCTCGACCAGGTCCGCAAGGACGTACGCAAGACCTCCGAGGCGCAGCGGAACGCGCAGCTCTATCAGCATCCGAGTCCGGATCAGCTCTGGGCGATCGCCGGAGACGCCAAACGGCTGTGGGAACGGCGCCCGTCCGACAACGACTTCTCGTCCGTGCGAATCGGCACGGGCTGGCAGCAGTTGAGCACTCCGCTCGTCGCACCGGAAACCGCTCCCAAGGACGAACTCGAACCGCTCACCGCGGAAGCGATGAAATCCTTCCTGGACATTCACCGTTCACTTCCCGATCTCCCCATCGCGGTGAGTCTGCGCGCCTTTTACCACGTGGTGGTGACAGGAAGTACGGACGAGGTCTACGGCAATGTGCGTGCCGCCGTCGGACAGCTCTCCGCGCTGCACTCCCCCGAGGAGCTGATGATCGCGGTCGTCGCCCACCCCGGCTCGATGGCCGAGTGGGACTGGACGAAGTGGCTGCCGCACGCGCAGCACCCCTCGAAGTCCGACGGAGCGGGCCAGGCACGGCTGTTCTACGACGACCTCGGCCAGCTCGAGGAGTCCCTCGCCAGCCAGCTCGACGGACGCGCCCGCTGGAACCGCGACGGCGCACCCGTCTCGGACCAGGCGCACATCATCGTGATCCTCGACGGCGGCTCGATCCCGCCGGACTCCCAACTGGCCGGTGCCGAGGGCCTCCAGGGCGTCACCTTCATCGAGGTCGCGCCGGGCACCCTCGACGACCAGATGTCCGGCGGCCTGACCGTGCACGTACGCGAGAACGCCCTCGACCTGTACGTGGGACGGGAGTCGGCGTACTCGGGAAAGCCGGACGTGCTCAGCTACGAGCAGGCCGAGGCCCTCGCCCGGCAGCTCTCGCCGCTGCGCATGGGCAGCGGCGAGGAGGGCGAACCGCTGCTCTCCAACCTCGACTTCACCGACCTCATGGGCATCGGCGACGCCGGCTCGGTCGACATGGCGCGCACATGGCGGCCCCGTTCGCTGCACGAGCGGCTGCGTGTGCCGATCGGCATCGGCGGCGAAGGCGAGCCGGTCATGCTCGACATCAAGGAGGCCTCGCAGGAGGGCATGGGCCCGCACGGTCTGTGCGTCGGCGCCACCGGTTCCGGCAAGTCGGAGCTGCTGCGTACGCTCGTGCTCGGCCTGGCCGTCACGCACTCCTCCGAGACGCTCAACTTCATCCTCGCGGACTTCAAGGGCGGCGCGACCTTCACGGGCATGGCCGACATGCCGCACACCGCGGCGGTCATCACCAACCTCGCCGACGAGCTGACGCTCGTCGACCGCATGCGCGACGCGATCACCGGGGAGCTCAACCGCCGCCAGGAAGTGCTGCGCAGGGCGGGCAACTACGCGAACATCACGGACTACGAGAAGGCGCGCGCCGCGGGCGCCGCGCTGGACCCGCTGCCGTCCCTCGTCCTGATCATCGACGAGTTCAGCGAACTGCTCACCGCCAAGCCCGACTTCATCGACATGTTCATCCAGATCGGCCGCATCGGCCGTTCGCTGGGTGTGCACATGCTGCTCGCCTCGCAGCGCCTGGAGGAGGGCAAGCTGCGCGGACTCGACACCTTCCTGTCGTACCGGATCGGTCTGCGTACGTTCTCGGCCGCCGAGTCGCGCACCGCGATCGGCGTGCCGGACGCCTACCACCTGCCCAACGTGCCGGGCGCCGGCTTCCTGAAGTACGACACCGAGACGATGGTGCAGTTCAAGGCCGCGTACGTCTCCGGTGCCTACCGGGCGGCGGGGCCCACGCGGGTCAGCCAGGCCACGCAGACGCGTCCGGTGACGTTCACGGCCACGCCGGTCGCGCTGCCGGTGGCCCCCGAGCCGGAGAAGAAGGAGGACACCGACTCCGTCGACGACGCGCTCGCCGACACCGTGCTCGACGTCATCGTGCAGAAGATGGTCGGCCAGGGCCCGTCCGCACACCAGGTGTGGCTGCCGCCGCTGGACGAGCCGCCGTCCCTCGACCAGTTGCTGCCGGCACTGGCCGCCACTCCCGAACGGGGCCTGACGGCACCGGAGTACACGGCGCTGGGCCGTCTCGCGGTGCCCGTCGCGCTGCTGGACAAGCCGTTCGAGCAGCGCCGCGACGTGCTCTACCGGGACTTCTCCGGCGCGGCCGGCCACGGCTTCGTCATCGGCGGTCCGCAGTCCGGCAAGTCGACGCTGCTGCGTACGCTCATGACGTCGTTCGCGCTGACCCACACCCCGTCCGAAGTGCAGTTCTACTGCCTGGACTTCGGCGGCGGCTCGCTGCTGTCGATGGAGGAGCTGCACCACGTCGGCGGCGTCGCCAACCGCCTCGACGGCGAGAAGGTGCGCCGTACGGTCAGCGAGGTCATGTCGATCCTCAACGAGCGCGAGGAGTACTTCCGCGCGCACAACGTCGACTCCATCGCGACCTACCGGCAGCGCCGCGCGGCCGGGCAGCTCCCGGACCAGAAGTGGGGCGACGTCTTCCTCATCGTCGACGGCTGGGCGACGTTCAAGAACGACTACGAGATGCTGGAGAGCGACGTCACCGACATCGCCACCCGGGGTCTCGGCTTCGGCGTCCACCTCATCCTCACCGCCTCGCGGTACACGGAGGTGCGCCCGGCGCTGAAGGACCTCCTCCAGAACCGCGTGGAACTGCGCCTGGGCGACCCGTCCGAATCGGAGATCGACCGCAAGGTCGCGGCGAACGTGCCGGTGGCCATGCCCGGACGCGGTCTGAGCCCGGACAAGCTGCACCTGATGACGGCGCTGCCGCGCATCGACGGCTCCGCCACGCTGGAGGACCTCTCGGAGGCCACACGGCAGACGATCAGCGCCGTCAACGAGCACTGGAAGGGCGAACCGGCCCCCGCGGTGCGGCTGCTGCCGACGATGCTGGAGGCCTCGCGGCTGCCCAAGGGCTCCGACTACCCGGACCACGGGGTGGCGTTCGGCATCGACGAGAGCACGCTACGGCCGGTGTTCGTCAACTTCGAGACGGACCCGCTGTTCGTGGTCTTCGGCGAGAGCGAGTCCGGCAAGAGCGCCCTGCTGCGGCTGCTGATGCACCAGATCACGGAGCGGTACAGCCCGGACAAGGCCAAGATCGTCGTCGGCGACTACCGGCGCGCACATCTCCAGGGCGTACCGGAGGCGCACCTCTCGCGGTACTGCGCGGCGGCGCCCTCGCTCCAGGAGACGCTGGAGGGGCTGGCGGGCTCGATGTCGCGGCGCATGCCGGGTCCGGACGTCACGCCGGAGCAACTGCGCAACCGCAGTTGGTACGACAGCCCCGACGCGTTCGTCGTCATCGACGACTACGACCTGGTAGCCACCGGGCAGAACCCGCTGATGCCGCTGCTGGAGTATCTGCCCTTCGCACGGGACGTGGGACTGCGCGTCATCCTCGCCCGCTCCTCCGGCGGCGCCAGCCGCGCGCTGTACGAGCCGGTGATGCAGCGGGTGAAGGAGCTGGGCGCACAGGGCGTCGTGCTGTCCGGCGACAAGTCCGAGGGCCAACTGCTCGGCAACATCGCGCCGACGCAACTCCCGCCGGGGCGGGGCTACTTCCAGACCCGGCGACGGGGCGGGCAGCTCGTGCAGACGGGGTGGATGCCGGCGAACAACTGAGCCGTGGCCGCGGGGCGGGCCTGGCGGCCCGCTCATGGGGCGTACGGCGAGGCGGCGTACGGCACGAGCGAGAGCCCGGGCAGGGAGCGGAGACGCGGAGACCCTGCCCGGGCTTCGTCGTGTGTACCGGGAGGGGCGCGGGGGTGTGCGGGAAGGGTGCACGGTTGTACGTAGGGTCCTCAGCGGTCGTGCGCACGGGTCGTACGGAAGGGTGCCGCGGTCGTACGGGAGGGTGCGCGGAGGTGCCGGGCGCCCCGGGGCGACTCCCCTGATCCGGCCTGCACGCTCTCACCGCATGAAATGATGTTCCGGATTCACGCCGAAGGTGCCGAAGAAGGAGCATGCGCCGATGGGGACGCAGCAGGAGAAGGACGAGCTGTACGCGATGGACATCTCCGACGCCGTCTGGGAGTCGGCGCCGGGCGCCCCGGAGGAGGAACGGGTCGAGATCGCGCACCTGCCCGGCGGCGCGGTGGCGATGCGCAACTCCAAGGACCCGGAGACGGTGCTGCGTTACACCGAGGCGGAGTGGCGCGCGTTCGTACTGGGCGCGCGGGACGGGGAGTTCGACCTGGAGCCGACGCCGGAGAACGGCGGAATGTAGGGCCGGGGCGGGCGCGGAGGAGCCCGGGGCCCGGAGTTCAGTCCCGTCCCGGGCTCAGCCCCGTCCCGGGCTCAGTCCCGTCCGGGGGCCGCCGCGAGGATCCGCGCGTGCTCGGCCTTGGCCGAACGCCCCTCGATGGAACGCACCCGCGTCCCGCGCTCCACGGTCATCAGCCCGCGCCCGCCGGGCGCCCAGGACCGGATCGACTGCGGAGGACGCGCTGCCTCATCGGCGCATCAGACACATCGGCACGTCAGATCAATTGCCGGTCGAATCCAGCGCGTTCAGCCCTCTGTTGACGCTCTGCCTCGATCTGGCCGCGCTCACCCCGCAGAGCGGCCCAGTCCTGCGGCTGCACCAGCAGCAGTTCACCACTGCCCGGAACGAGAAGGGCGCCGCCGAACACGTCGTCTCCCGCGAACCACACGCCGTCGGAGATCGACTCGGGCCAGTCCAGTCCCAGCGGCTGACGTGCCGACATCTTCGGGGACGCCTGCTCTCCCTCACCGAGCCGGAGAACACGCTTTCCGCTGCTCTGCCGGCCCAACTTCTCCACGGGCGTACGGAATTCCACGTCGTACGCCTTCAGCGCCCTGGAACAGTGCCGAAGCCAGCTCAACTGCTGCACCAGCACGATCGCTCCCGACACGAGGCCCAACATTCCCACCACGATGAGAGGGAAGAAGTACGAGATCTCAGTACTCAGCGGCACCGCGCCGAGGGATCCCGCCACGAGAACCAGCACCACGAACCGGCGTACCACGACCAGGCGGTGATGCCTCACTGCACCGCGGCAGTCCGAACCGTCCGTGGCATAGGCGGTTGCGTTCACCGACTTGTACATCCACCCCACCGCGGTCATGACGGCCACAGTGACCAGGCCGATGATTCCCGGGACTCCCAGAATGAAGAGGGAGTCGCTGAAGATGGCAAGGGTGAGCCCGTAGCTGACCACCCAGGCCGACGCCGCGAGGATCGCCAACCGCCACCGCCAGGCCCGCCGTTTCTCCGCGCCGGCCGACCCACCCGCCGTCTCGCTCTGTGCAACTGCCGGGCTCGGCACGGCCTTTCCCTGACTGCTATGACTACTCTCCGCGGTCATCCGAAGTCATTCCTTACTGCCTCGGCAACTGCGCCGGGCTCGCGTTGTGACGATTGCGGATCGTTAAAGGTGACCGTCTTCGCCACACCGATCAGCACGTTGCGGTATTCATCGATGAGATGCAGAGACGGGGTGACGAGTTGGAGAACGGTCACCGACGAGGAACGCGTGTCGGGAATCGCGACCATACCTCGCCAGACCGAAGCCTTCGCGGGCGCTTCACCACGTGCCGGTTCCCTTTGGGGCACGTCCGTCTCCTCGACAGTGCCGGTGACAAAGCCTGTTCCACAGGGCAGTTCAAGGGGCACGATCCCGGTGTCCGTGGTGTCCCCGGCACCGGACTCCATCAGCACTGTCAGTGCCGCCTTGGGATCGACGCCCTGCGTGTCCAAAATGGAGACGACCAGCACCGACATGGAGGCACCGCTCTCCCCGTCCGGGTGCAAGCCGAGTGCACAACCGACGACGCGATGCTTCTGCAGCTCCCACATCATCAGGGCGTACATGCGGAACACCTGGTCCGCCCGATCGCGAAGCCCCTCCGGCAACGCCAGGATCTGGCGCGCCAGTTCCTCTAGACGCTCGCGGCTGGGATAGACATCGACCTGCAGATAGCCGTAAGGAAGGTCGTACCAGAACGCCGGTCGAGGCTTGACTGCGGAATCTTCCTGAACACTGTTCACAGCAGCTGGAGTCCTGCCCTCAGGTCTCCCAGACCTTCCGTCAGAACATCGATATTGCCCTTGGCGCCCTGGACCGCGATACCCCCCTTGACGCCCTCGGCAGCGTAATGACTGCCTCCCTCGTCGGGCAGAACCCCCATCGTCTCCAAGGAGGATGCTGTGTTGGCGAGAGCATTGACACCGTTCACGGCATAATCCACCGTGCCTGTTCGCGGATCGGTCGCAACGTCGAGTGCCTTGAAGTTGAACGCCTCGACGGTTTCCCGCCCGAACGTGATGGCCTTGGACCCGAGGGACATCGCTTCACCTCCCTCCCTTGCCGCACCTACCGCCATGGCGACTTCGCCGCCCCCCTTCGCCAGCGCACCGGCGCCCGGCAGCACACCAAGCGCGTCCCCGGCGAAGGAGCCCCAGGCAGTGAGAGCCGCCCCCGTGCCGTATTTACCGGTCAGCGAATCCCGGAAGTCCTCACTGGCGAAGTTCTTACCCAGCGAGGCGGCGCTAGCGACGACCGCGATGCCCGCGAAGAGCGGAGCCAGCGGCGTCGGGAAGAGCGCCAGCAGACCCGCGATCGCGCCGATGGTCCCCGCGTGGTCGAGGAGGAACTCTCCGACCTTCTGCAGTCCGTCACCGATCGCGCTGAGGGCCTTGCTCAGCCAGCCGGGCTCCTCCGGAGCGAGCTTGTCGTCGGCCTTGTCGAGCTCGTCCGCAACCTTGTCGGCGTCGCGCTCGTGCTCCTTCTCCAGGGTCTTGGCCTTCTCGATGACGTCGTTGTATGCCCCATTGGCCTTCTCCAGACTGTCGGCGGCGTCCTTCAGCCGGCGCTCGGCCGCGCGCAGCCGCTCGGTGGCTGCGTCCGCCTCGGCCTGGCTGGGGAACTCCTTGCCGCCGAGCTTGAGATCCGGATCCTTTGCGGCGGTCTCCTGACGCTCCTTGGCGGAATCGGCGGCTTGCTTCTTCTCCTTGGCCTCGTCGTCGTACTTCTTCGCCAGCTCACGGTTCGACGTCAGGTCGCTGTCCCACTTGGCGAGTTGGGCAGCGGCCTTCTCCAGGGAGGTTGCGGCGTCCTTCATGTACTTGGGCAGGTCGCCGTCGAGCTTGTCGCGGAAGGCGTCCGCAGCGTCGCCCTCCCAGTGGCCGCTCTCGCCGAGCAGGCGCTCGATCTGTGTATGACAGCTACGCAGAGCGGTCGCCGCCTTGTTGACCTTGTTCTTGAGCGATTGGACTTCGGAAGGGACACCGGGGACCGGGTTCCAGCCGAGATGCGGGTACGGGTTCCCCGCCATCACTTGCCCCCGCCGGCCGAAGTGCCCTGCTGTTCCATCTGCTTGAGCGCCTTTCCCAGGTTCGTCTCCATCTCCTGGTAGCTCAGCTTGTTCGACTTCACGCCCTCTTGGATGCCACCGATCATCTCGCTCATCTGCTCCGAGCCGTATCTCCAGTGGTCCTGGAACTGGTCGCAGGCTTTGTCGAGACGGGAGGTGCCGATCTGATCGCCACGCACGTGTGCCAGTGCCGTACGGGCGTCGTCAAGATCCTTGACACTGCTGTCCAACGTCTTGACGAACTGATCGAGTTGATCAACATCCGTCTTGAAGTGGTCCCCCATGAAGTGCTTCTCCTCGATGGTGACAGGGAGCGAACGACCTGGTCGGGGGCTCGCCTCAACCGGGCGTTGCCCTCAGGAGGCGATTGTGTGTCCCGCAGCGGACCTAATTGTACGAGCAGGAGCAGTCGTCCGGAGCCTGATCGTCACGGCGGCGGCACCCGTCAGCCAGTTATGTGTCCAGTTGGCAACGGCAGTACGTCGACGGAGAGTTGAAGGCCGCGAGGTCCGTAAGAAACCACGACTCTTGGAAGAGCCCTCCACGAAGCTCTACGGGAAAACCACACCTTCCCATGGCGCGGAGACGGCGTCGACGTACCGTGGGGCCGAGGGGGCAGAGCGGCGCCCCTCATTGCTGCTGCCGACACAGAAGGGCTCCCGCGTGAAGAACCAGCCCCGGAACGGGCACACGTCCGATGCACGTTCCCTCAATAAGATCGAGATGTACTGGTTCGTGGGCCTTCTGCTCCTGGCGGTTGCTGTAGTCCTCGCGCTCACGCTCACGGGCACTCCAATCGGGGCAGCGATTCAGATCATGGCGTGGATATACGTCCCTATCGCCGTAGTGGTCAACTTCTGGCTTCGCCGCCGGAAGCGACTCGCCATGCCACAACTGTCGATGTCCCTCGACGACGTTCGCGACCGTGTCGATACCGACGGTCTACGCTCAGTGAAGGCGAACAAGGGCGAAGTCAGTGCAGTGAAGGAGTTGCGGCGCCAAGAGCCCATGCTCTCCCTCAAGGACGCGGTGGACCTGGTCAGGCAACTCTGATCAGGTTGGTCCGAGCCGTGGGCGTTTCGCAAGGCTTTGCTGGCGGCAGGGGCACGCGACCCGCAGTTACAACCGCCCGCCGCACCCGAGCAGCGGGCTGGGTAGCCTCTTGGAACGTATCGCTCGCAACTTCCATACCTGGCACGGGATTTATCGAACTCGGCGGTCCAGGACTGGCGGGATAAGCTGCCGCCACATGAGCCGCAGTATCTTCAGCCGGAACGGGCAGGACACCGAGAGTCGACCGCTGAGCAGCGGTGGCAAGCAGGACCTGCTGCGCTCCAAGCGGCAGGCACTGCGCGTACTGCCGGGCGTGACATGTGTCTTTGCCAGCCTGTATATCGTCATGGCTGTCGCCACCGTCGTGAAGGGCGATTTCCGGCTCGCCTGGATGCTCAACGCGATTCCCGCACTGGCGGCGCTGTATCTGGCGGCCCTAGGCGTACGCCGACGCAGCATCACCATGAGCGCGGCCGGGCTCGGTGTGCTGTGCGCGTGGGGTGCGCTGTCCGCGCTCGCCACGAAGGGCCTGGGCTGAGACACGGGTTGGTCGGGGGCCGGAGTTTGGTCAGCAGTTCAAAGCTTCGCTCTGTATCTGTCCTGGAAGAACTGATGCCGTCGACTCGTCCGTCAGGACGGAGGCTGATTCGGCGGCGGAGG
>NZ_LJGW01000243.1 GCF_001751255.1 Streptomyces nanshensis | reverse complement strand
CCCGCGCGGAGAACCAAGGAGCCAACAGCACATGAGCACGAAGAAGACCACCACAAAGACCAGCACGGTGACCGTTGCCGCGACCCGGATGGCCCCGGAGATTCCGTGGCCGACGCTCAGCGTCGCCGAACTGGTCGAAGCCACCGCCCATCTTCCGGAAGCGGACACGGAGTTGGTCGCCGACATCCAGGCGAACGCGATCTATGACCCGCTCTACGTCGGCTACGACGCGCAGGGGAAGCCCCGTCTGTACGACGGCCGCGAGCGGCTGGCCGCCGCAGCCGCCGCAGGGTTCCCCGACGTGCCGGTCACATACCGGCCCGTCGTACGACGTGAGCGGCTGAGCCCCCATCCGAAGAACGTCCGTGAAGACCTTGACCTGAACGACACGTTCATTGAATCGCTGAAGGTCGAGGGGTGCCGAATCCCGGTTCTCATCCAGCGACTGGAGGGCGATGTTCTACAGGTCAACGAGGGCAACCGCCGCTGGTACGGCGCCGAACCCGCGGGCCTCACGCACCTTCCGTACGCGTGGGAGGAGCACAGCGAAGCTGAACAATTCCTCGGCATGATCAGCACCGCCGAACACCGGGCCGACCTCTCCCCCCGCGCGAAGGCACAAGCCCTCTTCCACGCGGTCGAAGGAGGCGCCGGGGCCAAGAAGGCCGCCGCCGCGTCCGGCATGAGCCAGAAGCAGGTCAAGGCCGTCGCCGCCGTCGGCGCCAGCACCACGGCTCAGACCGTCGCCCCGAGCTGGGGATTCGACGACCTGGAGCTGCTGCACAACCTGGAACAGAAGGACCCCGATGAGGCCGCCCGCATCGCGGCCGAGCACCGCGACGACCCGGACGAGGCGAACTGGCAGCTCAGCCGGACACTTAAGAAGTTCGACCAGCGCGAAAAGGCCGAGGCTCAGCGCGCCGAGCTGGAGAAGAACAAGGCCCGCATCTTCCTCAGCGACGAGCTGGGGGACAACGCCGAACCCCTGTACCGCCTGTGGCGCACCGTCGAGGACGAGGAAGAGCACGCGGCCACCTGCCAGGGCCACGCCTACGTGCTGGTTCACCCTGACGCGGACCACTACACCGCGTACTGCACAAACGCCGTCCTCTTCGGGCACATCACGGAGGCGGACCAGCAGACCCCGGCAAGCGCGGCGCAGACCAAGGCCGACCGGAACGCCGTCATCGACGGAAACATCGACTGGGACACCGCCACCACCGACCGCCGCACGTGGCTGCGCGACCTCATCGGCCGCCCCACCCACACCAAGGCCCAGGCCGACCACATGACCGAACTGATCACCCTCGCCATGCTGGGCGGGAACACCGTTCTCTCCGAGGAGCTGACCGGCAACAAGACCGGCCCGATCCTGGCCGACCTTCTCGGCCAGGACGAGAAGACCGCCCGCGCGGAGGTGATGCGCAAGGCCGCCACCCGCGACCCCAAGCGCCGCCCCGCGCTGATGTTCGCCGTCCTGGCCGCCGCCTACGAGTCGAAGATGGACCGCAAGGCATGGCGCACCGACAGCCAGCGCAACCCCTGGGTGCGCGCGCCCGCCGCCGCCTGGCTGCGCGAGCTGTGCGAGCGGTTCGGCTACAAGCCGCGCGCCATCGAGGCATCCGTACGGGACGGCGAGCCCTACCAGCCGCACGCAGAGGAGCCGCAGACCGAAACCGTCGACTGATCAACCGGTGAACACCGGCCGGGGCCCGCCCGCGCCGGTAGCAAGCCCCGGAGGCGATCGCTTCCGGGGCTTGCTCGTGTATGCCGGGGCGGACGCCCGGCCCACCGGGGTCGAGTTTGAAAAAGATCGTCCGGAGAGCGCCCGGGACTGGACACCAGCCCAAAAACTTGGTTGAATACTTGTATCGGAAGGGGGGGCAAACCCTTCCGATCCCCGCAGGCCAACCGCCCGACGGGGCTCGTACGACCAAGGAGCCAACCCCATGGAGCAGTGGCGCGAAAAGCAGAGGCCGATCGAGGAAGTCAATCTGGACAACTCCCTTGAGGTCGTGGTCTGGATGCTCGCCAGGACGGCCGAGACGATCGGGAGGCTGAACGTCCCCGATCACGACGCGTGGAGCCTTATTCCCAGGTTGTCCAGCAATCGAGAGATCCCGGATTTCCTGGAGGACCTGTACGTGGCATCGACGAGCAAGGGGGATGAGGACCCTGACCACCGGCAGGACGTGGTGATGAACCTCACCAGGCTCGTGACCAGCGTCTACTTCCGGGCGCTCGAAGGCGCCCGGTGCGCGATCGATCCGGAGGACCCGAGCGAGGAAGCGGCGGAGGCCCGCATCCTGGCGAATACCCCGATCACCTTCTGTGCCGGGTGCGCCTGGGCCGCCTGGTCACCGGCCGAGGCTGACAAGGGCTGCGACTGCCCCCGCGACTGACCGGCACTTCGGAGACCCGCCGCCCCGGCCGAGCCGGCCCGGGGC
>NZ_LJGW01000242.1 GCF_001751255.1 Streptomyces nanshensis | reverse complement strand
GGCCCCGGCGGGCGCAGAAGACGGGCCGCCGAGGCGGATTGCTCGACCCGGCGTACGCCGCGGGGTCAACTGCCGTACGCTGCGGGCGCGTTGTCGTGCCGTGGCGGGCCCGGCAGCGGACCGCGGGCGGGCGTTACGCGCACCGCCCGGAGGGCGCCCAGGGGGCCGCGGGCACCGGGCGATTGACCGCCATTCGTCCGGCATATGGGGAAAGTTGCCTGCTCAGGCTCTGTCCGAGTGTGCCAAAAAAGCTTCCGGCCAGGGGCAAACAGTGGCCGCCGCAGTACCGTCTGTCAGTGCACCGGGTTCAGGGGACCATCGGGATCGCTCGGGGAGCACGGGAGCTGCTCATGTTGACCACATGCCCGCACTGCGGCACAAGATCACCGGCTTCGGCGGACGCATGCGCGGGGTGCGACCGCGCCCTCTATCCGCTGACGGCACCTCCACCTCCGCCTCCTTTCAAGTTCCGCACCAGGACCAACTACGTACGTCTGGGGATCACCCTCGGCGTGGTCGCCCTTCTGGTGGGCGCCGGCACGTCCTCCGGCATGCTGATGAACCGGGACGACGACACCCGCAACAACCAGGCGGACAAAGAGGTTTCGCAGTACAAGATGGTCGACACGGGCGCCACGCCCGATGCGTCGCCGACCTCCGCCTCGCCCTCGCCGCAGACGAAGAAGAAAAAGAAGGCGGTGACGGCGTCCCCGTCGCCCACCCCGAGCAAGACGTCCACGAGCGCGCCGCCTGAGCCGGAGCCGACGGAGAAGCCGAAGCCGCCCGCCAGGACGCTGCCCGCGGGATTCCACACCGTGGTCGACGACCGGGGCTTCTCGCTCGCCGTGATGGAGGGCTGGCAGCGCCAGGAACTGAGCCCGACCCAGGTCGGCTTCGTCCCCCCGACCAACGACCAGTACCTCCACGTGAGCCAGGTGGAGAACGCGCCGCGGGCCTCCTTCATCAACTTCCTGGAGACCGAGCAGGCGCTGGCGGAGTCCGGCAACGGCTATCAGCGCATCCTGCTGGAGCACCGCACGTTCCAGGGACACCCGGCCGCGCGCTGGGAGTTCACCTACGTACCCGAGTCGGGCGACCCGATGCACGTGGTGGAGCAGGCGTACATCGACGACGCCGGGACCGAGTACAACCTGTACTTCGAGGCACCGCAGCGGCTCTGGGACGACCAGAAGGAGCTGGTCTTCAGCACGGCGCTGAACACCTTCAAGCAGCCTTAGAAGGAAGCGGCGGGACCAGCCCCTCGGAGGGGTCCGGGAGGGCGAGAGGGCCGGCGGGAGCCTCCGGGAAGTCCCGAGCGGTCAGGGGCAGTCGACCGTTCCCCCTGGTCGACTGCCCCTGACGTCTGCGGCCCGCCGGCGCCGCGCACCGCCCTACGTGCGCCGGAGGCGGCCCTGTGGAGTTGCTTCGGCTACTTCAGCGTGCCGCAGTTCGAGCCGCTGTTGAAGTACTCCTCCTCGGCGATGACGCCGCCCCACTCGATGCAGTGGCCGGCGCCCTCGTCCACGAAGACCGGGCCCGCGTAGGAGGTGAACTCGCCCTCCTCCACGACCGGTTCGGTCTCCTCGCCGTCGACGAGCACCCGCACGGACGCGGACATGTGGACCGGGTCCCCCGTCTTGTTGCGTACGGTCACCACGCAGTTCTTCCCGGTGGAGCGGTTGTAGGTCAGGAAGACGGTGCCCAGGTCGCCGATGCCGGCGGAGTTCACCACCGAATACCCGGAGCCGCAGGCCCCGTTGTAAGCGGCCTTGGGCGCGGCGCCCGAGGTGTGCGTCGCGGCCGACGCCGGGCCCGCGGTGGCGATCATCCCGGTCACGGCGATCGCTGCGGCGCTTGCGGCGGCCAGAACGGCGCGCTTGGAACGCATAACTGTTCCCCCAGTCATGGTCATGGTCGTGCTTCGGTCGATGGTCGGTCGATCGGGATCGGCGGTCTTGCCCGATCCACCAGAAGAGACCGGCGAACCCCGGCGGGGGTTGTACGCGTATCCGGCCCGGGGTGGTGCGCGGTCCGTCGTGCGGGGTGCCGCCGTGCGCCCCCGTGCCTCTGTTGCGCATCACTGACTGATGCGCCGGTCAGCTTCACAATGCGCGCTGACCTCTGTGTAGTAAGGATTCTCGTACCCGAGTGTTGTGCTTTGCTCAACGGTCTCGTACGGTGTTCCGCATGCAGCAGGATCCCGGGAGCCGCGTCGCCGACACCGTGGGCGACGTCTCCGTACGCGTACGGCAGGTGATCGGCGAAGCCGGTTGCAGCCAGCGGGAGTTCGCACGGCGGATCGTCATGGACCCCTCGAAGCTCTCCCGTTCGCTGGGCGGCAGCCGCCGCTTCACCGTCGCAGAACTGGCGCGCATCGCCGACGCGGGCGGTGTGGACGCGGGGTGGCTGCTGGGGTCCGGTACGGGGCGTTCCGTACGCGGCGGAGCGGGGACGGACGGCGCGGTGCCGACGGGCGCGGCACGTACCGCGGCGCCCGCGACGGCGTCCGCTGCGGCGTCGGCTCCGGCCTCCGGATCGCCCGGCGGCGGGCGGCCGTTGCAGATCGTCCGCGAGACGGTGCGCCTCATCGCCGAGCAGGGCTTCCACGCGGTGCGGGTCTCCGACATCGCCGAGGCCTGCGCGACGAGCACCGCCGCCATCCACTACCACTTCCCCGGCCGCGCCGAGCTGCTGGAGGCCGCCGTCCGCTGGTGCATGGACGAGGACACCGCGCGCCGCTCCGCGCACCTCGCCGAGGCGGCCGACGCCGCGGAGGAGCTGCGCCAGCTCGTCGAACTGCAGATCCCGCTGAGCGCACAGCAGCGCCGGCAGTGGCGGGTGTGGCTGGATCTGTGGGCGGAGGCCGCCCGTTCGACGGCCGTCGGCCGGCTCCACGTCGACTACTACCGGCAGTGGCGCACCACCGTCGCCGACGTCATCCGGCGCGGCGTCGACCAGGGCGTCTTCCGCGACGTCGATCCCGAGTCCGCCGCGCTGCGCCTGACGGCGCTCATCGACGGACTCGCCGCGCAGGTGCTCGCCACGTCCCCGGACCGCCCCGGCGGTACGGACGCCGAGGCCATGCGCGGCGCGCTCTTCGCCCATGTCGCCACCGAGCTGGCCGCCGAGCCCGCGGCCGTGCGTCCCTGAGCCCCCGTCCGTCCCCGTCGCCCGATACCGCCGAGTCCCGTCCGGTCCCGCACGTCCGGCCCCGATCACGTCCGGTCGCGGTCACGTCCTGTGAAGTCCCGTCCGGTCCCGACCAGTTCACGTCCGGCTCCGTCCGTCCCGGCATCCCGTCCACCACGTATCCCGTCCATCGCGTATCCCGTCCCGCCCGATGAGGGCACGTACGAGCGGAGGAAAGACCATGCCCATGAACAGCTCCGTCATCATCACCTGCGCGCTCACCGGCGCCGGCGACACCGTGGGCCGCAGCCCGCACGTCCCCGTCACGCCGGAGCAGATCGCCCGTTCCGCCGTCGAGGCCGCGGAGGCGGGCGCCGCCGTGGTGCACATCCACGTACGCGACCCGGAGACCGGCGTGGGCGCCCGCGACCCGCGCCTCTACCGCGAGGTGGTCGAGCGGATCAAGGAGACCGGGACCGACGTCGTCATCAACCTGACCGCGGGCATGGGCGGCGACCTGGTCATCGATCCGGAGGACCCGCTGACCCGTCTGCCGGGCACCGACCTCGTCGGCGGCGTCGAACGCCTCCCGCATGTCGAGGAGTTGCTGCCCGACATCTGCACCCTCGACTGCGGCTCGCTCAACTTCGGCGAGGGCAGCAACCTCTACATCTCCACGCCGGACATGCTGCGCAAGGGTGCCAAGCGCATCCAGGAGCTGGGCGTACGGCCGGAGTTGGAGATCTTCGACACCGGGCAGCTCTGGTTCGCCAAGCAACTCCTGGACGAGGGCCTCCTCGACGACCCGACGGTCTTCCAGCTCTGCATGGGCATTCCGTGGGGCGCGCCCGCCGAGCCGGGGGTGCTGAAGTCGATGGTCGACATCCTGCCCGCGGGCGCGCAGTGGGCGAGCTTCGCGCTCGGGCGGATGCAGATGCCGTGGGCCGCGCAGTCGATCCTGCTCGGCGGCAACGTACGGGTCGGGCTGGAGGACAACCTCTACCTCAGCAAGGGCGTCAAGGCGACGAACGCCCAACTCGTCGAGCGCGCCGTCCAGATCACCGAACTGCTCGGCGCGCAGGTGGCCACGCCCGACCAGGCGCGCGAGCGGCTCGGGCTGCGGCCCCGCGCCTGACCCGGAACCGGAGATCCGGGGTCCCAGATCCGGGATCCGGGACCCGGGATCCGCTCCCGGCCCGCGGGCCCCTCCGCGTACGCCTCCCGGCTCTTCCCTCTCCGCGTACCCCTCCCGGCACACCACCCGTACGAGCAGCGACCGTTAGGACACCGCCAGCATGACCGCCGAACACTCGCACGGCCCGCCCCCGGGCTCCGCCTCCGCGCCCCTGCCCCCCGCGGACGTACGCCGCGTCGCCTGCGTCGGGGCGGGCGTCATCGGCGGCGGCTGGGTCGCGCACTTCCTCGCACGCGGCTACGACGTCACCGCGTGGGACCCGGGCCCCGGCGCCGAGGAGAAGCTGCGCCGCCTCGTCGAGGCCGCGTGGCCCGCCCTGGAACAGCTCGGTCTCGCCGAGGGCGCCTCCACGGACCGGCTCACCGTGACGTCCACGCTCCAAGAGGCCGTCGCCGCGGCCGAGTTCGTCCAGGAGAGCGCACCGGAGAAGCTGGAGCTGAAGCGGTCGCTGCTCGCCGAGCTGGACGCCGCCGCGCCGCCCGGCGTCGTCATCGCCTCCTCCACGTCCGGCTATCCGATGACGGACATGCAGACGGAGGCGGCGGATCCCGGACGGCTGCTCGTCGGCCATCCGTTCAACCCGCCGTATCTCATCCCGCTCGTCGAGGTCGTCGGCGGCGAGACGACGCGGCCCGAGGCCGTCGAGTGGGCCTCGCGCTTCTACGAGACGGCGGGCAAGTCCGTCATCACCATGGACCGCGAGCTGCCCGGCTTCATCGCCAACCGCCTCCAGGAGGCGCTGTGGCGCGAGGCGCTGCACATGGTCGCCAACGGCGAGGCCACCGTGCGCGAGATCGACGACTCGATCACCGAAGGCCCGGGGCTGCGCTGGGCGTTCATGGGTCCGTGCCTGACGTTCGCGCTCGCCGGCGGCGAGGGCGGCATGGCCCACATGCTGGACCACTTCGGTCCGTCCCTGAAGTCGCCGTGGACGCGGCTGGAGGCGCCCGAACTCGACGCGCCGCTGCGTGACGCGATGGTCGAGGGCTGCGACGAGGCGGCGGCGGGTCGCACGATCGCCCAGCTCGTGGCCGAGCGCGACCAGGGCGTCATCGACGTACTGCGGGCGACGGGCCGGCTGCCGCGGAGCGGCTCCGCGGGGCAGACCCCGGGAGAACGCGGAGCGCAAGCAGCACAGGGAGACGAGTCGGGCGAGGGAGAGCGGCGGACATGAGCACGGAACAGAACACCGGGCAGAACGGCGGGCAGAACGGCGGGCAGAACACCGGGCGGGGCACGGGGCCGGGCACCGCCCGGATCTCCGACCACACGGAGACCGTCCGGCACGAGTGGATCGACTACAACGGCCATATGAACGAGGCGTTCTACGTGCTGATCTTCGGCCACGCCTCGGACGCCATGATGATCGAGACCGGCATGGACGAGCGCTACCGCGAGGAGACCGGCTGCTCGCTCTACACCGCGGAGGCCCATGTGCGCTATCGGCGCGAGGTCTCCGAGGGCGCCGAAGTGACCGTACGGACACGGGTGTTGGGCGTGGACGCGAAGAAGGTGCGGCTCGCGCTGGAGATGCGTACGGCGGAGGGGACTCCGCCCGTGGCCACCACCGAGCTGATCATGGTGCACGTCGACCAGCGGGCCGGCGGCTCCTCTCCCTTCCCCGACGCGGTACGCGAGCGCTTCGCCGCGGCGACGGAGAGCGTGCCGGAGTGGGCGGGCGGTGCGATCCGCCCGGTGCCCGGTTCGTGAGGTTTCTGGGCTCGCACGACGGGTGAGGCGACGGGGCGACTCCCGGGTGGGGCGGCGCTCTTGAGGCGGGCGGCGCCCCACCCGGCCNNNGGGCGGCGCCCCACCCGGCCCCCTCCACGGGTTCCGTCCCGCGCCCCGTCCACGGCACCGTCCGTATCGCGGGCAGCCCGTTGACGCCACCGCCCGCGCCCACAGAGAATGCGGTCATGATCCAGCGCTCCTGTACCGCCGCCCCCGGAGGCCACGACGTTCCGTGGCGCCGCGGGTGTGAGCGGTCCGGTCGATAGCGCACGGCAGCAGCGCGCCTCCGCGTAACTCCCCCACGCGTCACTTCCGTACTCCGGCGTTCCCGTCGGTACGCCGACGCGTCGGCTTCTCCTGCCTACCCCCCGACTTCGGAGGATCATCACCCATGACCGTCACGCCTGACGCTCCCGCTGCCGCCACCGCCCCGACCGTGCCCGCCGCACCCTCGACGGCCACCGCCCAGTCCACGGCCACCGCCGAAACCGCCGCCGTCGCACCGACCGCTCCCGTAGCGCCCGTCGCTCCCGCCGCCACCGCACCCGCCGTACCGACCGCCCCCGGTCTGCGCGAGGCCCGCGTCCCCGCCGACGGCATGTACGAGGGCCGCCGCACGCTGCGCCGGCTGCCCGAGGGCGTGGCGGAGCGCCCGTACGACCTCTTCGAACTCGTACCGCGGGGCCGGGTGATCGGCGCCGAGGTGCACGGCATCGACCTCTCGCGTCCGCTCACGCCCGAGCTGCGCGACGAGCTGAACCGCGCCCTGCTGGAGTGGAAGGTGCTCTTCTTCCGCGGCCAGGGCCTCACGTCCGCGCAGCAGCGCGACTTCGCCGCGAACTGGGGCGAGTTGGAGACCAACCCGCTGCTGGCGCGCGGCTCGTCCGCCGACGTCGTCCGCTTCGAGAAGGGCGGCAACGCGACGCCCACCTTCGAGAACGTCTGGCACGCGGACGTCACCTTCCGCGAACGTCCCGCCCTCGGCGCCGTACTCCAGCTCCACGAGGTGCCGGCGGTCGGCGGCGACACCATGTGGGCGGACATGGCAGCCGCGTACGACAACCTGCCGGACGCGGTGAAGGCGCGCATCGACGGCGCGTGGGCCGTCCACGACTTCATCCCCGGCTTCGGGCGCTTCTACGGGCCGGAGAAGCTGATCCCGCTCCAGGAGGAGTTCCCGCCCGTCGAACACCCGGTGGTGCGCACCCACCCGGAGACCGGCCGCCGGATGCTCTTCGTCAACACCTCGTTCACCACGCACATCGTGGGCATGGACCGGGACGAGAGCGACCGTCTGCTGAGCTACCTCGTACGTCAGGCCCATGTGCCGGAGTACCAGGTGCGCTTCACCTGGCAGCCCGGCGACATCGCCTTCTGGGACAACCGCGCCACGCAGCACTACGCCATCGACGACTACGCGCCGCAGCGCCGCGTCGCGGAGCGCGTGGCGATCGCGGGCGACCGCCCGTACTGACCCTCCGCCCTCCGTACCGACCGCCCGAGCCGTACGGGCGGTACGGGCGGTACGGGCGGTACGGACCGTACGGAGCGATATGAGCGGCACACGCCGCCGGCGGCGCCACCGCGCGGTCCAAGCCGAAATCGGCCGCGCGGGGCGCCGCACCGCTCACACTGTGAGATTCTTGGCCCCTTCATGAAGTCACGTGCTTGGGGGGGCACTTGAGCGGGGGCAGACTCTTACCGCCGGAGGACGAGGACAGCCTCGGCGAGCCGGACCGGGCGGACCAGGCGGACCGGGCCGAGCAGGCGGAGCGCAAGCGCCACCACCGCACGCTGTACGCCTACTATCTGGCGGCCCATCTGCTCGGATTCGGCGCCGCCGTACTGGCGCTGCACCAGGGCCACAGCGGCTGGGGCCTCACCCCCGCCCTCGTCGCCCTCTTCCCGCTGGCCCACGCCGGCGGAGTCGCCCGGCGGGAGGACCGCCGCGCGGCCACCGGCCAACTGCGCGTCTTCCTCGCGGCGTTGCTCACCGCGCTCGTGGCGTCCCTCGCCTTCTGGCTGGTGCTCTCGGCCCTGGACGCGGACGTCACACGGGACGCGAAGCTCACCGACGCCGACGGCCTCGGCACCGGCGCCACCGCCCACCTCCGGGTGGACGCCGGGCCCGGCGTCCACGACGAGCTGGCCCTCACCGTCACCGTGACCGACGACGACGGCGGTCAGGCACCGTGCGTCGCCCGTGGCGCGCTGGCCTTCGCCGGCGCCGACCTCGCGCGCGGCGTGACCGGGGAGACGGTCGGCGAGGAGGTCTCGGTGACCCTGCCGCTCAAGGATCCCGGGCCGAGCGTGTCCGCCGACGTCCTGCTGACCACGGACCGCGGCTGCCGGCTGTCGCTCCGGCTGGACGAGGCCGTCTACCGGTAATCACAAGGAGAACTCCATGCGCCTCAACTCCCGTCGGAGACTTCGCAGATCGGCCCTGTGCGTGGCGGCCCTCGCCCTGGCACTCCCGGCGACGGCCTGCGACAGCCAGGGCGACGGCGACGACTCCGGCAAGCAGTCGTCGTCCCCGTCGCCGTCCGAGGAGTCGATCTTCGACAGCTCCGTGAGCGTCGGCGTCAAGAAGGGGCAGCCGGGGTTCAACACCAAGAGCGGCTACGACTACGCGGGGTTCGAGACGGCGCTGGTGCAGCGGCTGTCCGACTACACCCCGTTCAAGGACTACGACCTGGGCGATCTGCCCTCGCTCCAGCGCGAGAAGATCCTCCGCGGCGGCGGCAAGGACCTGGTCGTCGCCACGTACAGCATCACGCCGCGGCGCGACAAGGAAGTCGACTTCACCGTCCCGTACTTCAAGTCCGACCAGGGCCTGCTGGTCGCCAAGGACGAGGACCGCATCAAGAGGCTCCAGGACCTCAAGGGCAAGCGGGTCTGCACGGCGAGCGGTTCGACGTCCGACCCCGGCGGCGCCGACGACGACAAGGCGGCGAAGGAGGTGCGCCAGGCGCTGGGCGAGGGCGTGGAGCCGCTCACCCGCGACGACTACAAGCAGTGCGTGCAGGACCTGATCAAGGGGGGCAACTTCGACGCGGTCTGGACGGACAAGATCGTGCTGGAGGGCTTCGCCCACGCCAAGCCGTACGCCGACCACGTCAGGGTGCTGCCGGACATCACAGTCGGCAAGCGCCAGTACTACGGCGTCGGACTGCGCGAAGGGCACTCCGAGGACTGCCGCAAGCTGAACCGCGCGCTGAAGGAGTTCCTCGACAAGGACTGGCCGACGACCTTCCGCAGCTACTTCCCCGAACTCGCCGAGAAGCAGGACTTCGTGCAGACGTACAGGCCCTCGCCCGGCGAGTACGCGGATCTGGAACGGGACTCCTGCGGCGCGAACGACGACTGAGCGCCGGGCGCCGGCCGGAGCCTCTGCGGCACCGCACCCGGCCGCGGCATATCGTCCCGGGCGCACCACGCACCGCGTACGCCGCACGCGCACACCCCCGTGACCACCGGCGGCCTACAACGTTGTCTCATACGTGCGCAGTTACGACGCGCCCCCTTCCCGGGATACTGACGCGTCAGTACGTTCCCCCCGACGAGCCCCAGCATTTCGAATCGTTGGGAGACCCCCCATGCAGATGCCCGTCCGACGAAGAATCGCTCGCAGCGCAGGAGTCCGAGGCAAGGCGGTCACCGCAGTGATGGCGGTGGCCGCCTTGTGTGTCTCGGGCGGCGCCGCCGCACCCGCGGCGGCCGCGGCGCCGGGCGACGGACACGCCTCCTCCTCCCACGGCGCGGCGGCGGCGAAGGCCGCCCAGCCCGGAGACGTCGTCAGCGCCGAACCGACCGACTTCCAGGTCTTCCCCGGTGTCTCACTGCCCACCCACGCCTGGAAGATCCAGTACAACTCGACGTCCGCGGACGGTACGTCCGACACCGTCTCCGGCACCGTGCTCGTGCCCAAGGACGACCGTGAGGGCCCCCGTCCGCTGCTGACCTACGCGGTGGGCACCGTCGGCATCGGCGACCAGTGCGCGCCGTCCGCCAACTTCCCCGTCGGCAAGACCAAGGAGGCCCCGCTGATCGAGGGGGCGCTGCTGCGCGGCTGGGCCGTGGCCGTCACCGACTACGAGGGACTGGGCACGCCCGGCACGCACACCTACACCGTCGGCCGCGCCGCCGGCACCGCCGTACTGGACGCCGCACGCGCCGCCCAGCGGATCCCCGAGGCGCAGGAGAAGGGCGTCACGCAGGACTCGCCCGTCGGCATCATGGGCTACTCCCAGGGGGGCCAGGCCAGCGGCTGGGCCGCCGAACTCGCCGGTTCGTACGCTCCGGAGCTGAAGGTCAAGGGGACGGCGAGCGGCGGCGTCCCGGCCGATCTGCCGAAGGTCGCCGACTACAACGACGGCGACGACGAGGCGGGTCTGGTCCTGATGTCGGCCATCGGCCACGACGCGGCCTACCCCGCCCTCGGTCTGGACAACTACCTCAACGACGAGGGCAGGCGCATCACCAAGATCATGAAGGAGGGCTGCCTCGCCGAGGCTCAGGAGGCCGGCGCCGGCAAGTCCGTCGAGGACGTCACCACGACCGACCCCAACGACCAGCCGGACTGGCAGCAGCGCCTCGCCGAGGACAAGCTCGGCACCAAGGCGCCCAGCGCGCCGGTGTACCTCTACCACGGCGAGGCAGACGAGATCATTCCGTACGACGTCGGCAAGCAGCTCCGCGCCGACTGGTGCGCGAAGGGCGACACCGTGGAGTGGACGAGCTTCCCGCTCGCCCAGCACGCGACCACGGCGGTCCTCGCCTCGATCCCCGCGATGAACTGGCTCGGCGACCGCTTCAAGGACGAGCCGACGCAGGGCGACTGCGCGGGCTGACCGCTTCCGGGTCTCCCGAGCCCGGGTCTCCCCGGGCGTCAGGGCCCCGTCGAGACCGGCCGCACACGGCCGGTCTC
>NZ_LJGW01000271.1 GCF_001751255.1 Streptomyces nanshensis | reverse complement strand
GAGGAGTACCTGATCACCGACGGCACCGGCCTCGCCGACGCCGGCGCCCACGCCTACTCCGTCAATGCGAGCGAGACGTAAGGCGCAACCGCCGGCAGACCAGGCGGTGTTCCGGACGGGACCGGCCGGCCCCGTCCGGAACACGCCCTGCCAAGCCGACCTCCTGCCTCAACCGCCATCGAGGGAGACACACATGCTGAGCAAGCAGGAAGCCGCCGAAGCCGTACGTCAGGCCAAGGTGAAGACGGGTGTCACATGGGAGCAACTGGCCGAAGCCGTCGGCAAACCGCTCGCCTGGACCACGGCTGCGCTGCTCGGCCAGCACCCGATGGGCAAGGACGAGGCGGCCACAGCGGCGGCACTCCTCGAACTCGGCGACGACGCGGCCCTCGCCTTCCAGCTCCAGCCGACCCGGGGCGCCCTCGACGCGGCCGTCCCCGTCGACCCCACGATCTACCGGCTCTACGAGGTCGTCCAGGTCTACGGGCCGACCGTCAAGGAGCTGATCCACGAGCAGTGCGGCGACGGCATCATGAGCGCGATCAACTTCCGGCTCGACGTGCAGCGCGTCCCCGACCCCGCGGGCGACCGGGTCGTGATCACCCTCGACGGCAAATACCTTCCGTACCAGTGGGATTGAGCGCCTCCGGGGGATTGAGCGCCTCCGGTTCTACGGGGAGCTGCCCGGCCCGCGCTGCTCCGTCCTGGACCGGTCCGTCACGCCCACGCCCGCTTCGCGGAGGGCCAGCCATACCCGGTCACGGGTCAGGGGGAGCCGGGTGAAGCGGACGCCGGTCGCGTCCCGCAGCGCGTTCGCGAAGGCCGGGGCGACGGGATTGAACGGGCTCTCGCTCATCGATTTGGCGCCGAGCGGACCGATCGCGTCCGCCGTTTCCATGAAGTGGACCTCGGTGCGCGGGACATCGGCGTACTGGGGGAGCCGGTAGCGGCGGAACGCCGCCGTTTCCACCGCGCCGTGCGCATCGATGCGTACGTTCTCGAAGAGGGTCGCGCCCAGGCCCTGGGCGATGCCGCCCTCGATCTGGCCCCGGCACTGCATGGGGTTCATGACCGTGCCCGCGTCGGCGGCGTGCACGCTGCGCAGTATCCGGATCTCACCGGTGCCGGGGTCGACGGCGAGCCGGAACCACTGCGCGTTGAAGGCGACCGAGCGGGGAGTGCCGCCGAAGTGCCCGTCGGAGGCGAAGGAGACGCCGACGGCGCGGGCGGCGTCGTACATCTCCTTGAGGGGAAGCCGGCCGCCGGGATGGAGCACCGCTTCCTCGGTGAGCCGGCAGCCGGAGCGGTCGGTACGCAGATGGGCGGCGGCGAAGTCGAGGAGCAGGTCGGCCAGGGCGCGGGAGGCGCGCAGGGTGGCCTTGCCCGCGACCACGACGCCGGTGGAGGCGAAGGCGCCGGTGTCGTGCCGGACGATGTCGGTGTCGGACTGGCGGACGGTGATCCGGTCGACGGTGGTGCCGAGTTCGCCGGCCGCGATCTGCCGGTGGACGGTCGTCGTCCCGTTGCCGAACTCGGCGGTGCCGACGGCCAGATCGAAGGTGCCGTCGGGCAGCAGGGCGGCCTTGACGTCGGCGATGTGACCGCCGGGCGGACCGGTCGCGATCATCGCCAGTGCGGCGCCCTCGCCCACCAGCCAGCCGTCCGGGGCGGGTTCGCCCACCGCGTCCGCGGGCTGCGCCTCCGCGCGGCGGACGATGCCCAGGCACTGGTCGAGGCCGTAGCTGGCGATGTGCAGATCCTCTTCCTCGCCGTCGGCGGTGACCATCGGCTCATCCGGGCCGATGACGTTCCTCGCCTTGAACTCCAGGGAGTCCATGCCGAGTCGACGGGCGAGTTCGTCCAGGGCCGACTCGGTGGCGAACATGACCTGGCCGAGTCCGTAGCCGCGGAAGGCCCCGGCCGGGACGGTGTGGGTGTAGACGGAGAAGGCGTCGACCTTCTTGTGCGGGGCGCGGTACACCGCCATGGACTCGCCGACGCTGTGGAACATGACCGCCGGCCCGTGGTTGCCGTACGCGCCGGTGTCGGAGACGACCCGCAACTGGAGCGCGGTCAGCCTGCCGTCGAGGCGGGCGCCGGCCTTCACCCGGATCGTGAACGGATGCCGGGTGGTCGCCCCGTGGAACTGCTCCGCGCGCGTGTACTCCAGCTTCACCGGGCGGCGCAGCCGCAGGACCGCGAGGGCGACGACGTCCTCGACGAGCATCTCCTGCTTGCCGCCGAAACCGCCGCCGACCCGTCCCGCAACGACGCGTACCCGGTCGTGCGGAAGGTCGTACAGCGCGCACAGGGCACGGCGGGTCAGGAACGGGGTCTGGGTGCTGGAGCGGACGTGGAGGCGGTCGCCGTCCTCGAGCCAGGCCACCGCGCCGTGCGTCTCCAGACTGGCGTGCTGGACGCGCTGGGTGCGGTAGACGCCCTCGTACACCTCGTCGGCCTCGGCGAATCCCGCCTCGACGTCGCCGATCTCGCCGTGCGCCTCACCGACGACGTTGTCGTACGGGCGTGAGATCCGGGCCGTGGCCGCGTCCTTGTCGTGGACGACGGGCGCCCCCGGCCGCATCGCCTCCTCCGGGTCGAGAACGGCGGGCAGCACCTCGTAGGTCACCTCGACGCGGCGGCAGCCCTCCTCGGCGGCGGCTTCGCTGTCCGCGACGACGGCCGCGACCCGCTGTCCGATGTAGCGGACGGTGTCGTCCAGGACGCGGGTGTCGTCGGGGTCCTCCGTGGCGCGCTCGTGGCGGGCGGTGGAGAAGTGCCGCTCAGGCGCGTCGTGGTGGGTGAGGACCGCGTGCACGCCCGGAACGCGGAGAGCGGCGGAGGTGTCGACGGCGGTGATGCGGGCGTGGGCGTGCGGGGAGCGCAGCAACTTCATGTGCAGCAGGCCGGGGACGTCGATGTCGAAGGTGTAGCGGGCGGTGCCGGTCACGACCTGCGGCCCCGCGGGCGCGGGGAGGTTGCGGCCCACGGACTCGCCGGAGTCCGGCGCCTCGGCATGACGGACGCCGCGCACCGCGTCCTCGATCGCACGGTAGCCCGTACAGCGGCACAGGTTGCCCTTGAACGCACGGGGCAGATCCGCGAGTTGGCCGTCGTCGAGCGCCGCGGTCGTCATCATGAAGCCGGCTGTGCAGAAACCGCACTGGAAGCCCTGGGCGTCCAGGAACTTCCGTTGTACGGGGTGGAGTTCGCCGTCCGGCGTGGCCAGGCCCTCGACGGTGGTGACCGAGCGGCCGTCGGCGCGGAAGGCGGGATAGAGGCAACTGTGCACCGGTTCGCCGTCCACATGCACCGTGCACGCGCCGCAGTCCCCCGCGTCGCAGCCCTTCTTCACCCCGAACCAGCCGCGCTCCCGCAGATAGGTGCGCAGACACTGGCCCGGCCGCGGCTCCTCCTCGAAGGGCCGTCCGTTGACGTCGACCCTCATCGTGCCGTCCCTTCCAGTTCCTGCCGGATCTCCTCCGCGAACCGCAAGGTCATGTGACGGCGCCACTGCGGCAGTCCGTGGATGTCGTCGTACCACTCGTCATCGGCGACGGCCGCGTCGACGGCGGCGCGCAGGGCCCCGGCCGCGGGCGGCAGCGGGAACCACAGCCGGACCGGCCGGACCGTGGCGGCGGTGACGGTGACCGCGAAGGAACCGTCGACCGGGTCCCGTGTTCCGATGACCAGCGCCCCCGAGCGGCCCAGCCCGTACAGGGACGCCTGCCGGAACGCCGTACGACGGGCGAGCGCGCCGGACGGCAGTGTGACGGAGCGCAGCAACTCTCCCTCGGCCAGCACCTTTCGGCCCGCGCCGGTCACGAAGTCCGCGACGCGTACCCGGCGGCGTGCGCCGTCCTGGGCCAGCAGCAGGCACTCGCCGTCCAGGGACGCCGTGAGCGAGATCATCGGCCCCGCGGGGAGGGCGTTGCAGAGATTCCCGCCGACCGTGGCCATGTTCCAGATCTTGAACGAGGCGAGGAACGCCCGGCAGCACTGCTCGAACAGGGGCGCCGCCGCGGCCGTGAGCCCCTTCGCGAAGCGCGAGAGCTGAGCGACGGTACAGGTGGCGGCGATCTCCGTCGAGCCGTCGGCGAGGAGCCGCACCGGAGTCCAGCCGGTCCGGCTCAGATCCACCAACCGCCGCAGGTGCGGCTGCGGTTCGGAGAACAGGTACGTGCCGCCGCCCAGCCAGGCGTCGCCAGGCCGCCAGGGCGAGGGATGCCTGGCGTCACGTATCTCCAGCACCGTGTTCTGGTCCATGACAGTCAGTCAAGCAAGCTGGTCATGGCCAGGACGAGTGGCTCACACCACAGAAACGACGACCTTTTCCGGCACCCTGGTTGGAGGATCAGACAAGAGGAACACCGATCATTTCGCCTTGCACCTACGGTGTGGCCACTCGCACTCGCCTGGCACATGCAAGGTGCCGAGTATGCGCTCTCGCGGCCCCGCCGCGCCCCGCCCGCCGCCTCGCCCCTCACCGGGCGTGACCGGTGCGGCGTCGTGCCCGGCGTCGCACACGTATGGCCGCGAGCGCGGGGGCGGTGTTCCGCGAGGCCGAATGGACGAGGTGTGCGTGTGCCCCGCGGGCGCCCCGTCGCCGCGTACGCCGAGGACGTGGACCGCTCGCCCCCGCCGGGTCCGGGAGACCCCGGGGGGACTGGACATGCGGAGCACGGTCCTCGCTCATAGGGTCCGAGGCATCGGGTCACGGGCGGAGACACAGCCTCTGCCTGCCGGCCGTACCGCTACGGCGTCGGAGGTAGGACATCGTGAGAACCGCGAAGAAGCACTCATCGTTCTCGTCCAACGGAAGCTCGTCCAACGGAAGTCAGCCCTGGCTGCATCAACACGGGGTCGAGGTCCAGGAGTTCGGGAGCGTACGGAACTTCCCGGTGGGTCTCTCGTACGAGACCCGCATGTACTCGTGCGAGCGGCTCAACAGGATTTTGGCCAACATGCAGATCCTCTACAGCCACTACAAGAAGCACCACTGGCTGATGCGCGGAGCGACCTTCTACCAACTGCATCTGCTGCTGGACAAGCACGCCGGCGAGCAGGTGGAGCTGGTGGACAGCGTGGCGGAGCGGGTGCAGACGCTCGGCGGCGTCGCCGTCGGCGACCCCCGTCATGTCGCGGAGATCACGACCATTCCGCGTCCCCCCAACGGTGCCGAGGAAGTACCGGCGATGCTCTCCCGTCTGCTGGAGTCGCACGAGACGATCCTCACGGACTGCCACGACGCCGCCGCACGCACCGCGGACCTGGGCGACGACGGCACCAACGACCTGCTGGTCTCCGAGGTGATCCGCACCAACGAACTCCAAGCCTGGTTCGTGGCCGAGCACTTGGTGGACACACCTCTCGTACGGGCCTGAGCCCCGCGGCCGCCGTCACGGGGCCGGCGGAGCGGCGGCATCGGTCAGCGCGGCCGTCACCGCGGCGATCGCCGGGTCGCGCGCCGCCCCCGCCCGTACGGCCACGGATATCGTCCGCGTCAGCCGCAGACCGGCGACCTCGCACAGCCGTACATCGGTGGAGAGCGGTCCGGCGACGAGCCGGGGGATCAGGGAGACGCCCAGGCCCGCCTCGACCAGCGACAGGATGACGGTGTAGTCGTCGCTGGTGTAGTCGAGCCGGGGCTCGAACCCGGCCTGCTGGCAGGCGCGTTCGAGCACCGTCCGCAGGGCGTTGTCGCTGTGCGGCGCGATCCACGGCTTCTCGCGCAGATCCGCCAGCGCGAGCGGTGCGCCCTCCGGTGCCGGAGACTCGTCCGGCGGCAGCGCGGTCACCAGCGGTTCCCGAAGCAGCGTCCGCAGACGCACCCCGTCGTCGGGCAGCCGCGGCAGCAGGTTGTACTCGTAGACCAGCGCCACATCGCACGCGTGCTGGCGCAGACCGCGTACGGACTCCTCCGGTTCGCGCTCGTCCAGCAGTACGCGCAGATCCGGATGTGCCGCGCGGCAGGCGGCGATCGCCGGTGCGGCCAGCGCGACGGCGGCGCTGGGGAAGCTGCTGAGCCGCACCGTGCCGCGCACGGTGCTGGTGAGCGCGGAGACGTCGGCGCGCGCCCGTTCGAGCTCCGCCAGTACACGTTCGGTGGACGCGACCAGGACGCGGGCCGCCTCGGTGAGGATCACGCCCCGCCCCTCGCGTACCAGCAGCGCGGTGCCCACCTCCCGTTCCAGCAGCGACAGTTGCTGCGAGACCGCGGACGGGGTCAGGGAGCACGCCTCGGCCGTGGCGGCGATCGTGCCGTGTGAGGCCAGTTCCCTCAGCAGCCGCAGCCGCCGCACCTCGTAGACCATGTAGTCACGCTAACGGCCGGCATCGGAAATCGTCGCTGGTCGTGCGGGGGACGGGCCGCCCACACTGGCGCCATGACAGCCGACCTCCTGGCCCGTTCGGCCGGTGACTCCCCGCCCGGCGCCACCGGTGCCGAAGCGCCCGTGCCCCCGGTCCCCGCCGCCGAGTACGCGGAGCGCACGGCCGCCCTGCGCAGGGCCATGCGCCGCCGCGGTCTGACGGCCCTGGCGCTCACCAGCCCGGAGAACATCCACTATCTGCTGGGACTCGACCACCTCGGGCACTTCGCCTTCACGCTGCTCGTGCTTCCGCGCAGCGGTGCGCCGGTCCTCGTCGCGCGCAGCATGGAGCGGCACACGCTGCGCGAGCAGGTGCCGCACGCACGCCATGCGCCGTACGGGGACGGGCGCGACCCGGCGCGCGTCGTGGCCCGCGAGCTGCGGCGCGCCTGCCCCGACGGGGGAACGGTCGGCGTGGAAGAGCAGTCGATGGCCTTCCCGCCCGCCGTGCTCGCCCGGATCCGCAGCCTCCGTCCCGAACTGGAGTGGGCGGACTGCTCGGCGCTCCCCGCGCGGCTGCGCAGGGTCAAGTCGCCCGCGGAGACGGCTCTTGTACGGCGGGCAGCCGCGATCTCGGGCGTCGCGATGCGGGCCGCGCTGGCCGCCGCGGACGTCGGGGTCAGCGAACGCACCGTCGCCGCACAGGCCCAGCGCGCGATGACCGAGGCCGGAGGAGCACAGCCCGGCTTCGTACCGCTCATCCGCTCCACCCGCAGGCTGGGACAGGAACACGTCACGTGGGGCGACCACCGGATCGTTACGGGGGAGGGGCTGTTCGTCGAACTCTCCGGCTGCGTACGGCGATACCACGCGCCGATGAGCCGCACGCTCTACTGCGCCGAGCCGCCGCCGGGAGCGCGGGAGGCGGCCGAGGGCGCGTACGCCGGGCTCGCGGCCGCGCGTGAGGCGCTCGTTCCCGGTGCGCGGACCGGCGAGGTGTTCGCGGCATGGGCGGGCGCCGTCGCGGAGGTCACCGGGCGTCGGCCGCGCCGTCACCACTGCGGCTATCTCACCGGCGCCGGATTCCCGCCGAGCTGGGTGGGCGGCGGACCGGTGCTGGGGATCCGCGCCGGAGGCGGCACCCGCGTACGGCCCGGGATGGTCTTCCACCTCATGTCGTGGGTCGAACTGCCCACCGGATACGTCGTGTCGGACACCGCGCTCGTCGGCGCGAACGGATGCGAACTGCTCACCCGCGCACCGGACGCGTCCCCGTGCCCGCCGGTCAGCGGCGAGGCCGCGTACGAACTCCCGTAAGGCTGACGGCACTTCCGTACGACGGAGCACCAAACGCCGGTCGTGGCCGCGCAGTTCAGCACCGCGCCCGGTCCCTCCGCCCCGGTCGGTGCATCGACGTGGCGACGCACCGACATGTCGACGTGCCGACGCACCGAACCGCCCCGCCGCACAACCGCCCCACCGCCACTCCGCCAAGTCATCGAAGAGGAGGCCGTCTTGCGCATCACACGTGTACGCGCCACGCCCGTCGCCGTTCCCTACCGTACGGACGAGACCTGGGCGTTCGGGCGCCGCCGCGGGCTCGTCGCGCTGCTCGTCGAGGTCGACACCGACGAGGGGCTGACCGGGCTCGGCGAGGCGGCGGCCTACCCGTCGGCCGACGCCGTCCTCGGTGCCCTGCGCGCCATGGAACCCCTGGTCGTCGGATCGGACCCGCTGCGTATCGAGCAGCTCGTCCAGCGCATCGACGTCGTCGGCACCTACCACCACACCGGCTGCTCCAGCCCGGCGGCCGCCGCGCTGGAGACGGCCTGCTGGGACCTGCTGGGCAAGTCCTGCGGAACGCCGGTGGTGAATCTGCTCGGCGGGCGGTTCCGCGACCGCGTCGAGTTCTTCCACTACGTCGCCGCAGCCGGCCCCGACGAGGTGCGCGCGGAGGGCGCGCGTGCCGCCCGCGCCGGTGCGCGCACCTGCTATCTGAAGGTCGGCTCCGACGACCTGGACACCGATCTGGAACGGCTCGCGGCGCTGCGCGAGGGAGCCGGCCGGAAGATGGGCATCCGCGTCGACGCCAACGAAGCCTGGTCGGCGGGCGCGGCGGTACAGGCCGTCGCGGCGATGGAGGAGTTCGGACTGGAGCTGGTCGAGCAGCCGGTCTCGGGCCGCAATCTGCCGGAGATGGCGTACGTGCGCTCCCGCATCGGCACCCCGCTGCTGGCCAACGAGGCGTCCTGGACGCGCTCCGACCAGTTCGCGGTGCTGCGCGAGGGCGCCGCCGACGTCGTCTCCGCCGACCAGCAGATGGACGGCGGTCTGCTCAACCTCAAGCGCTCGGCGGGGCTGTGCGCAGCCGCCGGGGTGCCGGTGGTCAAGCACTCGCTCGGCGAGCTGGGAGTCGCCGTCGCGGCGGCGGTGCACGTCATCGCCTCCACCCCCAACTTCCGCTGCGCGAACCAGGGTTACGGCGCGCTGCTGACCGACGACATCGTCGAGGGGCGCTTCGCCGGGCCGCTGGAGAACTACACGGACGGCTGCCTCGAGGTCCCCCCGGAACCCGGGCTCGGTGTGCGGCTGGACGCCGAAAAGGTCGGCCGTTACGCCGAGTTGTACCGGGAGGAGGGCGCCGGGTTCGCCTTCCACGACCCGGCGGCGCTCAGCCGTGCCCCGGCACTCCCCAAGCGGTGAGGGCCGAGCGGGCCCCGCAGCCGTGGCGGCCCGTACATCCCCGTACGTACGGGCCGCCCGGCCGCCAACAGGCCCTCCGGAACGGCCGGTTCGCCGTCCGGTGCTCGGCCGCCGTTTCTCAGTCCGCCCCGGGAGCCTCCGTTCCGCCCGCCGCGTACCACTCCAGGATCTGTCCGCCCGTCCAGAAGACGACGTCCTCCCGTGCGCGCATGTGCTGAAGCGCCTCGGCGAAGTACCGGGCCCGGTGGGGGACGCCCATGATGTACGGGTGCACGACCAGGGCCATCACACGGGCGGACCCGGCGCCGTCGGCGTAGAGCTGCTCGAACTGGTCGACCGCCCGCTGGTAGTACTCACGCGCCGGATGGTGCTGGATGAGCATCATGGCGACGTCGTTGCACTCCTGTGTGTAAGGGATGTTGGTGATCGGGCCGTGCTCCGTGCGCAGTCGGACCGGCTGGTCGTCGAGCACCCAGTCGCAGACGTAGCGGTAGCCGGCCTGTACGAGCAGCTCCGGGGTCTGCCAGGTCTCGGTGAGGCCGGGGCCCAGCCAGCCGAGCGGGCGCCGGCCCCAGGCGTCGTCGACGGCCTTGGTCGTACGGTCGATGTCGAGAGCCTCGTCGGCGATCTTCTGCATGTTCTTCTGGGTGAAGCCGTGGCCGATCGGCTCCCAGTCGCGGGCGACCGCGGCCTCGGTGATCTCCGGATATGCCGTGATCGCACCGCCGTTGACGGCCAGGCACGCGGGCACGTCCGCGGCGTCGATCGCCTCCAGCAGCCGCCAGAACCCGACCCGGTTCCCGTACTCGTGCCAGGCCCAGTTGGGGATGTCGGGGACGGGCTGTCCGCCGGCGGGCGGGGTCAGCACCGTGCGCGGCATGGGCTCGGTGGCCGACCACTCCTCGACGTTGACGATGATCCACACCGCGAGACGGGCACCGCCGGGCAGCCGCATCGGCGGCCGGTGTGCGATGGAGCTGAAGTCGATGCGTTCGGTGGGCAGCATGGAGACTCCTCACACTACGGAGACGGTCAGGTCGTCGAGGCCGGTGATGTGCACCCGCACGGTGTCGCCGGGCTCAAGTGAGCCGACTCCGGCGGGAGTTCCGGTGTAGATCAGGTCGCCCGGTTCGAGCCGGTACTGCGTGGAGAGGTTGGCGACGATCTCGGGCACGTTCCAGATCATCTGTGTGAACCGGCACCGCTGCCGCAGCTCGCCGTTGACCCACACGGACAACTCACCGTCCGCCAGCAGCGAGCCGGGCACCTCGGCGACGGGCGTGACGGTCCCCAGCGGCGCGGACTGGTCGAAGGACTTGCCCGCCTCCCAGGGCCGTCCCGAGGACGCCGCCTCGCGTTGTCTGTCGCGCCGGGTGAGGTCAAGGCCGGCGGCGAACCCCGAGACATGGGCGAGGGCGGAGTCCACCGGGATGTTCTCGCCGGACACCCCTACGGCCGCGACCAGTTCGCCCTCGTACTGGAAGTCCTCGGTGGCCGCGGGATAGCGGACCGTGCCGCCGTCGGGCACGACGGCGTCCGTCGGCTTCTGGAAGAAGAAGGGCGCGTCCCGCTCGTCCCCCTCCTTCATCTCGCGGATGTGCTCGACGTAGTTGCGGCCGACGCAGTAGATGCGGCGCACCGGATGTCCGGCCGGGCCGCGGCGACCGCCCGCGGCGGACGCGACGGGCACAGGACCGGGAACGGGGCCGGTGTCGGTGACGGTGCTGGTGACGGGGCCGGAGTCGGCGGGCGGAGTCATGATCCGGTCTCCAGATGCTCGGTGACGGGGGCGGACGGCGGCACGGGACGGCTGAAGTCCTGCGGCCGCAACAGCAGGGTGAGCGCGGCACCGATCAGCGAGAGCGCACCGAGCTGGATCAGGCCCGCGGCCTGCCAGTTGGAGAGGGTGGCCAGCAGGCTGAAGAGATAGCCGGCGAATCCCGCCGGGACGTAGATGGCGGTGACGAACAGCCCGGCCGCGCGCCCGGCGTTGCGCAGATCCACGGACTTCACCAGACAGCCGGCCAGCGCGACGTAGCTGCCCGCGCTCGCGAACAGACCGAAGAGGAACGACCAGACGCTCTGCCACCACAGGGCGTCCGAGCCGACGAACAGCGCGACGGCCGCCAGCGCTCCCAGGATCTGGAAGCCCGCGACGGCGGTCCGCGGATTGATGCGGTCCACCAGGTGCCCGCCCACGATGGAGGCGAACGCGGCCAGTCCGGACAGTCCCACGACCAGGCCGGCCTGCCCCGAGCTGTAGCCGAGCTGCTCGCGCAGATAGCTGGCGTACATGCCGATGAAGCCGAAGTCGGCCAGGCCGAACAGGACGGTGACGGCGGCCAGCACCATCGGGTTCCTGCTCAACAGACGGCTGGCGCCGCCCACTTGGGTCACCTGCTCCCCGACCGGGGACGCCGCCTCGGTGAACCAGCGGCGTACGGCGACCACCACGACGACCGCGAGCACGAGTCCCAGGACCCCGAACGCGACCATGGGGGCACGCCACGTCCCGTACTGGGAGAGCAGATAGCCGCCGAGCGCCGGCCCGATCACCGACCCCGCGGCGAAGGCCATGTTGACGCTGCCGACGGCCGCTCCGCGGTGCCGCGCGAAGGCGCTGGCGGCGATCGCGATGATCGCGGTCAGTTGCAGGGCCTCGCCCACACCCGACAGCAGCCGCCAGACCAGCATGTCGGCGAACCCGGCCGAGACCACCGTGAGCAGGGTCGCCGCCGAGAAGAGCACGGTGCCCAGGACCACCACGTCCCGGCGCCGCATCCGCGCCACGAGCAGTCCGGCGGGGATTCCCGTGACGCCCATCCCGAGGGCGAACATCGTCGACTGGAGACCGGCTGCGCCCAGGCCGAAGCCGTACTCGGCGCGTACGTCCGGGAGCAGCACGGGGAAGACCATGCGGTCCATCGCGTTCACGGCGTAGGCGGCCAGCAGCACCCCGAACATCGCGACGCCCAGGCGGGCGCGTGCGCGGGCGGCGTTCTCCGCCGGTACGCCGGCGGCCGGCTGTGGTCTCTCTTCGGCCTGCGGCCGTTCCTCACCCGAGGACAGCATGGGCACTCATCTCGATCTTCAGTCCGGGACCGACGAGACGGTCCACGCCGATGTGCGTCCGGCACGGCCGATGGCCGCCGAAAAACTCCGTGTAGACCTCGTTGACCTCGTCCTGGGCGTCGAGGTCGGTGTTGTAGATCGTCACCTCGACGATGTCCTCGACGGCGCCGCCGGCCGCGTCGAGCGCGACGCGCAGGTTCTCCAGACAGGCGCGGGTCTGCTCGGCGATCCCCTCGGGGACGGCCAGCTCTTCGGGGTCGTGGGGGTGCTTGTGCACCAGGGGATATGCGGTGGCTCCCGACAGCCAGACGTGCGTTCCTCCGCGGGTCACGATCGCGGGGGTGAAGGGCATCTCGTCGGGATCTGCGCCTGCGGTGATCAATTCCATCGTGCTTCCGGCCTCCCGCAGAGTGATGCAAACGATTGCAGCGCAAGCTATGCCTCGGCATACGTCAAGTCAAGGGGTTCGCCGGTAAGGAAGTGCGCACCGTGATAGGAAGGACGGGCAATCGACTGCACGGGCCGTCGGGGGATTCTCCGCCGGAGGATTCGGCGTTCACGCCGTTCAGGACGTTCACGAGAGGACGCGGCATGGCGAACCTGACACTGCGCGACGTGGCACGCGCCGCCGGTGTCCATTCGGGCACGGTCTCCCGCGCGCTCAACCCCGCGACGCGGGACCGGGTCAGCCCCGAGACGGTACGCCGCATCGACAAGGCGGTACGGGAGCTGGGCTACACCCCGAATCCGATCGCCCGGAGCCTGCGGACCTCGAAGTCGCACACGGTCGGCGTGGTCATCCCCGACCTCACCAACCCGCTGTTCCCGCCGATGGTGCGCGGCATCGAGTCCGTCCTCGACGAGTACGGCTACAGCCCGCTCATAGTCAGCACCGACGACGACCCGGAACGCGAAGCCACCCATATCTCCGCGCTGCTGGCCCGCCAGGTCGACGGACTCATCGTCGGCACGGCCCGCCTCGGCGATACGACCTTCGACGAACTGGCCGCCCGCGGCACCCGGATCGCGCTGATCAACCGGCGGGCGGCGGACAGCGGACTGGACTCGGTGACCGCCGACGACGACACCGGGATGTCCCTGCTCATCCACCACCTGGCGACCCTCGGGCACCGCCGGCTGCTGTGCCTCGCGGGACCGCGCAACACCTCGACCGCCGTCGCCCGCCTCCGCGGATTCCACTCCGCCGTACGGGCCGAGGGGCTGGACGACGACGCCCAGCTCGTCGTGGAGTGCGCGTCCTGGACGGCGGCGGAGGGCGCCGCCCGGTTCGCCGAGGCGCTCGACGGCGGAACGCCGTTCACGGCCGTCGTCGCCGCCACCGACCTTGTGGCGATGGGCTGTTACGACGTCATGGCCGAGCGCGGCCTGTCCTGTCCGGACGACATGAGCATCGCCGGGTTCAACGACATGCCCTTCGTGAACCGGCTCGCTCCGCCGCTGACCACCGTCGCCGTCCCGCAGTACGAGATCGGCCGGGAAGGGGCGCAGATGCTCATGGCCGCCCTGGGACAGCAGGAGCATATGCCGCGTACGGTCCTGCTGCCCGTGACGCTGACCGTCCGGGGCTCGACCGGGGCGCCGGGCGGGCACCGCGAGCGCTGAGCGGGCGTCATGTCCGGTGCGGCGTACGGCATGACGGCACGTGCGTGACGCGGCAGTTCATCGCGACTCATCGCGACGTACGCAACGCCTCCGCGATCTCCTCGTCGGCCACGGCGATGACGGCGTCGGCCCGCGTGTACCAGACCTCCCGCCGGGCCGGGCTCAGGGACGCCCAGGGGTGGCGTTCGGCGCTGAATCCCAACGTGGCGTACAGCGCGGTCGCATAGCGCTCGCGGCGGTCGTCATCGGCGGCGTCGGGGCCGGTCTCGCTGTCGGCGGTCACTGGTCCTCCTCGTACGGGCGGGCAACGGGCAGGCTACGGGCAACGCACCGGGGGAGGCACCGAGGAGCACGGCCGGTACCGCCGTCACGGCGGACGTCCCCGGCCGCCCGCACACGAAGCGCGTACGGCTCAACGGCGCCACCTGCGCTCATAGTTGATCACTATCCGTGCATAGAAGACCTCCCTTTGACGGCCGCCCCGCATCCCCGCGACGGTGAGATGGCGCACCCCTCTCTCCGCCTGGGAATTCGGAGGTTCGTCCCCATGTACTCAGTGACCGACCCGGCCACCGGAGAACTGATCGAGGAGATCCCGAACGCGACCGACGACGACGTCCTCGCGGCGGTCGGGCGCGTGGACCGCGCCTACACCTCCTGGCGGCGCCGGCCGGTCGCCGAACGCGCCGCCATCGCCCTGCGGGCCGCGGAGCTGTTCGCCGAGCGTGCCGACGAACTCGCCGCGATCATGACGCTGGAGATGGGCAAGCGGATCAACGAGGGGCGCGGAGAGGTCGGCATCGTCCGCGACATCTTCGAGTACTACGGCACCCACGGCCCGGAGTTGCTGGCGGACGAACCGCTGACCCTCAAGACCGGCGAGGCGGCCGTCGCCAAGGAGCCCATCGGGGCGCTGCTCGGCATCATGCCGTGGAACTTCCCCTGCTACCAGGTCGCCCGGTTCGTGGCGCCCAACCTCGTGCTCGGCAACACGATCCTGCTCAAGCACGCCTCCATCTGTCCCCGGTCGGCACTGGCCATCGAGCGGATCCTGCACGAGGCCGGGGTGCCCGAGGACGCGTACGTCAACGTCTTCGCCTCCAGCAGGCAGGTCCCGTGGATGCTCGCGGACCCGCGCATCAAGGGGGTGTCGCTGACCGGCAGCGAGCAGGCGGGCATCTCCGTGGCGGCCGAGGCGGGACGCAACCTCAAGCGCGCCGTCCTCGAACTGGGCGGCTCCGACCCGCTGATCGTGCTGGACACCGACGACATGGACGAGACCGTGAAGGCCACGGCCACCGCCCGGATGCGCAACTGCGGACAGTCCTGCAACGCCCCGAAGCGGATGATCGTGATGGGCGACATCTACGAGGACTTCGTCGAGGGGATCACCAAGCGCGTCGCCGACTACTACCAGCCGGGCGACCCGGCGGATCCCGCGACCAAGCTGCCCCCGCTCGCCTCCGTCGCCGCCGCCGACGAGGTGGCCGCCCAGGTACGGACGGCCGTCGACCAGGGCGCGACGCTGCGCACCGGCGGCAACCGGAACGGTCCCGGCGCCTACCTCGAAGCGACCGTACTGACCGATGTCACACCGGAGATGGACGCCTACTACGAGGAGATCTTCGGCCCCGTCGTGCTGGTCTTCCGGGCGGAGACCGAGGAGGAGGCGATCGAGATCGCCAACGACTCGCCCTTCGGCCTGGGCGCCGCCGTCTTCGGGACCGACCCCGCGCGCAACCGCAGGGTCGCCGACCGGATCGAGGCGGGCATGGTCTACCTCAACAAGTCCGGTGGCTCCGTGGCGGATCTGCCGTTCGGCGGCATCAAGCGCTCCGGCATGGGCCGCGAACTCGGCGCGCTCGGCATCGAGGAGTTCATGAACAAGAAGTCGATCCGGCTGTAGGCGTCACGGGCGGGGTGCCGTCCGCCGACGTACCACCGCCAGAGGGCCAAGTGCCCTGCGTACGGGGTCAGTTCGCCCCGGCACCGGCGCGGCGGCTGAGGGCCGTCGCGGCCCTGGAGGCGTTGGGGCGGCGCAGCCGGTCCGAGATCCATGTGCTCGTACGGACGAGGGCGGTCAGGTCGACTCCGGTGTCGTAGCCGAGTCCGTGGAGCATCCACACCAGGTCCTCGGTGGCGAGGTTGCCGGTGGCCGACGCGGCGTACGGGCAGCCGCCCAGCCCGCCCACCGAGCTGTCGAACTCCGCGACGCCCGCCTGAAGCGCCGCGTGCACATTGGCGAGCGCCTGTCCGTAGGTGTCGTGGAAGTGCCCGGCCAGCGACGAGGGTTCCACGCCCGCCGCGCCCAGGGCGTCGATCAGCCCCCGGACATGGCCCGGAGTGCCGGTCCCGATGGTGTCGCCGAGTGAGACGCGGCCGCAGCCGTGGTCCAGCAGCCAGGTCACGGTCTCGACGACGCGGGCGAAGGGCACCTCGCCCTCCCAGGGGTCGCCGAAGCACATGGAGACATAGCCGCGTACGGCGACGCCCGTCCTGCCCGCTTCGGCGAGCACGGGCGCGAGTTGAGCGAGCACGTCCCGCGCGCCGCGGTTGAGGTTGTTGCGGGCGAACGTCTCGGTGGCGCTGGCGAACACGGCGATCTCCCGGGCTCCGGCGGCCACGGCCCGTTCCAGTCCGCGCAGATTGGGCACCAGCACCGGGTAGCGGATGCCGGCGGCCGGGTCGAGCCGCGCGAACACCTCGGCGGCGTCCGCGAGTTGGGGGATCCACTTCGGGGAGACGAAAGCGGTGGCCTCGATCACGGTGAGTCCCGCGGCACCCAGCCGCCCGATCAGCGCGGCCTTGGTCGCGGCGTCGAGGATCCCCTGCTCGGCCTGGAGGCCGTCCCTGGGCCCGACTTCGTAGACCGTGACCGAGAAGGGCAGACCGCGCTCGGGTACGACGGCGGGCAGGGCGTCCATGGCGCTCCTCATCTCGGATCCAGCCTCAGTGCCCGGTCTCGTCCGTCGCGGTGCGGCGCGAGGGGAAGTCCGGACGGCGGCGCACGGCGAAGGCCGCCAGACCCTCGCGGGCGTCGGGTGAGGCGAACGCCCGCTGCCCGTACAGGGCTTCGCTGTGGAACGCCTCCTCCGGCGGCAGACCGCCCAGCCGCAGCACGGCCTCCTTGACGGTGGCGACGGCCGTCCCGCTCAGCGCCGCGAGGCGTCCGCCCCACTCCACCGCCGTGGGCAGCACGTCCTCCGCGGGCACCACCGCGTTCAACAGGCCGTATTCCAGGGCCTCCTGAGCGGTGAGGCGTTCGGCGAGCAGCATCAGCCGCATCGCCCACGCGTACGGGATCTGACGGGTCAGCCGGACGAGCGTGCCACCCGCCGGTACGAGTCCGACGCCCGGCTCGGGAAGCTGGAACTCGGCCTGCTCGGCGGCGATCCGCAGATCCGTGGAGAGCATGATCTCGAAACCCCCGCCTAGACAGAGGCCGTTGACGGCGCTGATCACGGGCTTGAAGAGGTCGGTGTGCTTCTGGTGGGCGCCGTCCCAGCGGGAGATGTCGAACCGCCCCTCCGCCAGGGCCGGGATGGACTCCTGAAGATCCGCTCCCACGCAGAAGGCGCGGTCGCCGCTGCCGGTGAGCACGGCCGCGGCGATCGCGTCGTCGTCGCGGACCTCGGCGAAGGCCGCCGCCAACTCGTCGTACATGGCGAGCGTCAGGGCGTTGAGCTTGTCGGGACGGTCGAACCGTACGACGGCCACGGGCCCTTCGTGTTCCAGGGTGATGCCGCTCATTCACACCACTCCGGACGCGCGCAGGGCGGTGATCTCGTCGTCGGACAGTCCGGCCAGACCCCGCAGCAGCACGTCGGTGTGCTCGCCGGCCCGTGGCGCGAGGCCCCGCGGCCGTGCGGGCGTGACGTCGAGGTGTATCGGCTGCCCGAACATCTCCAGCCGGCCGAAGTCCGGGTACTCGACGTCGACGATCATGTCGCGCTCCTTGATGTGCGGGTCGCTCACGACCTCGCCGATGTCCTTGATCGCGGTCAACGGGATCGTGTCGCCGGCCAGTTCCTCCAGTTCGGCCCGCGTACGGTCGGCCATCCACCGGTGCAGCAGCGGCCGGACGCGGCGTTCGTAGACGTCCGGGTCGAAGCGCTTGGCCATCGTGTCGGTCTCGGGGTCGTCGGCGAGGCCGGGCTCGCCGAACAGGGCGCAGGTCAGGCGCCAGAACTTGTCGGTGTAGCCGCCGAAGAAGACATAGCCGTCCTTGCAGGGATACAGCTCGTAGGGCCGCACGAAGGGGTGGGCGTTGCCGAGCGGTCCGGCCGTCTTTCCGTCCACGGTGTAGGAGACGACGGCGTTCTCGGTGAGGGACAGCACGGAGTCCTGCTGGGCGACGTCGACGAGCTGGCCCTCGCCGGTGTGTTCGGCGTGCCGGAGCGCGGCCAGGGTCCCGATCACCGCGTACATGGTGGCGGCCAGATCGCCGATGATCGTGCCGACCCGCGCCGGCGGCCGGTCCGGGTAGCCGTTCATCGACCACAGTCCGCCCGCGGCCTGCGCGCTGTTGTCGAACGCGGGACGCCGCCGGTAGGGCCCGGTCTGCCCGAAGCCGGAGATCGCCGTGTAGACGAGCCGCGGGTTGGCCTTGCGCAACTCCGCGTGCCCCAGGCCGAGTCTGTCCATCGTGCCCGGTCGGAAGTTCTCCACGAGCACGTCCGCACGCGCGGCGAGCCGCTTGAGCACGTCCTTCCCCTCGGGCGCGGCCAGATCGAGGGTGAGTCCGAGCTTGTTGCGGTTGTACTGGGCGAAGAAGGCGCTGAACCGCTCGCCGTCGGACGCCTCCAGGAACGGCGGGAAGTCCCGTGCGTAGTCGGGCTCCGAGGGCCGCTCGACCTTGACGACGGTCGCGCCCAGGTCGGCCAGGATCATCGAGCAGAACGGTCCCGCCACGACGCGTGTGATGTCGAGGACGACCACTCCGGCGAGCGGGCCCCGCGGGGCGCCTTCGTCGGGTGCGGACTCGGGGAGTGCGGTCATGGCGTGGCGTCCTCCCCTCCGCGCGGTGCGACCCGGATGCGGGTCTCCAGCAGGGTGCCGCAGGCCGGGCTGATCAACTCCTCCAGGAGGACGGCCGGTTCGCTCTCCCGTGGCCGTACCCGGACGCCGAGGCCGGCGAGGCGCTCCGCGGCGGCGCCGGTACGGGTGAGTACGTCCGCCCGCCAGTCCTCGCCGGTGCTCAGCCGGGCGCCGCTCGCCGGGCAGTACCAGCCGTCGCCGTCGCGGCGGGGTGCGGAGCTGTCCGGGGCGGCGTCCGGTGCTACGGGGTGTGCGGGCGGCGGTCCGCCGAGGCGTTCCGCGCGTATCTCCGTACGCCGGCGCAGCGTCGCCTCCGCGTCGGCACCGCCGGCCCCGTCGCCGTCGCCGTTCAGCACCACTCCGTAGACGTGCGCGGCGACCTCCGCGGTGACGTAGCCGTCGGCCACGTCCCGTGCGACCAGTTCCGGATCGCGCAGCAGCGGGTCCCCGTAGCCGCCGCCTCCGGCGACCCACTGCACGAACACGTCGTCCGAACCGACCGTCACATCCTGCTGGTTGATCTCCAGCAGCTCCCGTCGGGCCGCCGTCAGCGTGGCGTCGGTCGGCACGGTCCCGCGGGCGAACAGTTCGGCGGCGTCGGTGCCGCGCCATACGGCGTGCCCGCTGCCGCCGCCGGGGTAACCGCCGCCGAAGCCGTCGGCGACCACCTGCGCGGTCGGCGCGAAGACGGTCTGGGTGACCTCCGGGGCGCCGTAGAGCCGCCATGCGAACTCGTGGCCCTGGCCGCCGCGATGGGCGCCGTGGCCCGCGCTGGCGGTGTTCAGCCGCTTCCACAGATAGAGCACCGGGTAGAGCATCTCGTTCATCTCGACGTCCGGCAGGGCGTTGTTGACCTGGGTCATCATGCCGCCGCAGTCCAGGCCGTCGGCGACGGGCTGCGCGCCGGTGCCCATGCCGCCGCCGTCCATGTTGAACAGCACGAAGTACTCGCCGTCGTCGCGGGTGCCCGCGGAGATGCCCCCGGTCCAGGAGTCGGCCCACACGCCCTGCGAGCGTGCGCGGATGACCGCGTCGCGGCTGGCACGCGCCGCCTCGTTGAGCAGCTTGGTCACCAGCCGGCTGACCCGGGCGCCGGTGGTGAGATGCCCGTTGCTGATGGGCGCGGGCGGTACGGGGTTGACGAGGGAGCCGCTCTCGGCGATCACGTCGCAGGCCGCCATCACGCCCTCGTTGAACGGCACGTCCCACGCCAGAATGGGCACCAGCGCGCTGGCCACGCTGCCCACGAGCGTGCCGTAGCTGAGGTTCACGAAGCCGTCGGTCTGCGGGCTGGACCCGGTGAAGTCCAGCGTGATCTGCTCGCCGGCCTTCGTCATCGTGCAGTGCACGCGGTACAGCTCGTTGACGTGCCCGTTGTGCTCCGTCCACTCGTCCGCCTCGTAGACGCCGTCGGCGAGGAGGGCGATCCGCTCGCGGACCACGCGTTCCGCGATCTCGAAGTTGACCCTCGTGTAGTCGCGGAAGGCGTCGAGGCCGAACTCCTCGACGGTGGCGCACAGCCGGCGGATGCCCGTGTTGTTGCTCGCCACCAGGCTGCGCACGTCGTTCCAGAACAGCGTGGGGACTCGGACGTTGTTCAGCAGGACGCGCCGCACCCACTCCACGGGCCGGCCCCGCTCGAAGACCTTCACGCCCGGGGGCAGCCGCAGCGCCTCGCTGAAGCAGTCGTACGCGCCCGGGGCGAAGCCTCCCGGCGTCATGCCGCCGACGTCCACGAGATGTGCCTGCGACTGGGCCCAGCCGAGGAGTTCGTCGCCGTGGAAGACCGGCGAGATGACGTTGGTGTCCGGCGGGTGCGCCGAGCCGGCGGTGTGCGGGTCGTTGCAGATGAACGCGTCCCCGGGGTGCAGCGGTTCGCCCTCGATCTCCGCGACGAGGTTCTGCACCGCGACGCTTCCGGAGCCGATGTGGAACTGGACGAAGTCCGAGTAGGAGTAGATCTTCCCCACGGGGTCGAACAGCGCCGTGTTGAAGTCGCCGGACTCGGTGATCACCGGTGACCCGGAGGACCGGATCATCGCGCTGCCCATCTCCTCGACGATCGAGTCCAGGCGCATCCGGATCACTTCGAGGGTGACCGCGTCATAGCCTTCCGGAACGTAGGTGGAGTTCGTGCTCATCGGTGTCTCCGCTCGGGGAACGGGCGGACCCGCGATCCGGGACCGCATCGGCTCACGCACCGTTCAGACGGATCGCGAAGTGGCCTCCGTCGGCCAGCTCCACGACCGCACCGTCCGGTACGTACACGGTGGTGTCGGGCTCTTCCAGCAGACAGGGACCCTGGGCCCGGCCCAGGGCGCCGAATCCGCGGTGCACCTCGACGGTGCGGCGCCGCCCGGTGACGGGGTCGACGCACTCCCGGGAGCCGGCGGCGTACTGCTCGCCGTCGCCCGGGTCGCCGGTGATCTGCTGTGCGTCGGTACGGCCGATCGCCTTGACGCGGGAGTTGACCAGCAGGACCTCGGCCTCGGTCCAGGCGGTGCCGCTGCCGAACTCCGCCTCGTAGTCCTCGATGAAGCGCTGCCGCAGCAGGTCCTTGTCCTCCTCGCCGAAGCTCTTGCCGGGCAGCCGCGTGGTGACCTCGAAGATCTGGCCCATGAACTTCATGTCCGCCTCGCGGTACAGCTCGCGCCGCTCCTCCGGGATGCCCTCGGACGCGAACCACTCCTGGGCGCGGGCCTGGAGGGCCGAGAACTCCTTCTCCAGATCCGCGGCGGGCTCCCCGAACGTCCACGGCGTGGTCTGCACGGCGGAGAAGACCGAGTCGGCGTGCATCAGGCCGTACGCGGAGAAGACGGCCGCGTTGCGCGGGACGACGACCTCGCCGACGCCGATCTCCGCGGCGATGGCCGCCGCGAACAGCCCGCACGCGCCGCCGAACCCCACGAGGGTGAACTCCCGTGGATCATGGCCCCTGTTGACGGTGATCTTCCGTACGGCGTTCGCCATCTGCGACACGGCGAGCCGGTAGACGCCGTGCGCGGCGGCGTCCGCCGACAGGCCCAGCGGCTCGGCGAGATGCCGCCGTACCGCGTCCCGCGCCGCGTCCTCGTACAGATCCACGGTGCCGCCCAGGTAGTAGCCGGGGTTGAGCAGGCCCATCACCAGGGCGGCGTCGGTGACGGCGGGACGCTCGCCGCCCTTGCCGTAGCAGGCCGGCCCCGGCACCGAACCGGCGCTCTGCGGGCCGACGCGCATCACGCCGCGGCCGTCGATCCAGGCCAGGCTGCCGCCGCCCGCCCCGATCGTCTCGATGTCCACGGCGGTCAGGCTCGTCGGCAGACCGCCGATCTCGGCCCGCGGCAGCACGCGGAACTCGTCGTCGACGATCGCCGCCGCGTCCAGGCTCGTACCGCCCATGTCGGCGGTGAGCACCCGGTGCCGCCCCAGGCGCTGACCGAGCAGCCGCGCACCCGTCACACCGCCCACGGGGCCGGAGTTGAACATCGCGATGGGCGCCTTGCCGGTCTCCTCCGCGGAGAGGAAGCCGCCGTGCACCTGCATGATCTGCACCCGCGTACGCAGGCCCCGTCCGGCCAGCTCCGCGGCGAGATGGCCGAAGTGCTGCGCCACGATCGGCTTGACGGCGGCGTCCAGGGTCGTGGTGACCATCCGCTCGTACTCGCGGTAGACCGGCGTCAGCGAACTCGACAGCGTGTACGGCAGATCCGGGTGGTGCGTCTCCAGATACTTGCCGATCTCCTGCTCGTGCTGGGGGTTGCGGAAGGACCACAGCAGACACACCGCGAGCGACTCCGCCCCCTCGGCGAGGACCTTCTCGACGGCGCCGGCCAGGGCCTGCGGGTCCAGCGGCAGCAGGATCTCGCCGTGCGCGTCGATGCGTTCGGGCACCTCGACGATGCGGCTGCGGCGGACGATCTCCGGCGGCGGAGCCATCTTGTGCGGGTCGCGTTCGTCGTCGCGCGCCGAGCGTGCGATGCGCAGCGTGTCCCGGAAGCCCTGCGTGGTCAGCAGGCCGACGGCCGAGTACTTCTGCTCGTCGACGGCGTTGGTGACGATGGTGTTGCCCAGCACGAAGCGGTCGATCTGCGGGTAGAAGCCGCCGTCGGGCGTGCCGAGCCGCTCCTCCAGCACGGCGAGCGCGTCGAGGATGCCCGTCGTGACGTCCGGGGTGGAGAAGGCCTTGCCGCGCAGGGCGCGCCCGTCGTGCACGGCGACGGCGTCGGTGAACGTGCCCCCCACGTCGATGCCCACGTGAAGTGTCATGGTCCGCGTCTCCTTTGACGTGTGGTGCGGTGGTTCCGTGGCGCCGGTGCGGCCCGTGCGGCCCGTGCCGTTCAGGCGTGCTGTGCGCGGAGTTCGGCGAGTACGTGCGCGGCGTGGTCGGCTCGTACCGCTCCGTCGCCGATCAGGCGCTCGACCACGCCGGGGATCTCCTCGGGGGTGGCGCCGGCGGCGACCGCGACGTTGCGGGCGTGCAGCGACATGTGGCCGCGCTGGATCCCCTCGGTCGCCAGGGCCCGCAGCGCGGCGAGGTTCTGGGCCAGGCCGACCGCCGTGACGGTCTCGGCCAGTTCGCGTGCGGTGGTCACGCCGAGCAGCCGTACGGCCGCCGCTGCCGCCGGGTGCACCTTCGTCGCGCCGCCTACCAGGCCCACGGGCATGGGGAGTTCGAGCGTGCCGACGAGGTCGCCGTCCCCGTCGGCCTCGAAGTGCGAGAGGGCCGTGTACCGTCCGTCGGCGCCGACCGCGTGGGAGTGCGCGCCCGCCTCGACGGCCCGGGTGTCGTTGCCCGTCGCCAGCACGACGGCCGTGATCCCGTTCATGATCCCCTTGTTGTGCGTGGCCGCACGGTAGGGGTCGGCCTCGGCCAGCGCGGCCGCGTGCACGATGTCGCGGACGACGCCGGCGCCGCCCAGCGTGCCGGCGGGGAAGACCGCCCGTGCCCGCGCCAGCCTCAGATCGGCCTTGTTGGTGAGGATGCGCAGCAGCGTCCGGCCGCCCGCGATGCGTCCGACGCGGTCCGCGACCGCCTCCGCCATGGTGTTGACCGCGTTGGCGCCCATGGCGTCGCGGACGTCCACGGCCAGATGCACCACGATGTAGCGGCCGGGACGGGCGTCGACCACGCGCACGGTGAGTTCGCGCACCCCGCCCCCGAGGGAGACGAGCGTCGGGTCCTGGTCGTCGGCGAGGCGGACCAGTTCGCCGGCGGCCTCCAGCAGCCGCAGCCGGGCGCCGTCCGGGTCCGCCACGTCGAGCACCTGGACCTGGGCCTGCATGACCGGCTCCGAGCTGCACGTGTGGAAGCCGCCCCGTTCGCGGGCGATGCGGGCGGCGTTGCTGGCCGCCGCGACGACGGAGGGCTCCTCGGTGGCCATCGGGACCAGTACGTCCGTGCCGTTGACGGTGAAGCCGGTGGCCACCCCGACGGGCACCCCGAGCAGCCCGATCACGTTCTCGATCATGTGGTCGGCCTGCTCGACGCTGAGCCCGCCGGAGGCCAGCACGTCGAGGGACGCGAGCGGGACACCGGTGTGCTCGGCGAGCAACGCCCGCCGGCCCGCCGGGGATTCGTCCCGGAATCCGCGGATCCTGCTCTGTGTGGCCACGCATACCTCCCGGCGTCGTCCCGGGCGCGTTCCCGGGGCTGTGCGGCGTCTGCGGCGGCGCGGAGGGGGAGTGTCCCGGCGACCGCCGTCGTCGTCCGTCGTCGTCCGTCGTCTTCGGACGGCAGTAACGCTAGGGAGCGGCCGACGGGGACGACACGGTTGATTCACACATACTTCGCGGCCCCGGCGCGTGTGATCCGCGTCGCACCGTGCGCGGAACCCTCAGCTCAGAGCGCTGCGGCGGATCACGCCGTACGGAGCGCACCCGCTCTCCCGGGGCGTGCCCACCCGGGCCGCGCCCGCCCGCGACGGTGCTCATCCCGGGCTCGTCCCGGCTCATCCCGCCGTCACACGCCGCGAGAGCGCATGCAGCCGGGCGGCCACCGAGACCCGGAACAGCGGCTCCGGAGCGCGCCATTCGGCGCCGAGCAGCACGCTGACGCGCTCCAGCCGCTGTGTGACGGTGTTGATGTGGACGTGCAGGGCGCGGGCCGTGCGGCTCGGGCTCGCGTAGGAGTCGGCGAACGCGTGCAACGTCTCGAAGAGCTGCGTCCCGTGCTTCTCGTCCCAGCGCAGCACCGGACCGAGCGTCGACTCGATGAAGCCGGCCAACTCCGCGCCGCCGGTGCCGAACATCGCCATGTACGGCTCGTAGTGCTGCGCGTCCACGGTCCCGTCCGCCGTGTCCAGGCTCTTCAGCAGTCGTACGCAGCGCTGCGCGGAGTCGAAGCACCGTCCCAGCGCCTCCGGCGAGGAGCGGGCAGGGGGACCGGCGACGGCCAGCACCGGTTCCTGCTGGACGCCGCGCACCGCGTGCCACGCCTCCTGCGCGGCCGTCATCGGGTCCCGGCAGGGGCTGAGGAGGGCGAGCACGCCGTCGCGTTCGCCGACCAGACCGCCGGGGACCGCGCGCCGCAGCGCCTCCGAGGCGGATCTGCGCCGCTCGGCGGCGACGCTCACGGCGACCACCGACCGCAGCTCCTCCAGGCGCACTTCGCGGGCCCGTGCCCGCAGCAGCAACTCCCGCCGGCGCGAGGCGTCGCCGCGCAGTATGTCCGAGACCAGCTCACCGCGGACGCGGTCCTCCGCCGCGGCGACCGCCTCCTGCTTTACGGCCACCAGCGCGATGATCTGCGCCGCGCGCTCGATGGTGCGCTGGTCGACCTCGCGCAGTTCGAGGTCGCCGTATCCGACGAGCACCGCGCCCAGCAGGGTCTCCGCGGCCACCACCGCGACCGCGACCTCCGGCAGCGGTGCGCCGCCCTCGACGAAGACGCACCGCCCGGACCGCCGCCCGGCCTCGACCGCGTCCCGTACGGCGGCGAGCAGCGTGCCGTCCGGCGCGGAGTAGTGCACGCCGCCGCTGCCCGGTTCCCTTGCCACGGGCGTGAGTTCGCCGTCGAGGATCGTCACGGGCCGGCCCAGCGACGTACCCAGCGTCCCGGCCACCTCGCCGGCGCTGCCGCCCCGCAGCACGACGGCCGTCAGATCCTCGTGGACGGCGCTGGCGCGTTCCATCGCCGTGACATGGCCCTCCAGTACGCAGGTGGCCCGCTCGGCCTCCTGCGCCGCGACGTTCGCCTGCTCCAGCAGCCGCGCGGTCTGCAGCACCACCGCCGCGTGGTCGGCGAACGCGCTCAGCAGCGCGATCTCCTCGGGCACGAACTCGTGCTCGCTGCGGTCGGCCGCGAACAGCACGCCCAGGACGCGGTCTCCCGCCACGAGGGGCACCCCGAGCAGGGCGACCAGCCCCTCCGCCGCCACGGCCGCGTCGATCCCGGCCTCGTGCGGGATCGAACGGTTGGCCTGGTAGACCGACGTCCACTGCGCGCTGCGGGTGCGTACGACCTTGCTGGCGAGGCCCATGCCGGGCGGTACGCGCAGCGCGCGGAACGACTCGGCCACCGTGCCCAGCGTCGAGCGCACCCGCAACTCGTCGCTGTCCTCGTGGAGTTCGGAGAGATAGGTGACGTCGGTGCCCATCAGGTCGTGGGCGCGTTCGACGAGGCGGTGCAGCAGCGCGTCGGTGTCGCGCAGCTCCGCGAGCTCCCGCGCGCTGGAGAACAGGGCCGAGAGCTCCTGGCCGCGGCGGCGCCAACGCGTCAGCACCGAGCGGAGGTTGCGGACCCGGTTCGCCAGATCGGCGGCCTCCTCCGGCGGCAGCCGGGCCTTCAGCTCCTCGTACGCGGTGGCGGCTGCGTCCTCGTCCTCGGCGACCGCGGCGTCCAGCAGCGCCGCCACCCGCGCCACCGGCAGGGCCGCGCCCTGGTCGTCGTCGTTCCTGGTCACGGCCACAGGATGCCTTTCGTCCGGCGGCGGGAGAAGAGCGGTGCACGCGGTCGTGCACGCGGTCGTGTACGTGGTCGCGCACGTGCCGGGGTACGGCATGGCCGGGAGCGGAGGGCGGCGGGAATGCTAAACTCTGCTAACTATTTTCAGGGATGCGTTCCAACGGGCCGTGTCGAGGGGGATTCCATGTCGCAGCCCACCCCGCCCCGGCGGACGCCGAAGTTCCGGCAGCGGTCCGCGAAGATGGCCGAGCTCGTGGCCCGGCAGATCGTCGAGGACATCGTCGACAGGCAGCTCCCGCCGGGCGCCAGTCTGCCCAGCGAGGCGCCGATGCTGGAGATGTACGGCGTCGCGCGCGGCACGCTGCGTGAGGCGCTGCGCATCCTGGAGAACAACGGCCTGGTCCGGGTGCGGCCCGGCCGGGGCGGCGGACCCGTCGTCGGCGCCGCCGACCCGTACAACTTCGGCCGCACGCTGACGCTTTTCCTCCAGATGGGACGCACCCGCTTCTGGGAGCTCGTCGAGGCCCGCGTGATCATGGAGCCGATGATGGCGAGGCTGGCGGCCGAGCGGCGCGACAAGGACCGCCTCGCCGAACTGGCCAAGGCGATGGAGGCCCACAAGGGACTCGGCACGGACGACCAGGCCGCCTATCTCTCCGTCGTGCAGGACTTCCACGGCGTCGTGGCCGGGATGTCGGGCAACGGCGTGCTCGACCTCTTCGGGCGGGCCCTGAAGGAGGTCTACACCGAGCGCGTCATCGCCGCGGAGCGTCCGCCCGCCCGCTGGGCCGAGGTGCGCCGCGAGCACGAGGCCGTGGCCCAGGCCATCTTCGACGGGAACGGCGCGGACGCCGAGGAGCTGATGCGGGCGCACATGCGCGAACTCGCCGCCGGGTTCGAGCGCAACTACGCGGCGTTGCACGCGGAGATCATCGGCTGGTGAACCGCCCCCGGACTCAGGGCAGTTGAGGCGCCCGCGGCGCGCACCGCGTCAATTGCCCGCGGGCTGGCTGTACTTGACGGTGGCGCCCCCGTCCACCACGAGCGTCTGCCCCGTGATGAACGCCGCCAGGTCGGAGGCGAGGAAGACCGCGGCGTGTGCGACGTCCTCCGGTTCGGCGATCCGGCCCAGCGGGATCGCGGCGCGGTAGACCCCGGCCAGCTCCCCTTCCGCCAGATGCCGGCGGCGCGGTGTCCGCGTGGCGCCGGGAGCCACCGTGTTGACCCGTACCCCCTGGGGCGCGGCCTCGATGGCCAGGCTTCTGGCGAGCGAGACGAGGGCGGCCTTGGCGGCTCCGTACGCGGCGCGCTGCGGCGAGGAGCCGAGGGCGTTGATGGAGGAGATGAACACGATGCTGCCGCGCCCCTGCGCGCTCATCGTGCCGAGGACTTCGCGGGTGACGAGGAACTGCTGATCGAGGTTGATCTGCAGCACGTCTCTCCAGACCTCGTCCGGCATGGTGGCGACGGGCCCCGGCGGGCCGCCGTGCCCCACGACGCTGATGGCCGCGTCGAGCCGGCCGAGCGTGCCGGCGATCTCGGCGACCACGCGCCGCACTTGCTCGGGGCGGCGCAGATCGCAGGTGAACGGGGTCGCCGTACCGGGGCACTCCTCGACCGCTTCGGCCGCCGCGGCGGCACGGGCCGGGTCGATGTCGACGCACGCCACGTCGGCTCCGAGCCCGGCCAGTACGCGTACGCACGCCAGCCCGATCCCGGGGCCGACCCCGAAGACCACGGCACCCGCGCCGGACAGTCCCGGGGCCCAACCTGCCGTCGGCGCCGCCGCGTTTGTGGGTTCGCTCATGCTGCCTCTCCAGCGTCCGTCGGGAAGGGGGGAGTTCGGGGCGAGGGGCCTCACGGGCCCCTGCGGGACGGGCCGTTCAGGAGCGGCCCTCCGCCGCTGCCGCGCCCGCGGTCTTCCCGGGGCGGTCGCTGTAGAGCACGCCCGCCTTGGAGATGTGCTCGCGCGGTATCTCCTCGATGACCACGGTCACCGTCTCCGGTTCCACGGAGAGGGCGTCGACGACGCCGGTGGTGATCGCGCGTACCAGGTGGCGCTTCTGCTCCAGGGACCGGCCTTCGATCGCCTGCACGATGATCCTCGGCATATGTGCTGCTCCGTTGTCTCTCGGCGGTGCGGTGCGGTGTACGGGTTCGGGTACGGGCGCGGGAGGCGGCCCGCATCGGGGACAGGACCCGGGTCAGGACAGGGCGCTGGCCAGGACCGTCTCGACGGGGTGGGTGTCGTTGTCGACGCGCCAGGCGGTGTCCTCGTCCTGCCAACTGCGGCCGATGGGCGCGACGGCGGGCAGCACCTCACGTGCGAACAGGCAGAGGCTGTCCCGGACTTCGTTGCTGGTCATCTCGCCGGCCTGGTTCATGAGGATGAGGTTGCCGACGCCGGTCCGCTCGTAGAGCCGCTGGATCTGCCGGGTCACCGTGTCCGGGGTGCCGACGAGCATGATCCCCTCGTCGACCAGCCGCTCGAAGCTGTACTTGCGGACCTCGCCGAGCTTGCCGCGCAGCGACGCCACGGCCGCCGCGGTCGAGGAGTACCCGGGCGGATTGGCCGCTCCGAGCCGCAACTTGCCCTGCTTGAGATACCAGAGCAGCTTCCTGCCCGACTCGCGTGCCTGCTCCTCGGTGGGTGCGACATGGCAGAACGCCAGATAGGCGAAGTTGTCCGGGGAGGGCTCCGGAAGACCGGCCTCCACCGCCGTCTGCCGGTACAGCCGGAAGGACTTGGCGGTGTCCTCGTACGTCCCCAGCAGATTGCACAGCGTGTAGCCGTGCCGGGCCGTCCACTCCACGAGCCGCCGCGTGGTGCCGCTGACCCAGATCGGCGGGTGCGGCTGCTGGTAGGGCCGCGGCCACACGCTCACATACCGGTAGTGGTAGAAACGCCCCTCCCAGGAGAAGAGATCCCGCCTGGTCCACGCCTCCTTGATGAGGTCGTGGGCCTCGAAGAACATCTCCATGTTGTGTACGGGGTTCTGGTTGGACGGGTAGGTCTCGCCCTGAACCCCGCGTACGAAGCCGCAGTTGATGCGCCCCGCGCTGATCGCGTCGAGATAGGCGACCTCTTCGGCGACGCGTACGGGGCTCTCCCGGTGGGGGAGCGGCGTACCCAGTACCAGGACCCGCCCGTGCCGGGTGCGGGCGAGCACCGAGGCGGCGCTGAGCGTCGCGGAGACGTGCAGCGTGGAGGCCGACTGGTGGTGCTCGTTGACCATCAGGTCGAGGCCGAGCTCGTCGGCGAGTTCGTACTCGTCGAGGTAGCGCTGATACAGCTCGTAGCCGCGCACCGGGTCGTAATGGCGGTTGGGTATGAAGTACTTCAGGCCGCGGTGCTCCGCCTCGGCCTCCGGCGGGACGTACGGATACGGCATCTCGCTGAAGTGGAAACACTTCACCGCTCTTCTCCTGTCTTCAGGTGTTCCGAGACGAAGGCCGCCACGGTCTCGGCGAAGGCCCCGGGCGTCTCCAGGTACGGGTAGTGGCCGCTGCCGGGGATCTCCGCGTAGCGCGCCGAGGGGATGAGGTCCGCGAGGGCTCTGCTGTGTCCGGGGGCGACCATCCGGTCCCTGTCTCCGGCGACGACGAGCGTCGGCATGGTCAGCACATGCAGCCAGCGGCGCAGCCGCGGATCGTGGAGGAAGGGCTTCCAGACGAAGCGGGAGAGCGCGGCGCGCTCCGCGAACGCCTCTTCGTACTCCCGGTCGTCGAGACCGGCGGGGAAGCCCGGCATGCGCAGACCGTGACAGGCCGACGGGTCGGCCCAGCCCAACTCCACGGTCTCCGCCGGGTCGAGGAGGAGGATGTCCGCGAACTCCCGGTCGGTGGGCCCGAAGAGCTTCACCCCGTACGGCGCGACGAGGGTGAGCGAGGCGAACCGGTGGCGGGCGCGCACGGCCATCTCCAGGGCGATCCAGCCCCCGAAGCCCGCCCCGGCGAGGTGCAGGGGGCGCGGGTCGGGGGTGTGGCCGTGGGGAGCGCTGCCGTTGGCGCGTCCGCCGTTGCTGTTGCTGTTGCTGTTGCTGTTGTCGGCGGCAGCGGCGCGGCCGTCCTCGGCGTCCAGCCGCAGCAGATGGTGCTGTGCCAGATCGGCCACGGAGTCCCACTCCAGGGCCTCGCCCTCCAGCGGGGCGCCGAACCCGGGGTGCCGCGGCAGATCCAGGTCGAGGCCGAGCGTCCGCGACAACTGCTGGATCCCCGGCGCGGGTTGGGCGGTCACGTCCGCGTCGTGCAGGAACAGCAGACGTTCGCCGGTGGTGGTCACGTCGGTCATGTCCGTCCTTCCCAGCGGCGGATTCGGCACAGCCGAACTGCCGTACATGATAAACATGATGCTGTTTAGCGGCAAGAGCTCCGCCCCTGCGCGAACTTCTGTGAACCCCCGTGGACTCCCGCGATCTGCTGCGCTCTCCTGTGAGCTGCGAACGATGAGCTGCGAGGGGCCGGTTGGGGCGATCAGTTGAGACGGTCGGTTGAGGTCGGGGCCTGGACGGTCGCGGCCTGGACGGCCGGGGCGGCCGTCGCTAGCGGAGCGGTCCCGGTGCGGCACGGTGTCCGCCGTACCCGACGGGCTGGAGCGGTCCGAGCGCGTCCCGGAAGGCGCCGTCGATGTCCTCGACCTCCCACCGGTCCGCCTCGGTCATCTCCCCGATGTCCGGGTGCGTCATCAGTCCCAGACCGCGGCGTGCCCGTCGTACGACCTGTCCCGTGACGCCCTCGGACCGGTCGCTGAGCAGGAAGGTCACCACGGCGGCCACCTCCTCGGGGGCGGCGTGGCCGTCGTACGGCGGGAGCTTCATGTCGGTGACGGCGAGCGGTGAGACGGCGTTGACGCGGATCCCGAGCGGCAGCAGATCCAGCGCCCAGCCGTAGGTGAGCGAGGCGACGGCTCCCTTGGTGGCGCCGTAGACGGCGGTCTCCGGATGTCCCAGATGCGTCCCCGACGTCACGTTGACGATCGACCCGGTGCCGCCCTGCGCGCGCATGCGCGCGATCGCCGCCAGTCCGCAGTGCACCGTTCCCAGGACGTTGACCTCGACCACGGCGCGGATACGGGCCGGATCCTCCGCCCAGGGCTGCGCCTGGTGGAAGATCCCCGCGTTGTTGACGAGCCCGTCCACGGACCCGAATTCGTCCGCGCACCGGTCGACGATCCGTGTCGCCGCGTCCGCGTCCGCCACCGAGCCCGCCGCGCTCACGGCGCTGCCGCCGTCCTCGCGGATGCGGGCGGCGACGCTCTCGGCGGCCGCCTCGTCGACGTCGTTGACGACGACGGACGCACCGGATGCGGCGGCGTGCAGGGCGTAGGCACGTCCCAGCCCCCGGCCGGCGCCGGTCACGACCACGGAACGTCCGCTGAGGACCCCCATGTTCACCGACTCCCTTCCTGTTCCGTCCCTGTCCGCGGCCGGCTAGACCTCGAACGCGTTGTTGACGAAGGCGATGATCTGGTAGTAGCCGGCGGTGACGACCAGTTCGAAGACGCCCGCCGTCGACCACAGGGATTCGACCTCGCGGAACGTGCTCTCCGCGACCCGGTTCTCCCGCAGCAGCCCCGTGACGAAGCCGTACACCGCCCGCGCCTCCGGACCGGAGAGCACGGGCGTCTCCGTGTGCAGGCTGCGGATGGTCTCCTCCGGTACGCCCGAGGAGCGCGCGAGTTCCTCGTGGGCGCGCCACTCCACGGGGCAGTCGGTGTGGACGGCGACCGTGAGGATCGCCAACTCCCGGGCCCACAGCGGCAGTTCGGACCGGTAGCGCACGGCCACACCGAGCCGTTCCAGGGCCGTACCGACCCCCGGGCTGAGCAGCATCGCGCGGTACGGGCCGCTGAGCACGCCCTCCTCGTCCGCGACGGGGAAGAACGACGCGTGCTGCTGCCGGGGTCCGCCGACGATGGTGCGGTAGAGCGTGTCCTGGTCCGGGGTCAACTCCTCGGGCGTCAGGCGGGGGAGACGTACGGAAGGGCTCACGGGCCCTGAACTGCCGTTCCCTGCCTGCCGCTTCGCCTCGTCCGCCGAACCCGACGTGCCGTCCCCGGTGTTGCTCGCCGTGCCGTTCGCCGTGCCGCCCGTCATGGGACGGCGGGAGCGCCGGCCCGGTCCGCCTCGGAGAGGAACGCACCGAGCAACTCGGCGGTGGCCTCGGGCTGTTCGACGTTGGGCGCGTGCCGGGCGTCGCCGAGGCGGCGTACGGAGACCGTGGGGGAGAGCCCCTCGAAGTGCTCCGTCCAGCCCGGTTCGAGCAGGGTGTCCCGGTCGCCGCCGACGATCAGCAGCGGTACGGGGCAGTCGCGCAGCGGCTCCGGCCACGGCGCCTCGGCCGGCTTCGCGGACGAGGCGGACGCCGCTGCCGGGGCGGCCGGTTCGGGCGGCGCCGGGTGCTTCAGCCGTCCGGCCAGAATGGCCTCAACATGGCCCGGCTTGCGGGTGTTGGCGTAGCGGGCCCGTGCGTTCTCGTCGAAGCCCGGGCGGTCCTCGTCCATCATCAGCGACAGCAGCCGCCGTACGTCCTCTTCGGTGCCGTCGAACCGGCCGAGGTCTTCGAGGGCCTGCCGGGTGCGCCACGGTCCGCCGCTGCCCGAGATGCTCACACCGCTGCGCGCGGGCAGGGCGCTCGGCGTCGATGCGAGCGCCCGCAGGACCAGCGAGCCGCCGAAGGAATGGCCCACGAAGTGCGCCCCATCCGGTGCCGCCACGCCCACCGCTGCGCAGAAGGCGGCGAGATGAGCGGTGCGGTAGGCGTAGGGCGAGCGGTCCAGATAGACGACCTTGTCGGTGCCGCCGAAGCCGAGCAGATCGGGGGCGAGGACGCGGTACCGCTCGGCGAGGCGCGGAATCACTCCGGCCCAGGTGGTCCAGGCGTCGGAGCCGAAGGAACCGTCGTGGACGAGGACCACCGTGGACTCCGGGGCGTCCGGGGCCAGTTCCCAGTAGTGCGTGACGTAGCCGTGGGCGTCCACGGTGAGCGACTGAGGTGACGTCATCGTTCCTTCCTTGTACGGCTTGTACGAGTACGGCTTGTGCGGCTTGTACGGGTGGCGAGCCGGACGCGGTGCGGGACCGCCGGCGGCGGGTACGGGCAGGGAACGTCCCGACTCGGTGCCGTGGACGGGCCGTTCACTCCGCGTGCCACGGGGCGAGACGGTTGCCCAGACGGGTGATCGCGGCGGAGACCAGCCAGCCGGTGAGGCCCACGATCGCCAGGCCGACGAACATCACGGGCACGTCGAGCACCTGCCAGGAGTTCCAGATCAGATAGCCGATGCCGCCGTCCCCGGAGACGAACTCCGTGGAGACGAGGATGATCAGCGCCTGTCCGAAGCCGAGACGTACGCCGTCGACGATGGACGGGATCGCGGCCGGGACCGTGATGCTGCGGAGCCGGACGAGACGCGGGATCTCGAACGCGGTGGCCACGTCCCCGTACACGGGGTTGGTGTAGAGCACCCCGGACGAGGTGTTGATGCACACGATGAAGAACACCCCGAGCGCGATCAGCGCGATCATGCTGACGTTGCCCACCCCGAAGAAAATGATCATCAACGGGAAGAGCGCCAGCTTCGGCAGCGGATAGATGCCGTTGACGACCGAGCTGAGGGCGTAGCGCGTCACCGGGTGCAGACCCGTGGCGAGCCCCACGACCAGTCCGGCCACGGCACCGATCAGAAAGCCGACGGCCAGACGCATCCCCGACTGGCCGAGAGCGTCGAGGAGTTCGCCCCGCATCTGCGCGTCGAACGCGAACTTCAGCGAGTCGTGCAGGATCGCCGTCGGCGGCGGGAAGAACCGCTCGTCGAGCACGCCGACCCGGGTCGCCAGCTCCCACAGGCCCAGCAGCACCAGCGGTGTGAGCACCGCCCACGCCTGACGCCGGTGCCGGGTGCGGGTCCGGTCGCGGCGCAGCCGCTCGACCTGGACGGAGACGTCGGTGTGCGCGGTGGGCGCGGGGGCGCTGCGCACCGGTGCCGTCGTCATCGCGCCACCTCCGCCTTCTCGGCCGCGGGGCCGCCGCCCGGGAGCGAACCGGACGCCGACGCGGACGCCGACGCCGGCGAGGATGCCGACGCGGACATCCCGACCTCTCCCGCGATGGACTCCCACAGGTCGACGACGAGATCGCCGAAGACGCTCTCGCGCCGCATGTCCGTGACGCTCCGGCCGAGCGCGGGCACGTCCCGGACCTTGCGTATCCGGCCGGGCCTCGCCGAGAGCACGACCACACGGTCGGCGACGGTGACGGCCTCCTCGATGTCGTGCGTCACGTACACCACCGTCGAGCGGGTCTGCTGCCAGATGTTGAGGACCTCCTGCTGCATGATCAGGCGGGTCTGGGCGTCCAGCGCGGCCAGCGGCTCGTCCATGAGGAGCAGATGCGGACGCGTCGCCAGGGCGCGGGCGATGGCGACCCGCTGCCGCATGCCGCCGGACAGCTCGTGCGGATACGCCTGCGTGAACCCCGCCAGCCCGACGAGGTCGAGGACTTCGGCGACCCGGGCGTCCGCCTCCGTACGCTCCAGCCGCAGCCGGCACAGGCCGAGCCGGACGTTCTGCCCGACGGTCTGCCACGGCAGCGTGGAGTCGGACTGGAAGACGGTCGCGCTGGTGAGCCGGCCGGCGCGGTGGGCCTCGCCGCCCGGGGCGGGTCCGGCGGCGCCGGCCTTTCCGTCGACGTTCCAGTCGACCCGCCCGTCGTAGACGTCGTCCAGCCCGGCGAGAATCCGCAGCAGCGAACTCTTTCCGCACCCGCTGGGTCCGATGACCGCCACCACCTCGCCGCGCTGCACGTCGAGATCGACGGAGTCCAGCGCCTGCACGGCGGTTCCCTTGCGGCTGAGGAAGATCTTCGTCAGTCCTTGAATGCGGACGGCGGTCTCATCCGGTGGTTCCATTGCGTCCTCCTTGACGCCGGGGCGTGAGCTTCTGGGCTGTTCGTCACGGGGCCCGGTATGCGCCGAGTTTCTTGTCGGCGGCTTTCGCGAACGACGGGTCGATCAGCTTCTTCACATCGACCGTCTTCTTGAGCGTCCCCTGCTTCACATAGAACTTCTGGAGTTCGTCGAGATAGTCGGCGTCGAGCCGCTGTTCGGGATCGAGCGCACAGGGGCGGGTCTTCTCGATGAGGCTGAGAGGCATTTTCGACTCTTTCGCGATCACCTGAAGGACCTTGCGCTTGTTCTTGCCGTGGAAGAGCGCGTCGTTGTACGCCCGCACTCCCTGCATATAGGCGGTCATGAACGCCTGGGCGGTGTCGCGGTGTTCGAGGAACTGCTTTCCGTACATCAGACCCGTGAGGACTTCTCCGTCGCGGGGTGTGCCCTCGGTGAGGTCCGAGGCGGGCTTGACGATCCCCGCCTCGATGCCCTGTGTGAAGAAGGGCTCCAGCATCACGGCCGCGTCGGCCGAGCCGCCGCGCAGCGCCCCGATCTGGTCCGGGGAGAGGATGGGCACGATGTCGAAGTCCTTGAGGGACATCCCGTGCCGGCGCAGCAGATTGTCCAGCATGTAGACCTGGATGGACAGCTTGCTGTGTACGGCGATCTTCTTTCCGCGCAGCGCCTTCAGGGTCTTGTCGAGACTGGAGCGCTTGTACTCGGATTTCACCGCGAGTCGGGTGGAGGAGACGCCGGGCCTGATGCTCTGCTTGTCGCCGACGACGCGCAGATCCAGATTCCGGTCGACGCCCTGGAAGACCCCGGGAGCGAGCGAGGCGCCGGCGACTTCGAGGTGTCCGGTCGCCAGCGCGTTGGTGATGGCGGGGGCGTCCTTGAGCCTGGTGTACTCCACCTTGATCCCGGCCTTGCGGAAGTAGCCGAGATGATCGGCGAGGAAGATGCCGGCGTCCGCCGTGACCTTCTCCGAACCGATGCGGACCGTGGTGAGTTTTCCAGGTTCCTTGTCGAGGGAGCCGCTCGCGGAATTACCGCAGCCGGCCAGCAGCGCGCCCGCGACGGAAAGGGCTATGCAGCGCCACAGAGCTCTTTTCATGGGAAGTCCTTCGTCGAGCCGGTGGAGGTGGATCGAAGGGATGGGGTTCGTGAACTGCCGGCGGTTTCCGCGGCGTTCGGTGGGACGCGATGTCCGGACGCTCACTGCGTCGACGTCGTCCACGTCTGCGTTCTGACGCCTGTGTTCTCACGTCTGCGTCGAGGGCTGCGTTGTACGAGTGCGGTGTGCGGCCGCGTATGTGCGGCGGCGATGTACTGCCGCGTGTGACGGCTGAGTTCGTGGCTTCGCTAGGGCTGCGTCTGTGGCTGTGTGTCCGGGGGCGTCTCGGGGTGGGAGGCCGGCCCGGCTACGGCGGGGACGGGCGGCTCGTGCGGTGCGGCCGTCCCGGTGGCGGAGTGGAACGTCCCGTAGCTCCCGCCCAGATACAGCAGCGGTTCCGCATCGGCCTGGAACCGGGCGTGCACCACGGTCCCGCAGAGGATCCAGTGGTCGCCGCCACGGTGCACGTCCGCCGTCCGGCATTCCAGTACGGCCGAGGTCCCGGCCGCAAGGGTCGGCACCGGCGTACGTCCCGGGACGATCACCGACGCCAGTTCGCCCAGGTCCTGGTCCCGCGAGGAGAAGGCGTGCGCCCAGGCGGCCCGGTCGGCCGCGAGGAAGTTGACGCTGAACCGCCCGGTCTCCCGGACGGTGGCGGTCATCCCCGTCTTGTCGTCGACGGCGACGAGCAGCATGGGCGGCCGTCCCGACAGCGAGACCGCCGACGTACAGGTGATGCCGCGTGTGCCGCCCCCTCCCGTACGGGCCAGCAGCACGGCGACGGGGGAGGCGACCTGCCGGAAGGCGTTCCGGAAGAGGGTGTGTTCCACGGCCCGGTCGTCGTCCCGTGCCGGGACCCGGGGGATCCGGGGGCCGCCGGGGACGCGGTCGCGCAGCGCTTCGCCGTCAGTCATCGCTCTCCTCCGTGCTGTCCGTCCTGGTCAGCCGCCAACCGCACACGCCCGGGCGGCCGGTGAGCCACGGAAGGACGTCGCTGCCGCCGATCACCAGCGCGGTGCTGGCCCACTCGGCGCACGCCCCCGTGGAGGCGATGACCGTCGCCTGTGTGATGTCGGAGCGGGACGGTCTGCCCGTCCGCGGATCGATCAGATGGTGCAGCCCGTCGCCCCAGCGCCGCTTCGCGACACCGCTCGTGGCGACCGCGCCGTCCCGGACCACGACGGTGCCGTCGCCGCCGGGCAGTGCGACCGGCCACCCTTCCCCCGTGGGTCCCGGTCCCCGGCAGGAGACGTCGCCGCCCAGCGAGGCCGCCGCGTCGGGGCCGAGCCAGGTGACCACGTCGTCCGCCCACAGCCCCTTGGCGAGCGCACCCGCGTCCAGGGCGTGCCCGGGGAGCAACCGCGCCTCGCGGCCGCGGAGTTCGAGCACGGACGTCAGCGGCGGTACGGGGCGCTGCCGCGCGGGCCGCTCGCCCCAGTCCTCACCGGCCGCGGGCGGCCAGGAGCGTACGTAGCCGGAGGCGAGCAGGCTCGGCAGCACCGCGATGTTGACCAGGCCGTCGCTGACGACGGCCGCGTTCAGGGCGACCCGCAGCACGCGGTGCATCTCCTCGGAGACCGTGCACCAGCGTCCGCCGCTCGCGTTGAGCCGCGAGAGTTCGCTGTCCGCGGTGAAGCGGGAGAAGCGGCGGTCCAGTTCGCGGAGGCGCTCCTCCACGGCGTGGAACGGGACGTGGGGACGGCCGGTGCACGCGAAGGCGACCTCGCAGCCGAAGACGGTGCAACTGTGCCGGGCCACGCCGCGGCTGTCGTCGCGGGGTGCCGTCCGGGGCGGCCGGGAGTCCGCGAGCACGGGCTTCCGGAGAGTCGGGGGAGTCATCCGCACCAGCTCCTCTTCCGGTGAGCGTGAGAGTTCCGGTGAGCGTGAGAGCGGCGTTTAACATCCCATTCATGATACGAGTTTTCAAGACCGCGTCACCGATGTTTCCAACCGGCTCTCCCCGGACGACATCTGCGAGGCCGCCCGCCGCCTGGCCGCCACCGAGCCGCCGCCGGGCCGGCCATCGCGTCGCCGGCGGTCAACTGCCGTACGTACTAAGGGGATTCGAGCGCCGAGGCCGCCGCGTTGCGTACATGGGCGCACCACAGGTCGCTCGCGAGGGAGGCGTCACGGGACTCGATCGCCCGGACCACCTCCTCGATCTCCGCGATGCTCTGCGCCGCACGCCCCGGACGGGACAGGGAGAGCGAGCGCAGCCGCGCCAACCGCCCCTGGAGCAGGCCCGCTTGGGATTCGAGTGCGGCGTTGCCCGCGCCCGCGTAGAGCACCTCGTAGAACTCCTCTTTCGCCTGGAGCATCGCCGAGGTGTCCTCGGAGCGGTGTGCCGCGGCCAGTTCGCCGAGCCGCTCCTTGAGCGTCGCGACCTGCTCGTCCGAGGCGCGTTCCGCGAACAGGCGGACGGCGAAGCACTCCAGGGCCTCGCGCAGTTCGTAGACGTCCCGTGCCTGTGCCTGTGTGAGGACGGCGACGACGGGCCCCTTGTGCGGAGGGATCTCCAGGAAGCCCTCGGCCTCGAGTTGGCGGCACGCCTCGCGCACCGTGTTGCGGGCGACGTCCAGCCGCTCGCACAACTCCCGTTCCACGAGCCGCTGTCCGGGAGCGAGAACGCCGCTGACGATCTCCGCCCGCAGGGCCTCGACCACCTGCGCCCTCACCGGCGCCACCACGCGCGCGACCTTCACCTGACCTCCTCCTGCCGGGACGAGCGGAAGCGTATCCGACCCCGTCTACCCAACCGACCCATTGACCAATTGTATTACGATCCATACTCTCCAGGGACGGGAACGCTCACCGCGGAGCCCACCGGTGCGCAGCGCCCAGAGCGCGCACAGCGCACAGGCTGCGCGCGGAGGCGCCCGCCGCACGCGTCACAGAAGGGCAGGTCATGTCTCACGCCACGTCCGCCGGCGCGGACTCGCCGGCCGAGCCTCGCCGCTACGGCCTGTTCATCGACAACAAGCAGACCGAGCCGGACTCCGGCGCCCGTGTGGAGGTGACCGACCCCGCCACGGGCGCCGTCTGGGCCAGCGTCCCCGACGCCTCCGAGACGGACGTCGACCGTGCCGTCACCAGTGCGCGCCGCGCCTTCGAGGACGGCGACTGGCCCCGCTACCGGGCCGCCGACCGCGCACGCTTCCTGATCCGCTTCGGCGAGGCCGTCGCCGACCACGCCGACGAACTCGCACGGCTCCAGGTCGACGAGAACGGCAAGCTGCTGCGGGAGATGGCCGGCCAGGCCAAGCTGATGCCGGAGTACTTCAACTACTACGCGGGACTGGCCCAGTTGCCGACCGGCACCACCAACCCGCTGCACGTCACCGACATGCTCAACTACACGGTGCGCGAGCCCCTGGGCGTGGTCGGCGCGATCACACCGTGGAACTCGCCGCTGCTGCTGCTGGCCTGGAAGCTCGGCCCGGCGCTCGCCGCGGGCAACACGCTCGTCGCGAAGCCCTCCGAGGTCACCCCGGTCTCCACACTCCGCTTCGCCGAACTCGCCGCCGAATGCGGGTTGCCGCCCGGTGTGTTCAACGTCGTGACGGGCCTGGGCACCCCCTCCGGTACGGCGCTCACGGGCCACCCGGACATCGACAAGATCGCCTTCACCGGGTCGACCGCCACCGGGCAGGCCATCGCCCGGCAGGCGGGTGCGACGCTCACCCGTGTCTCCCTCGAACTGGGCGGCAAGTCCCCGAACATCGTCTTCGACGACGCGGACCTCACCAGTGCCGTGAACGGACTCGTCGCCGGGATCTTCGGCGCCAGCGGGCAGACCTGCATGGCCGGCTCCCGCATCCTCGTCCAGGAGAGCGTGTACGAGGAGGTCACCGCCGAACTCGCCGCGCGCGCCGAGGCGGTGCGGGTCGGCGACCCGCACGACGAGCGGAGCGAGATGGGCACCATCGCCTCGCGCGCGCAGTACGAGAAGGTGCTGCGCTACATCGACGTCGCCGCCGCGGACGGCGCCCGGCTCGCCGCCGGCGGCTCGCCCGCCACCGTCGAGGGCCTGCCCGACGGCCTGTTCGTCCGGCCCACGGTCTTCGCGGACGTCACCAACGACATGCGCATCGCCCAGGAGGAGGTCTTCGGCCCCATCGCGGCCGTCCTCCCCTTCCGGGACGAGGCGGAGGCCGTACGGATCGCCAACGACTCCCCGTTCGGCCTGGCCGCGGGCGTGTGGACCGGCAACGTGCAGCGCGCCCACCGGATGGCCGCCCGGCTGCGGGCCGGCACCGTCTGGGTCAACAACTACCGCAAGACCTCCTACGCGACGCCCTTCGGCGGGTTCAAGCAGAGCGGCCTCGGACGCGAGAACGGGGCGGACGCGCTGCGCGAGTACACCGAGGAGAAGAGCGTCTGGGTCGACACCGGGCAGGGCGTGAAGGACCCCTTCAACCCCCGTGCCTGAACCCGTCCGTCCGTTCAACGGTGAACACGAGGAGCAGGGGACGCTCATGAGTGAAACGGCCAACCGGCCGCAGCCGCCGGCCACTTCGGCGCCGCGGCGGCGACCCGTCGTCGTCATCGGCTCCGGGATCGCGGGACTCTCGGCGGCCGTCTCCGCGGCCGAGGCCCTGGCAGACACGCAGGGTCCGCAGGGCACGCAGCGCTCGNGGGCGGGGGAGGCGGGAGAGGCCCGCGTCGTCGTGGTCGAGCGTGCCGAGCCGCACGAGGCGGGCGGCAACACCCGCTGGACGTCGGCCTATCTGCGCCTCGACGACGTCTACGAACCCGGCGACTCCTTCGTCGAGGACATCCTCGCCTTCTCCGACGGCCGCACCCCCGCCGCGTACGTGGAGACGCTGCTCGACCTGCTGCCCGAGACCATGGAGTGGATCCAGGAGCACGGCGTGCGCTTCCGCCGGCTCCCCACGTACTTCATCAACAGCAGCCGGCGCCGCCTCCAGCCCGTCGGCGGCGGCGAGGCGCTGCTGGCCGCGCTGCGCCCGGCGGCCGAACGCCTCGGCGTGCGCTTCCGGTACGGAACGACCGCGCACCGCCTGGTCCGTGACGACGCGGGCAGGGTCAGCGGCGTGGTCGTCGCCGGCCCCGACGGCGAGGAGACCCTTCCCGCGGACAGCGTGATCATCGCCTCCGGCGGCTTCGAGGGCGACACGGACGCGCTCTCCGAGGCCCTCGGCAAGGACGCCTCCGGACTGCGCCCGATCGCCCCCGGCGTGCTGTTCAACAAGGGCGAGGGCATCCGCATGGCGCTCGACGCGGGCGCCAGGGCGGGCGGCCAGTGGGACAGCTTCCACGCCGAGCCCGTCGACCCCCGCAGCCCCGATCCGGAGGCCCTGGTCATGGTCTTTCCGTACGGGATCCTGGTGAACGAGCGGGGCGAGCGCTTCGTGGACGAGGGCCGCGGCACCGTGGACGAGACGTACGAGTCCACGGCCCGCGCGATCTGGCAGCAGCCCGGCGGCACCGCGTACTTCCTCACCGACCGCAGCTTCGAGTCCGTCACTGCCCGCGACCGCGGACTGCTGACCACCGCCAAGCCCGTGGTCGCCGACAGCCTGGAGGAGCTGGGACGCCGACTGGGTCTGCCCGCCGAGAAGCTGGCGGAGACCGTGGCCACCTTCAACTCCTCCGTACGGCAGGGCGGTTTCGACTGGCGGCAGCCGGACGGCAAGGGGACCGAGGGGCTCGACCCGCCGAAGAGCAACTGGGCCGTGCCGCTGGCCGATCCGCCGTTCCTGGCCTATCCGATCGTCTGCGCCGTCGTCTTCACCTTCGGCGGGCTGGAGACGACGGAGCAGGCCGAGGTGGTGGACGGGACGGGGGCGCCCATCCCCGGGCTGTACGCGGCGGGGGAGTGCACGGGCATCTACCACGGCAAGTACCCGGGCGGCACGTCCGTGCTGCGCGGCATGATCTTCGGCCGGATCGCGGGGCGCCACGCGGCGCGTGCGCTGTCGCGTTCCTGAACGGCGTCGACTGCCGCCGTACGCGGGGCCGTCGTCCGGGACGGCCGGCTTCCCGGCCGCGCGGTCAGACGCCGTGACGGAGCAGCAGCAGCTCGCCCAACTCGCGTGCCCGGGCCGCCGCGTGGGCGTCCCCTTCGGAGGCCGCCATGATCGCGCCCTTCATCAGCAGATGCCACTGGTGCGCGAAGTCCTCGCTGTCGGCGACGCCGGCCTCGGCCGCCACCGAGGCGAGGAAGGCGCGGATGGTGGCCAGGTGGGCGATGGCCGCCCGGCGCGCGGGACTGTCGGCGTCGTCGATCTCGACCAGGGTGTTGAGGAAGGAGCATCCTTCGAAGTCGTCGCGGGAGAACCACTCACCGAAGAGATCGAACACGGCGAGCAGCCGCTCACGTGCCGTCGCCGCCCGGCGCCCGGTCTCCGCGCGCAGCCAGTCCTCGGTCCACAACTGCTCCCGCCGCCGCAGGAAGTCCAGGATCAGGTCCTCCTTGGAGGGGAAGTTGCGGTACAGCGTCATCTTGGCCGTCCCCGCGTGCGCGATGACCGTGTCGACGCCGACCTTCTGGACTCCGCGGCGGCTGAACAGCTCGTAGGCGGCACGTCCTATGCGTTCCCTGCCCGCACGCGGCTGCCGCGGCTCCTGGTCCTGCGCCATATCCACCGCCTCACCGGTCAGCGGGATGCTACACGTCTCCGCACCCGTCGCCGCAGGCGAGGGACGTGCCGCGGACCGGTACGGGGATATGCGGCGTTGACCGGAGTGCACCCGGACATTAGCTTGAGCGCGAGAGAGACAGGTCTGTCTCGGCGGGCCCGGCGCCATGGTCGTGTGCTTCTCCAAGTCCCTTCCGGCACACGCCCATTGGTCCGCTCTGCAGCGAACTGACGGCGGCACCGAAGGAGACGTTGGCATGAGCGCTTATGACCCGAGGACGGCGACGGGCATCCCCACAGAGCCGGTCGGTTCACTGCCGCGACCGCAGAGGTTGCAGCGGGCGTACGCGGAGTACGACGCCGGTGCGATCGGCAAGGACGAACTGGAGGTCGAGCAGGAGACCGCCGTCCGCGACAGCCTGGAGCGGGGAGCGGAAACCGGGGCTCCGATCATCTCGGACGGGGAGCAGCGCTCGTCGAGCTTCGCGACCTACCCGCTGACCGACACCCTGGCCGGCACGGGCCTGGCGGAATGTCTGTCGGCCGACGGCGGACAGTACTTCGCCATCTTCTCCGACGGCCACGGGCGGCAGTTGCCCCGCCTGAAGCACGGCCCCTTCCGCTACAAGAACTACGCCGCGCAGAGTCTGCGCAAGTCGGTGCCGAGCAGCAGGCTGCCGCTCAAGCAGGCGGTCATCGCGCCGTCGATGCTGTCCCTGCTGTATCCGCTCGACGAGGAGGTTCCCGGTTACTCGCGCGAGGAGTTCGAGGCGGACCTCGTCGACGAGTGCGAGAAGGACATCCGCGAGGCGTTCGCCGCGGGTGCCGCCCGGGTGTCGCTGGACTTCACCGAGGGCCGGCTCGCCACGCGCAACGATCCGCGGAATCCGTGGACCGCGGCGAACCTGCTGGCGCACTTCATCGAGATCAACAACCGCGTGCTGGCGCGCTTCACCGCGGAAGAGCGCTCCCGCATCGGAATCCACACCTGCCCGGGAGGAGACCGGGACGCGGTGCACAGTGCGGATGTCCCGTACAACAACCTGTTGCCGGAGATGTTCCGGATGAACGCGGGCTACTTCCTGATCCAGCTCGCCAGCGAACGGGACAAGGACCCGGTGTACGAGTCGATCGGACGCCATCTGCGCGGCGATGCCGACGGTGTGGCGCAGACCGCCTACATCGGCGTGATCAACCCGCTGACGCCGCGGGTGGAGAGCGCCGAGGAAGTGTGCGAAGCCCTCGTGCGCGCCTCGGAGTTCATACCGAAGGAACAGCTCGGCGCCACGGACGACTGCGGATTCTCGCCCTTCAGCCTCGACGAGAAACCCAACCACGGCTCACCGGACTTCGCGCGTGACGTCGCGTTCCAGAAGATCGCCAGCCGGGTCGCGGGAGCGCGGATGGCCGCGGAGAAGCTGAACATCCCCGTTCCCTGACCCGTCCCGGTCCTGGCTGATCGCCGGCTGGTCGCCGGCTGACGGAACCGGCTCCGCCCTCCCGGAGACCTTCCGGGAGGGCG
>NZ_LJGW01000258.1 GCF_001751255.1 Streptomyces nanshensis | reverse complement strand
CGGGAGCGCGCGCACCGCGCCGCTCCTCAACTGCAAGGGAGGACATCCATGTCGCTTCCCATCGTCTTCGTCCGCGGAGATAAGGGGCCCGTGGGCTATGAGGTGCATGACCGCTACGACCGGAGCGTCTCTTACGGCTTCGTGTGGGACGGTGCTCAGCCCTGCCACTGGGTGGCGATGTTTCCGGACGACTCCAGGCCCGGCAACGGCGGCGGTATCCCGGGATTCGCCAGCCGGATGACGGCCGGTCTGTTCCTCTACCGCTTCAACAAGCCGGTCTCCTCCGGCCGATGACCAGCGCCTCCCACGCAACCCGGCGGCGCCGTGCTTTCGCGTGGCCGCCGAGCATGGGGTGCTCGGCGGCCGGAGGAGGAAGACCGCGTACGCGTCGTGCTGCGCTCTGCGCGACCCCTTAATGGGAGCGCGTTTGTGCTGGTCAGGGAAGGGGTTCACCTTCCCTGCATATTCCGCCACCATGGATGTTGTTCGGGCTTGAGAACCCCGGACACCGCCGAACGATCCATCAGGAGGTGCCTCTTGAGCACTGCGACAGCGACGAAGACGAAGAAGACGGCCACGGCCGCGAGCGGAAAGAAGACCGCCGCCGTGAAGAAGACCGCCCCACCGGCCGCTCAGGCGAAGGCCGGGACGGCGCCGGAGAACGCGGAGCCGGAGCAGATCAGCCACCTGGATATCGTCAGCGACCCGACGCTGGTCTACCGGGACCCGATGAACGCCCGCGAGGACGAATTCGCCGCCCCGGGCCGTGAGCTGCTGGCGTCGGTCGCGGCGATCGGCGTGCAGGAGCCGGTTCATGTCCGCCCGGACGGCAACGGCCGGTACACCGTGTTCAAGGGCGATCTGCGCACGCAGGCTCAGATCGTCGCCAACGGGCATGCCGCCATCGATACGGAGGCCAAGGCGAAGGCGGAGGGCCGCAAGGTGCGTCAGCCGCGCAAGCTCAAGGCCATCATCCATCACGGCCTGGCCGGTTCGGCTCACGACGCCGAGGTGTACCTGCTCAGCTTCATCGAGAACAAGCACCGTACGAACCCGTCGGCCGACGCCGAACTCAAGGCGTACGACCGCCTGTTGGAGATCACAGACAGCAAGAAGCTGGACGAGTTCGGCCGGACCCTCGGTTTGACCAAGCGGGGTCTGCGAGCGGCGAAGAAGGCGCAGAAGCTCGACCAGCGGGCGCTGCGGGAAGCTCACGGGGTCGGCTACAACCTGGAACAGATGGCCGACCTGGCCGAGGTGTCGGATGTGGCCGGTGCCGAGCGCAGGCTCCACGACGCGCATGAGAAGGACCTGACCGAGGGCAAGGGCGGGTCCGGCCACTGGGAGCACGCCATGGCGGCGCTGCGTCAGAAGGCGCAGAACGATGCCGCGAAGAAGGCCACACTGCGGGAGTTGCGCGAGTCCGGGCAGCTTCTCACCGCCCCGTACAGCTACGGGGAGCGGCCCAAGTACCGGCGGCTGGCGGACCTGACCACGGCGCTCGGTGACGAGATGACCGAGCAGCGGCACCGGGAGTGCCCCGGCCACAAGGCGGGCGTGGACGACGAGGGCAACAAGGTCTGGCACTGCGAGGACCCCAAGAAGTACAAGCACCTGGTGCGTCCCGAGGCGCAGGAGCCGAAGCGGAAGAAGACCGAGGCGGAGTTGGAGGAGGGCCGGAAGGTCCGGGCGTGCAACGCGGCATGGCGGGCCGCCAAGGTGCCGCGTGAGAAGGCGGTGCAGGGGATAGTGCGCGCCAGCGGCAAACTGCCGGACGAGGTGGCACAGTACGCCATCGCCACGGCGGTCAACATGCGCTCGTTCTTCACCCGGTACCTGGAGCGGCGCAGCACGGCGGATGTGATGCGGCTGATGGGCAAGCAGGTGTCCGGGGCAGAGGTTCTGGCGGAGGTCGCCCCAGGCCAGGTCTCCAAGGGGCGGGAGATGCACTGGCTGTTCGCCCTGGTCTCTCTGGCGCAGGAGCACGCCATGCGTGAGCCGAAGTCGTGGGCGCATCTGCATGTGCAGCAAGCGGAGTGGCTGCTCCTGCTGGAGCGCTACGGCTACACGCTGTCCGACGTCGAGCGCAAGGCCGTCGAGCGGCACCGGCCGAAGACGCCTGATCAGGAGTCGCCGGCGCCCGAGAGCGAGCAGCAGCAGACGGAACCCGAGACCGGGGCGTCGGCCGGAGCGGATTCCGCCCCCCGTGCCGGGGCTGAGCAGGCCGCCGAGCAGGAAAGCGCTGCGGCTGCCTGACGGTTCCCCCGAGATCCGGGCGGCCCGCTCCTCCCCCTCCCAGGGGCGGGCCGCCCCCTCGTTGTCCCGCTCACCGCCCGGGAAGCCCGCGCGTCGGGCTGCCCGCCTCCACTTGAACCTCCGGAGAAGGGAGCTGTTCCGTGCTCACCACATCCGAACTCGGCAGACGACTCGCGACCTTCGCCCGTGACGACGCACAGTTCGGCGTACGAGGGCGGGGCGAGGTCCTGCCCGGTATCACGCTGGCGCCTGCCTCCGAGCCCGGCGCCCTGGAGATCACCGACCGGTACCGCCGGGCCTGGACGCTTGCCCGGTGGGCGACCGAGGAGGCCCACCTTGCGGTGCTGCACCGCGACGAGGAGTCGCTGACCGTCACGGACGCGGACCACGCGCCGCGCTACGTCGCGGCTTTCCGGGAGGCCGACTGCCATCACGTGTATGACCGGGTGAACGGCTACGCGCTCATTCACGACGCCTACTCCGACCGGGGTGAGGCATGGGAGGCCGCGCAGGAGTTGAACGCCAGTCCGCTGGCGGCGGCGCAGGCCGTCACCGCCCACGACAACGCGCTCGTCGCATCCTCTCCTGCCGGTGCCGCGCTGCTGGACATCCGCCGCTACGGCCACCGCGGGGCGCTGCGGTCCGCGGTGGCCGAGAGCCTTCAGCGTACGGACGTGCTCGCGGCGTGGCGGTGGGATCAGCACCTGTGGATGGTCTGGAGCGGGCCGCTGGGAGCCGATGCGGCCGGGGAGCCGTACTACCTCACCCTGGAGCGTCGTCGGTCGTTGCCGGTGGAGTGGATCCGCGCAGAGGGTGCTCTGTGGCCCACCGTGCCGGTGGGGATGCTGCGTCGCCCGGTCGTCGACGAAGAGAGTGCCCTTCCCTGCGCATGGCACCGGCGACCGTTCTGCACACGGTCCTCGTGCAATCCGGGCGTGGTGTGGGAGTGCGTCTGGGACGCCTGCGGTGCCAACGCCGTCACCGTCGTCGAAGGCCGCCCGGCATGCAACCGCTGCGCCCCGGCCGCCATCCACCGCACCGTCGCCTCGGACGGCGGGGGCGGGGTGGAGGCGTCGTGACGTCTGCGGTTCGGCCCGGCCGGTGCCGCAGTCCGCCCGGGGCTTCTCACGGTTCCTCACCCGTCGTTCCCCACGATCAGCCAGCAGGAGGTACCCCATGTCCACTTCCGCGCCTACGCTCGCCGACGCGCTCGACTTCATCAGCGGAGCCAGCAGTGACGACCTCGACCGCGTTCTTCTGTCGTACAAGGACCGTCAGAAGAAGCTGCGGGAGATCCGGGCCGCCGCAGTCAGGCGGGGAGTCACCGTTCGCACCTCGAATCTCACGCCGAAGCGCTACGACGGCCTGGAGGGGGAGGTCACCGAGGTGGAGACGATCCGCACCAGGACGGCGGTCACGCTGCTGCTGACGGAGGAGTCCACGGACACGCTCCGCCGGAGCGAGTACGTCCCGCCGGAGACCAAGCGCTTCCCGCTGCGGGGAGTTCCGGCGACCTGCTGCGAGGTCATCGACGGCAGCGAGACGTCGGCTGGATAGCCGTTCCCCGCTCCGTTCCCGGGTGGTCTGCGTGGCTGCTGCCCGTGCGAGACCACCCGGGGCGGCGTCCGGAGCCTGCCCTCGGTCGCGTGAGGACGCCGGGCCGCGCGTCACTGCTCCGGGCGCTTTCTACAGGTCTTTGCAGGTCAAGGAAGGGGTCCCCTATGACCCCGTGTTCCGTCACCATGGATGTATGAGAGGGGAGGTGCTGTCATGCCGCACACGCGGATGCAGTTCGTCGGAACGCTCGTCGGCGCTCCCGAGCAGTGCGCCGACGGCGCCGTCGCCCTGCGGATGGTCGCCACACCGCGGAGCTGGAACGGGGAGCGCTGGATCTCGAAGGAGGCTATCCCCTACCGGTGCACGGCCCGGGGCGACGTCGAGGAGGAAGCGATCGCCTCCCTCGCCGACAGCGCCACGCTGAGCGTCACCGGGCACCTGGAGAGCGCCGGCGACAGCCTCCTGTACGTCGGCGTCGAGGCCTTCGGCACCACCCTGGGCGCGCGCATGCCGGACACGCAGATCCAGATCACCGGCACAGCCGTCGGGACGGCGGAGGTGAAGTTCCACAACGGGCGCGCCATCACCCGGTTCCAGATGATGTCCACGCCGCTGACGTGGCAGGGCCGTTGGGTGGAGCAGCCCGCGATCCACTACGTGTGCACGGTCTGGGACGAACAGGGCAGGAACGCGGCGGAGTGCGTCGACGCCGGTGTGGCCCTGACCGTCACGGGCCGTGTCGCCTACCTGCTCGACGACGTGCTCTACGTCGAGGCCGATGCCGTCGGGGTGAGCCTCGGCGCCCGCATCGCCTACACCGCCGCCACCAAGCCCCGTAACGCGGCCGCGCCGTGCGCGCCGGCCGTCTCCGATCGGCCGGCGCGCTCCGCCGAGACCAAGGCCACCGGCGAGGAACACCGGGACGGCGCCGCCCCCGACTGGTGGCCCGCAGAACGCGCCGGATGGAGCCGCCCGTCCTCCCAGAAGGCGCGCGCGGCTTCGCGGTGAACCGCTAGCCCCTGCCCGCACCCCCATCTCCCCTACACGGAAGAGGAGCTCTGCCATGCCCGAAAGCACACACCGTCCGGCGGGTCAGCAACGCGGTGAGCGCCGCCGAACAAGCCGCGAGGCACCTACGGCTCATCCAGCTCGGCGAGGACCAGGCGGACCTGCCCGCGACCTCGTGCCCTGTGACCTGACCCCGCGCGGGAGTTGTGACCGGGCGGCGTACGCCGCCCGGCCCACCCTGCCGTGATCTGCCCACTCCCGCTCACTGCTGCTGAAGGAGACTGCCATGGACACCGTCGACGGACTGCTGCCCGCGGGCCCCGGCATCGCGCCGGGCGCCCCCGAAGACGCCCGGTACCGCACGCTGACCGACTACGGCCTCACACGGCGCCAGTTCCCGAGCGAGCTCATCCACCTGGAGCTCGGAACGGTGCCCTTCGTACGGGTCCAGCGCCGCCGCTGGGAGTTGCGGTTCTTCCCGCCTGCCGCGGTCGACGTCGGCCACATGTCTCACGGCGTACTGCCACGGTTCCGTGGACGGCACCGGCCGACGCAGGGACGACTGTTGGCCGCGTTCTCCCTCTTCGACCACATGCGCCTGACTCGGCGACAGCTCTCCGAGGTCACGATGCAGGACATGCAGGCGTTGCTGCGCTGGTTCCAGCGGCTCGGCGTCAGGGGCGTCACCCGGCTCGACGACGACGAGCTCACCGAACGTCTCAGCGCACTGCCGCGCTTCCCTTGGTGACCCCCCGTCCCTGACTTTGTTCACGAGTTCCGACAGCGGATGTTCACGACTTCGGGAGGCACCCGGCAGCCGGAAGAGTCAATGTTCACGAGAACGGGAGGCATCAGCCGGGCACCCGGCAACGGCGCGACGATGGCTGCCACTTACTCCCGCAGCCAGCGCTTTTGCCTCGGGCCCGGACGGGGCGGCAGACGGCTCCCCGTCGGTCACTACCGAGCTGCTACCCGAAGTCGTGAACATCCGGCGCGGGTACTGCCTCCCGAGCTGCCGTCGAAACGCTGCTCTGCGACGTGAACAGAGCCACCCGTCCCCCTCGAACTCCCCCGTACCAGGAGGTATTCCATGCCGTCCGCACGTATGTTGCCGGGGCTCTCGCTGACCGACCAGCCCGTCGACACCGTCCTCAACTGGGGCCTGGGTGTGGAGTCGACCGCCGCCCTGGTGGAAATCCTCGACGGTCCGGCCGCGCACGGAATCGACCTGGACCGGTTTGCGGTCCTGCACAACGTCGTGGGTAGCGAGTGGCCGGACACCCTCGCCGACTGCGAACGGCACATCCTGCCGCTGCTGCGCCGACACGGCGTGCGTCTGGTCCAGGTCGCCCGGGCGGGCCAGTCCAACTCCGCCGGCATCGAGGTCCTGGACGACTCCCACAGCCCCGAGCAGCTCGTCTCCCGCGGCTCCTGGGCACTGTGGGACGAGTTGGAGAGCAACGGCACCGTTCCACAGCAGGGCGGCAAGCGGCTGTGCAGCATCCGCTCGAAGGGCGAAGTCGGGGACCGGTGGATTCCCACCGTCACCGACGGAAGACCGTTCACGCAGATCATCGGGTTCAGCGCTGATGAGGAGGGGCGCAAGGCGCGGGACCTTCTCGCGAACCGTAACCCGCTGCGCACCGGACGCTTTCCGTTGATCGACTGGGGATGGACGCGCCGCATGTGCGAGCGCTTCCTGCTGGAGCGGTTCGACGTGCAGTGGCGCAAGAGCTACTGCTGGTTCTGCTGCTACCCCGTGTCCATGGGGGCGATGGCCGACAACCTCCAGCGGATGCGGATGTTCCCCGAGATCGCCGGGAGGGTTCTGCGGCTGGAGTACACCGCCATGGCGCTCAACTCCAAGGCCAGGCTGTTCGGCAGGCGCAGCCTGCTGGAGCAGTTCGACCCGGGCGTCGACGCGCCCGTGCTGAAGGCGTTCGAGCGCGAACTGGCTGGCGCGTGGGGGATCTACCACGTGCGGCGCATCCTGCCGGTCTCCCGTACGAATCCGGACGTCCGTGCCCCAGCGCTGCGGTCAGTCGAGTTGCTCGACAGGGGCCCGAGCCACTTCGTCGGGGGGCGGCTCCAAGGCATTTCGCGTCGGCACCGCGTGGACGTCGAGACGGATCCGTACGGCTCCGTACGCGGCGTGCTGCGCCGTCGGGGAAACGGGCTTCCCGCGGTGGAGGAGTTCATGGTCACCGCGCCGGCCTGCGTGCGTGACAAGAAGCAGGGCCGGTTCGAGGAGGAATGGGCCCGGCACACCGCGAGGCGTACGCAGGCTGCTCTCGCGCCGCATGCAGCGAGATGAACGACAGAACGAACGGTCGAGGGAGAGGTGGTCGTGATGGGGACACGGGGCGAGCACGAGGGCGCGGTCGAGGAGTTGCTGACGCTTGCCGGTGCAGCAGCCCGGGCGGCGGCGCCGGATGAGCTGCTGGCGATCCTGCTCCGGGGGCGGGAGTTGTACTTCGCGGGGTTGGCGGAGGCAGAGGCCCTCGCGAGGTCCCGGTACGGGGTCCTGGAGAACAGGGAGTTGCAGGCGATGTGCCGGGAGGAGGGTGTGACGTACGGCGTGGTGATGCCGCGGGCTGAGGCGTTGGCGGCGTTGGGGTATGCGGAGTGGCGGCGTACGCCGGCGGCGCTGGCCTTCGTCGGGATCGCCGAGCACGCGGCCCGCGAGGGAGTGTGCGTCGTTCCTGATCAGAGGTGACCTCGAGGGCGGGCCGCATCGTACGGGAGATCAAGCGCGGCCTCGGTGGTGCCGGCGAGTGGACAACACCCGAACACTTCCGCTACCTTTAATGTCACTGGAGGGGGTTGCCCCCGCCGGCTCGTGGCCGAGGGACCTACGAAGGAGAGTCATGCCGGAGAAGACGGAGACGATCAGTCTTTCCGAGGCACTTCAAGAGGCTGACGAGAAACTGACCGTGGACGGACTGCTCTCCCTCCTCACCCGGGTCGACGAGAAACTGACCGTGGACGGACTGCTCTCCCTCCTCACCCGGGTCGACGAGAAACTGACCGTGGACGGACTGCTCTCCCTCCTCACCCGGGTCGACGAGAAACTGACCGTGGACGGACTGCTCTCCCTCCTCACCCGGGTCGACGAGAAACTGACCGTGGACGGACTGCTCTCCCTCCTCACCCGGGTCGACGAGAAACTGACCGTGGACGGACTGCTCTCCCTCCTCACCCGGGTCGACGAGAAACTGACCGTGGACGGACTGCTCTCCCTCCTCACCCGGGTCGACGAGAAACTGACCGTGGACGGACTGCTCTCCCTCCTCACCCGGGTCGACGAGAAACTGACCGTGGACGGACTGCTCTCCCTCCTCACCCGGGTCGACGAGAAACTGACCGTGGACGGACTGCTCTCCCTCCTCACCCGGGTCGACGAGAAACTGACCGTGGACGGACTGCTCTCCCTCCTCGATCTCACGGATCAGAAGGGGCTGATGAACGCTGAGCAGTTGGGGTTGCTGCTCGGCTTCGCCGGCGGAGTGCCGATTGTGTCCGCGCTGCGGGTACGTCCCTGGTGGCTCCCTGAGCCGGAGATCTGCAAGGAGATCGGCACGGCCGACCGGCCCTATCTGCGGGTGCGGTTCAAGGTCGCGACCGTCCGGGTGTGGCTGAAGACGCATCCGGAGCGAGGTCCCGGCGGTTCCGAGCGGCAGGATCCGACGGTGGAACAGGGGCCTACCGCGGAGTGGCGGCTTCAGATGCTGGCCCGGTTGGATCCGCGTGAGCCGCTGAACGGCAGCCATCTGTCACTGGCGATGGGCTACGAGAACCCGAATCAGGTCACAGACCTTCTGAGGAGGGGGCGTTTCGTGGCGCCGGACGTGGACGAGCTCGAAGGGACGTCCGAGCGCCCTCGTCACAAGCGCATCTGGTACCCGCAGTCCGTGCTCGAGAAGCTGCGGGCGGGTGACTTCGCGCCCGCAGCGGCGGCGACGGCGGCTCCGGCTCAGGTCTCTGACAGCGGGGACCCGGAGGAGCTTCTGGGGTCGGCGCAGGTCGCCGTGCGGTTGAAGTACAAGGACCAGAAGTCGTTCATCTCGGCGCTGTCGGCCGGCTCACCCCGGTTGCGGCCGCTGCAGGGGACGTGGGTGAAGGTCAAGGCGCCGCACGGCGGTCCGCCCGCGCGGAAGTGGCCGAGACGCATCGTCGACAGCGTCGCGTAGACTCTGCCGGCCAGCGGCCGGGTCTACACTGAAAGAGCTGCGGCACCTGGTTTTAGGGCGAGTGATGGATTTCCGCCCGGCGGGCCAGGTGACCGCCCCGGTGGCCGGGGGAGGATTTCTCACCCTCCTGTCCGGGAAGCGTTGAGCTTCCCGGGCCGGCCCCGGGTTTTTCTTTGCTTCCCGGCGGCCACCTCACCGTGAGCGGGACCGTCCGGTGAGCCGGGACGCCCAGGCTGTGACGTCATTGAGACTCCCCCGCGGGCCCGTGGTGAGGGTGGCGGTGAGCCGACGGAGCGACGCTGGCGGCCCGTCTACGGAGGAGCTCCCGTGGTCAGCCTTGCCCCTTCTGTCGCGCCCCGGTCCCTGGTCCCGCAGGACCTGCTGGCGTGCCTGTTCGCTCACCGGATGGCCACGACCGAGCAGTTGACGGTGATGGTGGACCGGCATGTGAAGTACGTACTCCACTGCCTGCGGGGCATGGAGCGCGAGGGCCTCGTGGCGGCGACCCGGCGCGCCTTCCACTCGAACGTATGGCGGCTGACGGGGAAGGGACGGCGGCTCGTGGCCCGGTGGCCGGAGTTTCGGGCGTACACACCGCAGCGGAAGGCACTGCCTGCTCACCTCTCTCGCGAGGTCCATACGCTCACCGTCACCCGTACCGCCGTGGCGTTCCTGACGGACGCGCGTGACCGTGGCGACGACTTCTCGCCGCTGGACTGGTCGACCGAGGTCGCTCACCCTGTGCGCGACGGCGTCCGTGACGGTGAGCGGCTGCTGATCGCGGACGGCTTGCTGTACTACAAGCGCATGGAGCCCAAGCAGCAGTTGCTGCGGGCGTTCGTGGAGGTCGACCGGGCGACGGAGAGCTCCGAACGGCTGGCCTCGAAGACGATCACGTACGCGCGGCTGCATGCCGGGGCGCAGCCGGTCGGCCGTGGCAGGCCGGCGCCGCCCGCGTGGCAGAAGTCCTACACGCGTTTCCCCCGGGTGCTGTTCGTTCTTACGGGAGCGTCGCTCGGTCGGTTGCGGCAGCGCATTGCCGACCTTCAGACGATCGTGGGTCAGGACCCGCTGGTGGAGCACTTCGCTGCGCAGGTGCCGCTCGGGGCCGCGGTCCTTGAGGAGTTGGAGGAGCGGGGGGCGTCCGCGCCGGTGTGGACGCCGCTGAACGGGCGCGGGGAGCGCCGCGGTTGGATGGACCTGTGAGCCGGACCCGATGAGGGCTGCCGCGCGCTACGTACCGTGCCCGGGGAGAGTGGCCCCTGCGGGACGGGAGGTCCCGGGTCGGTGCGGTGTGGTGCAGGAGCAGGTGCGGGGGACGACGGGGAGTGGTTCGTGGTCTGCTCGGGGGCGGGGGTCGCGGAGGCCGTCGCACCAGGCGTGCTGTCCGATGCGGCACGGGCCGCATACGTGCTTCTTCTGTCCGGGTGATACGGCGTGGTCGGGTTCGGTTCGGCTGGTCATGCGTCTCGTTGCCCTGGGGGTAGCGGGATGTCGAAGCGTAATTCGAGCCAGGCGTGTGAGGACCCGTCGGGGTCGCCGTGGTGGCCCCATTCGTGGCCGTCGGCGAGTACCGCGTGGATGCGGAGGGTTGCGGAGGCGGAGAGGTCGGTCGGGATGTCGACCTCGACGCGGATGCGGTCGGGGTTCTCCCGGATGCGGACGCGGTCGCTGTGCTGGTCGCTGTGCGCGTCGTCGGTGAGCGCCGCCAGGCGGGCGGCGAGGGACTTGGCGTAGATCTGGTGGAGCACCCTGGGGGTCCTCTTCTGGCTTGATCACGGTATGTGCTGCTACTTCAGTAGGGTTCCGCTACTGCAGTAACTTGTCAACGTCGAGTAACCGGCTATGTGCGTTGGGGTACTGGAGCGGCGATGGGTAAGCGGGAGGAAGCGCAGTACCTCCGCGTCGCGGCCGCTCTGCGTCGCCAGCTCAAGACGGGCAAGTGGACCGAAGGGCAGCAACTGCCCGCCCGGTCGGCTCTGGCCAAGGAACACAGGGTGTCCCGTCAGGTGATGGAGCAGGCGATGGAGCTCCTGATGGCGGAGGGGCTGCTGGAGGGCCGTGCCGGGGTAGGGACGTTCGTACGGGCTCCCCGCGAGCGGCAGCGGATGGTGCGCTCCGCGCACCGCGAGAACTTCAGCGGCTCACCGTTCCGCGGTGAGATGGCCGCGAGGGGCCGAGCGGGCTCGTGGGAGTCCGACAGCAAGGCCCGGGTAGCGGCTCCGGCGGAGATCGCCGCGCGGCTGGCGGTCGAGGCCGGCGCGCCGTGTGTGTGCACCACGTACGAGTACCTGGCCGACGGCAAGCCGGTGCAGTTGTCGACGAGTTGGGAACCGGTGGCCATCACCGACGGGTCCCCCGTGCTGCTTCCGGAGATGGGCCCGTACGCGGGCGCCGGGGTCGTGGCGCGCATGCGGGCGATCGGCGTGACCGTACAGACGGTGCAGGAGGTGCCGCGGCCCGGGCGGGCCACGCGGGCGGAGTCGAACCTGCTCGGCGTGCCGCTCGGGGACGCGGTGCTGCGGATCGAACGGACGTATTTCACCTCAGAGGGCGTCCCCGTGGAGACGGCGGACATCGTGGTGCCGGATGCGCGGTGGGAGGTCGCCTACACATGGCGCCTCGACCCGCCCGACGGCTCTGATGGCGCCGACGACGGGCGTTCCGGCGCCTGACAGGCTGCTCACCGCGGGCTCATACGGGGCGTACCGCTCGGGGAGCCGCTGTGCCCTCGTTCACCGGTGCCCGCGTACGGGCCCTATCTCCGGCGACGTGCCGCGCGGGTCTCCTGAGCCCTTCCCCCACCCGTAGCAGACCGCGGTAAACGCCTTACCGCGTGACCGTTACGGCTTCGATGCTGCGTGGGCGGCTGGTGGGAAGGGCCGCGGTAAGCGTGATCCGGAGCCTGGCGACATCTGATCCCTCGGGTGTGGAGGAGGCTCCACGATGTCGCCATTCCGCTTCGGCCGCCGTACGGACGGCGTCGGCGAAACGCCGCCCGAGCGCGGCGTGCGCGCGGGCCGCCATCCGGCGGTGTCGGCCGGACGCTGGGCGGTGTGGGGCGCGCTCGCGGCCGGGCCGGTCGCGCTCGCTGTCGCGCTGACGCATCCGGCGACCACCGTGCGCACCGTGGCGAAGGCCCCTGAGCGGGGTGCGCAGGGGGCTGCGCAGGCGGAGGACCCGCGCGGCTGGGCTGCGCTGTTCGTGGATCAGTGGCTGCGCGCTCCGGCCCGGGGTGAGGCCGCGGGCGATGCGGTGCGGGCGATGGCGCCGGGGGTGCAGCTTCCGGAGTGGGAGGCGGCGGACGCGCCGCGGGTGCAGCGGGTGAGTTCGCTGAGCAGCCGTGTGACGGGGCCGGGGACGTGGTCGGTGACGGTGGGGGTGCAGCTTCGGGCGGAGAAGAAGAAGGCGGCGCCGGCGCCGCGGTTCTTCACCGTGCCGGTGCGGGCGGCCGAGGGGCGGGTGTCGGTGACGGCGGCCCCGGCGGAGGTGGCGGCGCCGCGTGGGGGCGGGGAGCGGGAGTCGGCGTACAGGACGTCGGTGGAGTCCGGCTCTGCGCTGGAGGGCACGGTCGGGGACTTCCTGACCGCCTACCTCGCCGGAGACGGCGGGGCGGAGCGGTATCTGGCGCCGAAGGTGGAGCTGCCGGCGATCTCTCCGGCGCCGTACCGGAAAGTCACGGTGGAGGAGCTGCGGGCGGTCGAGGACTCTGCGCGTGAAGGCGTCCCGGGGCGGGACGGCAGCCGGGTGCGGGTGCGCGCGCAGGTGAATGCGCAGGATGCGCACGGTGCGCAGTGGCCGCTGTCGTACGCGCTGACCCTGCGGGCACGGGACGGCCGCTGGGAGGTCGCCGCCCTGGGGGCCGGTCCCGAGCCGCGGCCTGGTGCGCGATCTGGTGCGCAGGACTCGTCGACCGGTGCGCGCGGTGCGCGGCCTCCCGGGCCGCCGACTGCGGTGCGGGACGTGGTGTCCGCCGGGCGCGCGCTGCCTGATCGGGCTGCGGCGCCGGTGTGGGCGGGGCGGTGAGCGGCATGGGCATGGTCACGCTGGCCGGGGAGTTCGAGGACATCGGAGATCACCTCCTCGGGGTGGGGACGAACCTGGCGGAGAAGACGCTTCTGCTCGGGCTGCTACTCATCGTGGTCGCGCAGGTCATCCGCCGCTTCTCGCTGAAGGCCGGGATCGGCGCGCTGCTGGGCATGGCCGTGTGTCTGGCGCTCTACAACTCGCGCGACCAGCTCTCCGACGCCTTCTCGACGGAGATCAACGGGGCCGGACGTGTCGTGGTGCGCGTCGAGGGTCCCGCGGCTGCACCCCCGGTATCTGCGCCTGCTGTGAGCCGCAGTTCGCAAGCGGGCGCGTACGAGCTGCCCCTCGTGGCTGCGGACGGCGCGGTGAGCGCACGGTCCGCCGGGCGGGGTGACGTGCGGTGAGCGGGCAGCAGGGCCGGGTCGGGCGTTCGTACACCAAGGCGCGGCGGTATCCGTGGGTGCTGGGGAAGATCGGCGACTGGACGCTGCCGCTGGGCCCGTACACGCCGGCGCAGATCGCCATCGCCTTCTTCGGCGGGTTCCTGTTGATCAAGACGTTCTCGCTGTGGTCGTGGATGGGGCCGGTGCCGGTCCTCGCGTGGGCCGTGGCGATCTGGGGGGCGCGGCGGGCGAGTATCGGCGGCCGCGCGCCGGGCTACATCGTGCTGGGGCTGGTGAACGTGGCGTTGCAGCCGCGTGCGGGCCGGATCGGTGGCCGCGCCGTACGGGAGCCGAAGCCGCGGGTGCTGACGGGCGGCTTCTACATCCGTGAGGACGGCGAGGCGGATGACGGGCCGCGGCGGGGCCGCCGCCGGGGCGGCGGGGCGGTGCGGCCGGAGCCGACGGCGCTGCAGCAGCTTCTGGCGTCGGCCGGCGCCGAGCGCGGGGGGCGGTCGTGATGCGGGTGGCGATCCGTCATCTGGCCGGTCATCTGGTGTGGTCGACCGCCGGGCCGGTGTGGGCGATCTGGCGTCTGGATCCGGGCGGCTCGCGCTACATGGGCGCGCAGCAGCGCACCGAGCTGCACGGCCGGCTGACGACGCTGGTGCGGTCGCTTCCGGAAGCGGCGCGGCTGTACGGGCTGTGCGCGCAGGTGGATGCCGGGGAGGTCATCGCCCGCACGGTCGAGGGGGTGGACCTGGATGCTCAGCCGCAGTGGGCGCAGACGGCGCGGGCGCAGTTGGAGCTGCTGGACGGGCTGGAGATGCATCAGCGGACGCTGTGGCTGGCGGTTCCGTTGCAGACGCCGGGCTGGCGGGAGCAGGTGACGGCCGCCTCCGGCGGGGTGTGGGCGGAGCTGTCGGGGATGCTGGGGCTGCGGCCGGCGCCGGTCGGTGCCGCCGAGGTCGTGGAGTACCGGCAGCGGGCGGCGCGGATCGAGGCGGAGCTCGCCGCGAGTGTGAGTCTGCGGCCGGCGCGGCCGGCGGAGATCGTGTGGATGCACCAGCACGCGGTGCACCGCGGCCTGCCGGAGCCTTTGCTGCTGGAGGCGGCGGGCAGCGACGCCTACGGCGGGCAGTTGTTCGCCGGGCGGTTGCGGTGTCCCTCCTACCAGGATCTGGGTCTGGTGCGGCTGCTGGAGGGCGGGCAGCAGCACGAGGGCCAGGACGCCGGTGGGGCGGACGGCGCGTCCGGGACGGGGCGGCGGACGGCGCGGAAGCGGGGCGGGCCGCGGAAGCGGAGCGTGTTCCAGCGGGTGTGGCTGGAGGTGGAGAGCGAGGCCGGTACCGGCTACCAGGCGCATCTACCGCTGACGGAGATGCCCCGGGCCCAGCGCGCGGAGACCGCGGACCTGCTCGCGCAGCTCGAAGACCTTCCCTTCCCCGTGGACTTCTGCGTCGACATGCGGCTGGTGCCGGCGGAGAAGCTCGCCGAGGAGGTCCGCAAGAAGAAGCGGGATCTGACGGATCAGGCCGAGCAGTATGCGGCGCAGTCCGCGACCGGCCTGCCAGAGGGCATGCACGCCGCGGCCAAGGACCTGGGGGAGCTGGATTCGCGGACCTCGGAGTCGTCGGTGGAGGTCGAGGTGCAGGCCGTGACCGTGCTGACGGTGTGGGGCCCGGACGCGGCGACCTGCGACGAGCGGGCCCAGGTGCTGGCGAAACAACTGCGGGGGGCGAACTACCGGCTGGCGCGGCCGAGCGGTGAGCAGGAGGAGCTGCTGACGCTGTCGCTGCCCGGCGCGGCGACGCCGCCGCGGGCGCGCCAGTACACCCAGCATCAGCTCGGGGAGGACTGGGCGATGTGCGGGGCGCTGCAGACCTCGGCGTGGGGGGATGAACGCGGGCACATGGTCGGGGTGTCGCAGGACACCGGCACCATACGGCCGGTGCTGCTGGACATCGCCAATGCGCCGCAGGCCACGGCGTCCGCGTCGTTCGGGATCTCCGGGGAGCTCGGCGGCGGTAAATCGGTTCTGCTGAAGCTGATCGACTCCGCGGTCGTCGACCGCGGCGGCCGCAGCATCGTCATCGACCGGACCCCGGTGCGGGAGTGGGCGCATTTCGCGCGGGCGGCGGCGCCGGGGCGGGTGCAGATCGTCGACGCGGCCCGCGCCGAGCGCTCGATCGATCCGTTGCGGATCTTCGACGCGGCGACCGGGGCGCACTACGCCCTGTCCTATCTGACGTTGCAGTTGGGCATCGGGCCGCTGACGGCGCAGGGCGCGCTGCTCAAGGCCGCGATCAACAGCGCGCAGACCAGCGAGCGGCCGTCGATGGCCGCGGTGGTGGCGGCACTGGAAGACGTCACGGAGGCGGGCGGCGCCCGGGGCCAGGAGGCCGGGATGCTGCACGACCTGCTCCGCATGATCGCCGAGGAGCCGCTGGCCGCGAGTGTCTTCGATCCGGATCTTCCGCCGATTTCGCTGGAGGGCGACCTCGGCGCGGACTGGGTGGTGCTGACGACCGCCGGGCTGACGCTGCCGCCGCGGGAGGCGGTCACCAACCCCGAGCTGATGCGGGCGCAGCCCACGGAGGCGCTGATCGGGCGTGCCGTGCTGTATCTCATCGCCGCGCTCTCACGGCAGGTGGCCTTCAGCGATCCGCAGCGGTTCTGCCTGATCGCGGCGGACGAGTGCTACTGGCTCACCTCGTCCGCGGAGGGCACGGCGCTGGTGACCGAGGTCGTGCACGACGGGCGGAAGCACAACGCCGGCATCGGCCTGTCGGGGCACTCCGTGGAGGACCTGGGCCCGAAGGAGTTGCGGGGGCTGCTCGCCTACCGGTTCCTGACCCGTACGACGGATGAAGCGCTCGCCCGCGGCGGGCTGGAGTTCCTGGGACTGTCGCCCGAGGACGAGGGGCTGCTGCGGATCGTGACCACGCAGCTCTCCCCGATCGGCAACGCGGCTCGGGCCGGGGAGGTCCTCGCCCGCGACCCGCGGATGCGGGTGGGCCGCTTCCAAAGCGTCGTCCCGCCCCGCCCCGAGCTCGAAAAGGCGATCTTCACCTCGCCCGGGGACCTGCCCTCCTCCCCCGGCCCCGGCAGTGACAGCGCGGCGGCGATCGAGAGCGGGGGACGCGGCGACCGGCCCGGGCTCTACGCCGGGGAGACCGCCGGCGAACCGGGCGGCGCGGTCCCGCCGCACGGGCCGCCGCAGTTGGTCAAGCCCCCGCCCGAGACGACCAGCAGCACAGGGAGGCGCTGACGATGCGGCCCGGAGACACCTTCGCCCGCTCCCGCCGGGACCCGCTGTGGGGCGCGGCGGTCCTGATCCTGCTGGTGCTGCTGGCCGGCGGCGCCGTGACGGCGCTGATGGGCGTCTCCAGCCAGACAGATGTCTGTCCGTGGCCGGACAGCCGGAACACGGCCGCGCGCTCCGATGCCGCAGCGTCGCCGAAGGGGCGTGATGATCCCTGCGACCTGGTGATCGGACCGGCCCACGACTACTGCCGCCGCGACGTCGCCCCGGTGCCCGCGCCGGGCTCGGCCGCCTCGCCGTCGGCTCCGTGCACCGCCAGCCGCACCGTCGGGCAGGTCCTGCTGTGCCTCGGCGGCATCGCGGTGCTGGTCTCCTTCGCCCGGTACGGGAGGTGGAGTCGGTGAGCCCCCGCAGGCGGCGGCTGCGCCGCGGCGGGCTGGTGGTGCTGCTGACCGCTTTCGTGGTCGCCCTCTCGGCGGGCCCGGCGGCCGCAGACAGCAGCGGGCGGGCCGTGCTCGCGGACTCGGGGACCGGCGGGCTGCTCGGGCCGTGGAATGTGAAGACCTCCGAGGGCGTACGCATCGACGACTACGAGCTGTTCGGCGGCGGCAGCAGCCCGGCCGACAGCGGGATGCGGCTGCTGCTGGACGGGCTGTTCGCCCTCACCAAGCTCCTCGTCGGCGGAGCCTGCTGGCTGATCGACTGGGCCTACCGGTACCCGATCGTGGACAAGCTGATCACCCCCGCCCAGAACATCTCCGACGCCTACCAGCAGCACATCGTCGAACCCCTGGGCATCACCGGCCTCTGGCTGGCCTGGGCATTCGTCTTCGGGCTGCTGATGGCGATGCGCGGAAAGGTCGCCCGCGGCGCCGGCGAGATCCTCCTCACGCTGCTGATCTGCGCGCTGTCCGCATCCGCGCTGGTACGGCCGGACTACCTGCTCGGCTACAACGGACCCGTCCAGCAGGTGCAGCGCGCCTCCCTGGAGGCCGCCTCGATCACCGCCAGCGCCGGGAAGGACTCCGGCGGCGGCGCGAAGAACGACCCGTGCGACCTGGTCACCGGACCGGCCAAGGAGACCTGCGAGGAAGAGCAGCAGCCCACCGCCAAGGAGCGGCACGCGGCCGAGCGGAAACGGGCGGAGCAGCGGAAGAAGAAGTGCGATGCGATCGTCGGCCCGGCGCGCGATGTGTGCATCAGCGGCAAGCGGCCCCTGGCCGCCGCCGACGTGTCCCAGCCGATCACGCGGACGCTGACCGAAGTGCTGGTCGTCCAGCCCTACCAACTCCTGCAATGGGGCCAGACCATCAAGCGCAGCGACCCGATGTACAAGGACTACAAGAAGGCGATCAACTACACCGAGAACCGTGACGACGACGACTGCGATCTCGTCGTGGGCCCGGCGCATGACGCCTGCACGGGTGACGTCCCAGGGAAGAGCAGCGGGGAGTCCGAACAGGACTTGATGGCGGAGCACGGCAAGGCCGGGGAGACGGCCGCCGCCTACAACAAGATCCTGGACTGGTCGCGGGTGCTGGGGGCGCTGTTCCTCCTGGGTGCGGCCGCCCTGTTCTGCCTGATCATCTACGCGATGGTGATGGCGATGCTCTGCGCGCAGGTCGCGGCGGTCGCCACCGCCGCCATGGCAGTGCTGGCCTTCGCCTGGGCGATCCTGCCCGGCCCGAACCGGGCCGCGGCCTGGAAGTGGACCGGGATCTTCATGGCCGTGTCCGTGGTCCTCTTCGCCGTGTCCGTCTTCATCCCCTTCCTGGGCATCGCCGCACGAGCCATCCTCTCCAGCGAGGGCACCGTCGTGGTCGAGCGGCTCATCCTGCTGGACGTCCTCGCCCTGGCCGGTCTGGCCGGACACCGGCGGATGCTGGCCGCCATCTCCCAGATGGGGCAGACCTTCTCCGCGCGGATGCGGTACGCGAAAGTCGGCGGCTCCCACCTGCTCGGCGACAACGCCGCCGGCATCGGCATGGCGCTGGCCTCCGTCGGCGTCGGACAGGGCGGCGGCGCGGGAGGACTCGGCCTCGGGGTGGGCGGCATGCCGATGCTGGGCGGGCCCGGCGGCTCCCCGGCCCTGGCCGCCTTCCACGCCCGGCGGGGGAAGATCGGCGCGGCGCTGGCGGCGCTGTCCGACCCGACGGGTATGCCCGGTCATCCCGGCCGGCTC
>NZ_LJGW01000245.1 GCF_001751255.1 Streptomyces nanshensis | reverse complement strand
GCCTGGACGAGGACCAGGACATCGGCCGCGCGCCCGGAGCGGCACAGCACCCCGTCCACCGGTCCTGCGGCGGCGAGTTCGGCGGCGAGCGCGGCACGGTCGGTGCCCGGCAGCGACACCGGCGACGGCTCGTCGAACAGCGCGTGGATCGCGTCGGGGGCGCCAGCCGTGCCCTCGGCCGCGATCAGCCAGCGCCCGTGGACCTTACGGGCGCGTGCCGGGTCGGCCGACGGGGTCCAGCCCACGCGGTAGCGCCAGCCGTCCAGCGTGGCGTGCAGCGTGCTCTCGCGGCGCCAGCGCGCCAGGGCCGGCACCACGGTGTCCAGGCCCTCGTCGACGCCGAGTTGGCTGCCGAGCTGTTCGAGGTCGGCGCGCTCCACGGCGTCCCAGAACCGGGCGTCCGCCTCGGACTGCGGGGCGGCGTCGGGAGCCGGCGTCAGCCAGTAGTGCTCGCGCTGGAACGCGTAGGTCGGCAGCGGGAGCCGTTCCCGCGAGGTCAGTACGGTTCGCAGGTCCGCCGGCAGTCCCGCGGTGTGCGCCTCCAGAAGCGAGAGCAGGGCGCGGTCGAGACCGCCGATGTCGCGGCGCAGCGTCCCGACGGGCACGCCTGTGGTGCCGCTCGCCTCCAGGGTCTGCTGGACGCCGACCGTCAGCATCGGGTGCGGGCTTGCCTCCACGAAGAACCTGAACCCGTCGGCGGCCAGCGCCTCGACGGCGTCCTGGAACAGCACGGTCTGCCGCAGGTTGCGGTACCAGTACTCGGCGTCGAGTTCGTGCCCGGCGAGCCGGGTCCCGGTCACCGTCGAGTACAGCGGTACGGCGCCGTCCCGCGGGGCGATGCCGGATATCTCCCGGAGCAGTTCGTCGCGGATCTCCGCCATGACCGGCGAGTGGGAGGGAAAGTCCATGTCGATCCGCCAGGCCCACACGCCGTCGGCCCGGCACTGCTTGGCGAAGGCGCGCAGCGCCTCCCGGTCGCCGGAGACCACCACGGAGTCCGGTCCGTTGACCGCGGCGAGCGCGAGCGAGTCGCCGCGTGCGGCGATGGCCTCCTCGGCACGCCGCGCGGACATGCCCACCGACAGGGAGCGGCCCCGGCCGGACAGCTTCACCAGCAGCCGGGAGCGTACGACCGCGACGCGGGCGGCGTCCTCCAGGCTCAGGGCGCCCGAGACGCAGGCGGCGGCCAGTTCGCCCTGGGAGTGGCCGGCCACGGCGTCGACGGGCACGCCCCACGACTGCCAGAGCCTGGCCAGGGAGACCATGACCGCGAACAGCGCGGGCTGCACCACGTCGACGCGGCTCAGCAGCTTCCCGTCCGGGTCGGTCACCGCTTCCAGGAGGTCCCAGTCGGCGAGCGGGGACATCGCCGCGGCGCACTCGCGCAGCGCGTCGGCGAAGACCGGTGACTCCGTCATCAAGTCGCGTGCCATGCCTGCCCACTGGCCGCCCTGGCCGGGGAACATCAGCACGGTGCCGCCGTCGCCGGCCACGCCCGAGACGGTGCCGAGCGGCGGGCGCTCGCCGGTGGCCAGGGCGTCCAGTCCGGCCAGCAGCGCGTCACGCCCGTCGGCCAGTACCGCGGCCCGGTGGTGGAAGAGTTCCCGGGTGGTGGCAAGCGACCAGGCCACCTCGTCCGGCCGGGCCCCGGGAGTGGCGCGCAGGAAGGTGCGCAGCCGCTCGGCCTGCGCGGTCAGCGCGGCGGGCGACTTGGCGGACAGCACCACCGGTGCGGAGCGCGCCGGCGCTTCCTGACCGGCCCGCTCACCGGAGGTGTCCGCGGCGTCGGCCCCTTCGGGCTCGCCGGACACCGGGCGGACGTCGTGTTCCAGCACCACGTGGGCGTTGGTGCCGCTCATGCCGAACGCGGAGACCGCCGCCCGGCGCGGCCGTTCCACGGCGGGCCAGGGCCGCGGTTCGGTGAGCAGCCGTACGTGCCCCTCACGCCAGTCGACCTCCTCGGTCGGGGCGGCGACGTGCAGGGTCTTGGGCATGAGGCCGTGCCGCATGGCGAGCACCGCCTTGATGACGCCGCCGACGCCGGCGGCGGCCTGGGTGTGGCCGATGTTGGACTTCAGCGATCCGAACCACAGCGGACGGCCGTTCTCGCGGCCCGCTCCGTAGACGTCGACGAGTGTCTGGGCCTCGATGGGGTCGCCGAGCGGGGTGGCCGTGCCGTGCGCCTCGACCATGTCGACCTGGTCGGGGGCCACGTGGGCGGCCCGCAGCGCGGCCTCGACGACCCGGCGCTGGGAGGGGCCGTTGGGCGCGGTGAGACCGTTGGAGGCGCCGTCCTGGTTGAGCGCGGTGCCGCGGACGAGAGCGAGGACGTCGTGCCCGTTGCGCCGGGCGTCCGAGAGCCGTTCCAGGGCGAGCATGCCGGCGCCCTCGGACCAGGCGGTGCCGTCGGCGTCCGAGGAGAACGCCTTGCAGCGGCCGTCGGGGGCGAGCGCGCGCTGCCTGCTGTACTCGCTGAAGACCATCGCGTTGGCGATGACGGCGACACCGCCGGCCAGTGCCAGGGTGGTCTCGCCGCGGCGCAGCGAGTCGCACGCCAGGTGGAGCGCGACCAGCGCGGACGAGCAGGCGGTGTCCACGGTGAGCGCGGGCCCTTCGAGGCCCAGGGCGTAGGAGATGCGGCCGGATGCGACGGCGGGCGCGCTGCCCGTCACCACGTGTCCCTCCACCTCCGCCGGTACGGCGGACGAGCCGGCTCCGTAGCTGTGCGCCGAGGCGCCGACCCATACACCGGTGGCACTGCCGCGCAGCGACGCCGGCACGATGCCGGCGGCCTCCACCGCCTCCCAGGAGGTCTCCAGCAGCAGCCGCTGCTGGGGGTCCATCGCCAGGGCCTCGCGCGGCGAGACACCGAAGAACGGGGCGTCGAACTCGGCGGCGCCGGCGAGGAATCCGCTCTCGCTGACGTAGCTCTTGCCGGGGGCCTCCGGGTCCGGGTCGAAGAGCGTGTCCAGCGGCCAGCCGCGGTCGGTGGGCATGGGCCCGATCGCGTCCACCTCACCGGTCAGCAGGTTCCACAGTTCCCCGGGCGAGTCGGCGCCGCCGGGGAACCGGCAGCTCATGCCGACGATCGCGATGGGTTCGGCCGCCCGGTCCCGCACCTCCTGAAGGTTCTGCTTGGCGGCGCGCAGATCGGCGGTGACCCGCTTGAGGTAGTCGCGGTACTTGTCTTCGTTCGCCATGAGGGCTGGCTCCTGGGTGCGGTGCTGGAGTGGGGGCGGGCTCGGTCCGCACGGGCCCGGCGGACCGGGCCCGTGCGGGGTCAGTCCATGCCCAGCTCCCGGTCGACGAGGGCGAAGATGTCGTCCTCGCTCTCACCGTCGAAGACGTCGTCGAGGTCGTCTTCCGCGGGCTGCGCCGCGCCGCCGTCACGGCCGTCGGTCCACCGCCACAGCAGGGCCTCCAGGCGGGCGGTGATCCGGCGCCGTTCTGCGTCGTCGGGTTCCTGCGCCGACAGCAGCTCGCCCAGCCGGTCGATCTCGGCGTGCAGGGGTGAGACCGCCTCGGCGGGCTCGATGAGTTCCAGCAGCCGGCCTGCGAGCGCGGCCGGCGTCGGGAAGTCGAACACCAGCGTGGCGGGGAGGGTGAGCCCGGTGATCTCCGTCAGCCTGGCGCGCAGTTCGACCGCGCCGAGCGAGTCCAGGCCGAGCGTGGTGAAGGCCTGGTCGGGCGCGACAGCGCCGGAGGAGCCGTAGCCGAGGACGGCCGCCGCGAGCTGCCGGACCGTGGCCAGCAGGCGGGCACGCCGGTCGGCCTCGGACAGGCCCGCGAGTTCGGCGGGCAGCGCGGCGGTCTCCCCGGCACCGGGGAGGTCCTCCTTGCCGGCCAGCCGTCGCAGCAGCGTCGGGAAGCCGGGCTGCGCGCTGCGGGAGCGCAGCGTGCGGAGGTTGAGCGGCGCGGCCAGGAGGAGCGCCGCGGTCTCCGCGGTGGTGGCGACGTCGAAGAGGCCCAGACCCTGCCGCGTGGGCAGCAGGCCGAGTCCCGCACGCTCCATGCGCCGGACGTCCGCGTCGGTGAGGCCGGCGGTCAGCTCGCTGCTCTCCTGCCACAGGCCCCAGGCCAGTGACACCGCCGGCAGGCCCGCGGCGTGGCGGCGCTGGGCGAGCGCGTCGAGGAAGGCGTTGGCCGCCGCGTAGTTGCCCTGGCCGGGCGCCCCGAGGACACCGGCGGCCGAGGAGAACAGAACGAAACCGGCGAGGTCGAGTCCGCGGGTCGCCTCGTGCAGCGCCCAGGCCGCGTCCGCCTTGGGCCGCAGGACGGTGGCCACGCGCTCCGGTGTCAGCGCGCCGATCACGCCGTCGTCGATCACGCCGGCGGCGTGTACGACGGCGGTCAGCGGATGCGTCCCGGACACCGAGGCGAGCGCCGACGCGAGGGCCTCCGCGTCGGTGACGTCGGCCGCGTGCACGTCGACCGCGGCTCCGAGTCCGGTCAGCTCCGCGCAGGCCTGTGCGGCGCCGGGGGCGTCCATGCCGCGCCGGCTGAGCAGCAGCAGCCGGCGCATGCCGCGGTCGGCGACCAGATGCCGGGCGATCCGCAGTCCGAGACCGCCGGTGCCGCCGGTGATCAGGACGGTGCCCTGCGGGTCCCAGTCGGCGGTGAGCGTCCGCACCCGGCACTCCTCCAGGCGGCTGTCCTCGCCGGGCCCGGGGTGCGGCAGTTCGGGGAGGTCCGTCAGGTCTTCCGGCAGCGCTCCGGGGGCGGCCGTCTCCGGGTCGGTGAACGCGGCGCCCACGCGGAGCAGCGTGTCCGGTACCGGTACGGCCCCCGGGCCGCCGCCTGCGTCGCCGGTTCCGGCACCGCGGGTGACGACCGTGCCGATACGGGCCTCGCCGAGCGTCTCGGCGAAGGTCCGCTCGAACTCCCCGGTCCGCGAGGAGGCCAGATGCGCGGCGTCCAGGCCGAGGGCCCGCAGTGTGTCGCGGGCGGCGGGCGGCGCGGTGGCGAAGACCTCGGTGCCACGGTGCCGGGCGAGCGCGACGACGGCCAGCTCGACGGGTGTGGCGGCGTCGTGCACCAGCAGGGGCTGTCCCCCGGGCGCCCGGGCCAGCACGCCGGCC
>NZ_LJGW01000260.1 GCF_001751255.1 Streptomyces nanshensis | reverse complement strand
TGTCTCCGCCCCGCTCCGGCCCGGCCGCCGGCCCGCGCGCGGACGCGAGCCACAAGAAGAGGGGCGCACCGTGGCTTGGGCGCCGACTCCGCGGCTTTAGGCAGCCACCTTGGGCGAGGCTCTAAGATCAGGGGCTCACTTCGAGCCCTTGCGGGCAGGTCAGGAGACTGCCCGAGTCGCGGCAAGCTTACGAGCCCCTGATCTCTCGCCCCAAGGCAGCTCCAGCCCAAAGCCGCTCCACCGAATGTCTTCACGCCCCTGAGGCCCAGATCAGCGTTCTGACTTCTCAACCAACTCCGCGACGCCGAAGGCTTCTATTTCCAGCAACTGGTCAATTACATCCAAGACCTTCCTCCTCGTCGATCTTCTGAGAGCCTGAGCATAAGCCCGGATAAGAAGTTCACCGACATATCGAGCATCGGCCGCAGCACTGGTCCTGATATCTCCAGCATCCGCACCCTCAATCTCGATGAACCGCCGTGAGCACTCCAATACCAAGTCGTCCACACGATCAGGCGCTTGCTGCAAGGTAATAAACAACTGAGGCAGCGATGCCGTGAACGACGCCGAGGAGATCAAACGAGTCAAGGAGTGTTTGACGGATCGAAGGTGCTTGCCACGTAGGGCGCCAGCAACCTCACCCACTGCCTTCTGCACCGACGCGTCTGGGTCATCCATGAACGACTCGAACGCTTGACGGGCAAACGCTGCATCCTCCGTATTGGGGAGCATATGTGCACATAGTCGTGCAGCGCCCTCACGCCGGGCTGGATCGCTGGATGAGACCACGAAATCAAGCAGATCTTTCATCCCCCACTGCAATCCAGCGAAGGCCGAGAGGTGCCCAGCAGCCTTTCGAACTTCACGAACCGAGGAATGAAGGTTCTGCTCAATCACCGGTCTTGCTAGCTCTGGACTTTCATATCCAAGCTGCATGATCAAACGAATAACCGTGCCAGTTGCAAAAAGACGGTCATCGTCTGTCGCCACAAGATGCGAAAACGCATCGAGCGCAGGCCCTCGCGCGTGCCGCATAGAAGCCTGAATCAGGTGGGCAGCACACGATCGAACTCCGAGAGAAGAGTCCGCGGCCATTTCGCTGAGTATCGGTACAACCAGCGAAGTTCGACTCCCATCAGAATCATAAAGGAGCAGATCCCCCAAGGTTTCCACTAACGCACCGCGAGCCGAATTGATTCCCGTAAAGTGCACGTCCCGGCCAATATTATCTTCTCCATCCGATGACCACGCGCGATCGCTGATGGGAGGTTCCGTTGAGCGCCTAGCATGATCGACTAGAATTTCTACGACATCCAGAGGAACTGATTTGTAGTAGGGGCGAAGAGCGAATCCAAACCAGCGCCCCGTGTCACCGTGCCCGAGAGTCGCAATGTGGCGCACAGAATCGAATACTGGCGAAGGGTCATCGAGCACTTCCCCTGACCCCAGAGCCGTAAGAATCGCTGTCACATATGACATGTGCGTGGTACTACTCAGGCGGAGAGACAACCGTGCAAACCGGGCAGGGTCACGCTCTGCTTCCTGTTGCAGCACACTAGAGAGCTCGTGGGCGCCACCTGTAAATTCCCGCCAGTTCGTTTTGTCTATGTCATGCTTTGTGATAGCGCGCAACCAGTGATCATCGGACATTTGTTTAGCAGAATCTGCAGGAATCGGAGAGGCGATAGCACCACCCACGATTCCTTCAGGCTCATGCGGTTGCTCACTACCCGCGGCTCTCCGCAACTCACCCAACCGTCGTTTAGCGACGACTGAAAGGCGTGACTCATCCATCCCGGACAGAAGATTGAACATGTACCAGCCCGGTCGACGGCTCTCCCACGGAAAACGAACGGCGAGGATCGCCGCTTCCAGTTTCTCGAACGAATCACTAGAGCAGAACGGGGTGACGGCTTGAATCAGTTGACGCGCAGCCCAAACAGAATTGGATGTATATCCACTCAAGAAACGATGAGGCCCTTCCAGCAAGAGCTCCACTGCCCATTCTGCGTACTTCTGACCTTCCACACGAAGAGCTTCGTACAACAGCCATTGTGCCGATTCGTAGGGACTTGTTGCAAGCTTATCCAGAGCAGGTTGTGCCTCAGGGGAGCTGTGCTTCACGAGATACCGAATGGAGTAGGCAATTCCACTGAAAATGACCTCGTCCAGATGGTGCATGCTGAACTCGGGGTAGCGATTCGAAAAATGTCGGTCGAGAATCGGCAGGTCCTCTTCACGGTAAGCAGTTTCTTCCATCACGTCGAGTACATACGGCAGGAGAAGGGTGCAGAATGACTCCGGAGCTCCCTCTGCCGCGACCCGTGCCATCTCGCTTGCGCTATGATCCCGGCTTTGAAGTGCAGCAATCTTGTCGTTCGACGCCAACGCCATGGAATCAGGACGATCGATGAGATACGCGGCTAGCAATTCCGCTGCCCAGACAGGTTGATGGTGAGCGAGACCATGGGCCGACAACCACAGTTCGCCGCGAACGTCATCGTTGTATTCACCAGTACGAATAGCAGCTAGAAGCAGTTCAAAAAGTGCGCGGCTCGCATGCAGATCAGCAAAACGGACAATCCATCGAAGCCAGTTCGCGAAGCTGCTCTCAGTCCTGTGATGCCGGAGAATTTCAGCCAATCGATCGGGGCTTGACGATGTAGCTCCTGCCATTATCTCTACTGCCCTGTGCTTCTCGACGTCGCTACTTCCTGATAGCCACTCCTCGACAATGCCTGCCCTATCAAGGCATTCAAACCACGGCCCTGTGCGAAGAGAGCGCCAGAGTCTTTGCTCGAACGAGGGGTGGGTTTCTAGCACAGCAGCAATCATTTCCCACTCACGTGCCGTCGGCAGAGTAAGTGCGTGCAGCAGGCTAAGGATCATATCCTTGACATGAAAGCGCACATTCGGGCTTGTGAGAGTTTCCTCCACCTCCTCTGAAAATCGATCGGGTTCCAGTTCCCGCAAGTGGCTCAAGATTTGGCGCACTTGGGCGCGCCGAAAGAGTTCTTGTTCTCCAGATGTCAGGAATTCTTCAAGAGATTGGTTGCGATCGACCCACCCTCTTGCGAAGGTGTAGTCGAAAAACGACTCATGAAAAAATGCAATTTCCTGTCCATCTCGCACCAACACGCGCTCCGACACAAGTACGTCAGCGTCTACACTTAGATCCAACCTATCAAGGACCGTGATAGGAACGGATAGTCGCTGGCGGTCACTAATTGCCTCTGCGATTGTTGAGACAACTTTGTGGAAGCGAACCGTTTCGCGCCTTTGAACGCAGTCCCTTAGCTTGCGCTGCCAGAAAGCGTCAAAAAGATTTTGAGGCGTCTGGAATTCTAGTAGCCCTGGATCATCAGCAAAACCTCTAAGGAGCACCAGGTGGAGGGGTGATCGAAGCAACTTCCTCTGTCGACCACTTAAAGTCGCAACGTCGAGGCCCATAGCCGCCAACGCCTCGTCGACTTCGGATTCTGTGAGTTCTTGCACTTCGACGTTTTCACATCGCTCCGCATCAACCAGCATGCGAATCCGATGATCGTTTTCTACATCAAACTTTCTGCAAGCCAGTAATACCTGCATCCTCGGAAATGCCGATGCTTCACGTACTAGATCAGCGACTGCATCGAAGTTTCTAGGCATGCGTCCCGATACAAGGCTTACGGCATCGAGTTGATCGATAATTAGAACAGACGATTGTTCGTGGGCAACGGTGGCGAGAGCTGCTACGGGCGACATGTCCAATCCGACGCGGCTGCCCAATTCACGTGTCGTCGTGAAAGGCTCAAGTCGATCCAACCGAAACCCCAGTACCGGAATTTCTTGTTCACGTAGTCTCTGAATGACTTGGTGGAGAGTAGCGCTCTTACCGCATCCTGCAGCACCCATTAGGAGAGTGAGCTTCTCAGACTCAGCCCCGACAAGATCGATTACCTTGTCCGCCTCGGAACGTTTGATAACGGGGTGCAGGAGCTCCCGCTCGATACTATCAGCCCATGTCGCAGTTGCAGCTTTAACCTTTCCTAGAACCGATCTGTCGGAGAAGGTTGGCGAGCGCTGGAGGTCATACTGCTCAAGACGAGAATGGATGGCTGTCTCATCAAGAGTGGAGCCTAGACTATTGTCAATAAGGTCACCCAGACCAGCAGCGGCGAGGCGACCAGATGCTCCACTTAAGAGAATCTCTGCGAGTACCGAATTTACGCGGACGAGTTCGTTTTCGTCATGACATGAGGTCCACAGTCCACGTAGCACACTCCATGCTACGTGCGCCGAGCCATAGACTACTGAAGATGATAGTTCATCGAACGTGACCTTAAGATCCCGCGTCAGTCGATCGCTGATGAACTCCGCAAGACTGTCTGCACTTCTCGCTCTGTCGGTAAGCTCTTGGATGGAACGGGTGGATACAACCGAAACGAAGTGGAATTCGCGGCCCCGATCAATGTGATACTTGGCATTCTCCCAAATTCCTAGCTTTTTGAGAGATTTTACATTCCAGCTGTTGGCGTTCCCGTTTTGCCGTTTGACCTGATGCACTTCGACAGTGTTGCCACGGCGATAAGTAAACTCGGCGCCTTTGCCTAGTTCATCGATGTCTTCTACTTTGACGGAATCCCCGTATCCGAGTAGCACGTACAATAAATGTCGTACCGTCCAGACGCCCTCATAGCGGTTGCCAAACTTGTCAGCTTCTCCTCCAGCTCGTGGGCTCAATCGTTCTTTCCTTTCGGGATTTCATCCAACAGTTTTGAATTAGTGCGTTAGGCGAGCGAGAAGAACTTCGTTTAGAATTGAGTCGATTCATCACCATGGCTTTCGAATGTGGACAAGCCCCATGGGAGGTGGATCTTTCCAATAGGAAGGCGGGAAAGCGTGAGGAGTAGGTCCTCACGGCAAAATTCAAGTCCAGCCACGAGAAGTATTCGCGCATGCTTGTCAAGCGCTTCGATCAGGGCCTCCGGGAGGCCGGCCGCGCGGGGGACCGCCCAGGCATCGGCTGGGAGGATTCGGTCGAGTTCGGCCTCTGCGACGGGCTGCTGCACATGCACCGCGATTGGTTTGAATGCCTTCAACGGCCCTCTTAGAGACCGCTCGGCCCGTCTAATGATCCGGCCTCCGGCGAGTTCAAGCGCACTCAGCACAGCTAGCTCTGCCACTGCTGCAACGAGAGTAAGACGATCCCTAGGTTGCACAGCCCCCTCCTCAGCCGGGTGGACCTTGTGATCTTGGAGCACAGCCCGGAGCTCTTCAAAGACACCAATTGCGACATTCTAGTCGAAGTGAATGTGCTGCGGACGTAGTCGATGAGGCGACTACCGGGCTCTGTCCCCGACAGCCGATGCCACCTGCGGAGTTGAGTACGGGAAGGGCACTAAGGTCAGTGAGGAGCCGGAACCGGGAGCGGGACACCTTCGCCGACAGCATCGAGCTTGCCGTCCCCAAGGCTGCGGCAGGACAGCTACTTTTCGCACCCGGGCCGTCTCTGGGCCGTGCAAGGTTGGCCACCGCTGACAGACGATGCCGGATGGTGACCGGCCCCACCCCGCTCCGGCGCAGGCCACCTCCACCCGTCTGCGACACTGGTACGGCTATGCCGAAGCCCGGAGAACTCACCAGGGCGCCGGCATGCGAGCCCTCTGCATTGGAACGCTGTGCGGGATTGGCGAAGCCGCCGCCCAAGCAGACGGCGGCTCTCTCACCCTTCTTCAGAAACCAGTGCTCCTACGCTCGTGGGGCGGCTCAGCACATCTTGTAGTCGGCACGGGTGGAGTTGTAGGAGCAGGAGTCCCGCAGAGCGCCGGTGGGCTTGTACATGCTGGCCTTGTCCTTGTCGTTGTTCCACACGTACGCGGAACGGCCCATGTAGAGGTGGCCAGCGGACTTGGTGCCCTTGCCTGTGTGGACCTTCAAGGTCTTGCCCGCACTGATCCGATAGGAGGGGAAGACGTACGCGTGCCCGCTCGAGTCCTTCAGCTTGTGACCCTGCATCTGGAACGCTGAACCAGTGCTGTTCTTGATCTGCACGTACTCGGCGTTCAGGCTGCTGCTGCCGCCCCGGTCACTGCCGGGGCTGTCGTAGTACACCTTGTAGATGTGGACCGTGCCGGCGGCTTGGGCCTGTGAAGGGGCGAGGGCAAGCCCGGCCAGGCAGGCCATGGCGGCGGTGGCGGCAGCGGTGCGGATCTTGGGCATGTGCGTCCTTGATGTTCGGGCCGAACTCCCCCACAGGGTCCGATAGATGCCTAACAATAAGGTCAACTCGGGTGTACGGAACTCCAGTTACAAAACCGGTACAAACAGCCCGGCTGCACAATCCGGCACACTGAGCCCATCTCTCGCATGGACCTCACTGGCTTCACTCGTCGTGATCAGTTCATGACTGCTTGTCAGTGCCCGCTGCTTTCATAGCAGTTCGGCATCAAGTCACGGAGGAGAGGCAGCCATGCCATACATCGAGGACTATGTGAGGGCAGACGGAACCCGCGTTCGCGGGCACTATCGGTGGGCAGCGGGAGCGCGTCACGAGATGGCGTTATTTGCCGTGGCGGCTATGACGATCATCGGCATAGGCAACGGCGCCACCAGCACGGCAGCTGACAGCCAGCAGCCGCAGCGGCCCGAGAAGACAGCGACCTATCCGATCAGGTTCAGTGACAGCGGTCAGGCAGTGAAGCCGCAGTCTCAGAAGCCGGCGACCTACCCGATCCGTTTCCCAAAGGCGGAACGGAAGCCTGCCACGCAGCGATCCGTGTCGTACCCGATCCACTTCCAGACCATCGGCAGCGGGCGATGAGCCGCCGCCGGCCACCGCAACGGCGCCGCATCCGGCGTAGGAGCAGGCGGCAACAGAGGGCCGAGGCACAGGTGATCGCCTTTGGCGTGGCGGCTGTCGCGGCCATCACGCTGTTCGTCGCGGTGGTCAACTGGATCCGTGAGCATCCCTGGATGCTCCTGGTGGCCATCGTCGTCGGCGCGGCAGTGCTCGGCGGTTGGCATCACCAGCGGCAGCAGAAGGCACAGTGGGAGCAGGTTCGAGCCCGCGGCCTCCGGTACGCGATCAGCCATCTGGACTCGCTGCATCACCGGGAGTTCGAGCATGCCATACGGGACCTGATGAAACGGGACGGCTGCACTGACGCAGTGCAGGTCGGTGGTGCGGGCGACAACGGCGCAGACGTGAAGGCCACTGACCCCTTCGGTCGCCGCTGGGTGATTCAAGCGAAGCACCGTCGGAAGGGCTGGGCCGGCTCCCCGATCGGAACCCCCGACCTGCATGTACTGAACGGCACTGCCCGTCAACTCCACGGCGCGGACGTCGTAGTACTGGTCACGAACGGCCGGTTCACCTCCGGCTGTCCCCCACTGGCCAAGTCTCAACGGCTGCACCTGGTCGACCGCAACGTGCTCGGTGAGTGGGCTGCAAGCGGACGACCGCTGTGGGACCTTCTGCGAGCAGTGCCACCTCCGGGCAGGTCAACCACATTGCGTTAGCGTCACCAGTGTTGTGCGATTCGACATTGTGCTTTCTCTCGGCCCGCACGCCTAGTTGCAGCCTGATCGACGCACCTGGCGAGAAGTTCACGGCGGAGGCCAACGGGCCGTTGTCCAAGCGACTGCGGCCCCCATGGGACCCCAGAGGCCAGTTCGAGCCACACCAGCCGAGGACGGTTGCGACCCCTCTGGGTGCACACGGTCTGCAGCCACGGACGCCTCGTCATCACCGGCCAGTAGCCGCACAAACCCAGCCCAGTCCGTGGTCCACCGCGTCCTAGCGGCTCGCACCGCCAGGATCCAACAGTGCGGCAGGATGCTGCTGTGCACTGGATACCGACCGTTGACACCAAGATCAATGTCTGGATGATCGCCGCGGCGTTGGGCGCCTACGTCGCCCTCTACAACACGCTGCGCGGATGGTGGCGCAGCACAATCGGCAAGCGAGCGCTGTTCGTCAGGAACTACCGAAAGTTGGCTCCGCATGTCCGGCACGAGTACGTCAAGGAGCTGTTCGGCGAGTCTGCCTGGCAGTACAAGCGGAGCGTCGAGCAGTTCGTCGACGCCCCGGAGCTCGAGGGCGCAGGAATCAGCATCGCCGAGCAGGAGATGACCGTCCGCACCTGGCCGCTGGGCAGGATGGCTTACCTAACCACATGGTGCACAGAGGACGACGAGGTCGCGCTGTACAGCCTCACAACCCGCAGCAGGATCTTCCGTCCGGCCATCCGAATCGGCACCGAGCACGTCATCCGCCTGGGCCGGTCGCGCCTCTCCTCCCTACCTCACTCCGAGGTAGACGGCCCTCCCCTCTGGGCCGTCGGTGCCCAGCAGTACTCCTACTCCGAGTCTCACTACTTCGGCCGCCCTGGCGGCTACCGGACCTGGGTAGTGGGAGTCTCCGATGCCGGACACCCCTCCACTGCACCCGTCGGTCTTGGCGCCAACTCGGTGGAGAGCGAGGAACCTTCCCAGATCGAGTGCTACCGAGCGCTGGCCCGGATCAACTCCGTCCTCATCGCGGGCGGGAGCGCCCTCCGCCTCGAATCCATCCTCCCTTCGGCTGTAGGCCCGGAGATCGGTCGCGTCATCCTCGTCGAGCCCGAATACGGCCTGCGGGCGCGCCTCACTCGGCTGCGCTGGAACGCCCGATTCGCCGAAGCGCGCCTGCGCGAGCCAAAAAGCAGCGCAGAGTGATGGTCGGCCCGGCCGAATCCTGGGCAATGCGTGCTGGCACGATGGGGAGATGGTTCGCAGGCCGTACCCTACGTATCGTGACCAGACTTACCCCCCAACAGCAGCAGTATGGAGGGCGCTGCGGGAACTTCGTGCTGCCCCGCCCGGCGATGCGAGTAGTAGCAGTTGGCGCCACAGGCTTTTCAGCGCATCGCTGGAGCAGTCGGAACAACTATTCACCGCAGCTGCCACAGTGGGGCCAGCTTCTAGGCCTCTCGTGCTCTTCTACGGGCTGAGCCAGGCAGGTAGAGCCATCGCGGCGTGCGCCCCAGTCCCCAACGACAAGTGTCGCCTGAACGGTCATGGCATATCTGCCACTCAATTGGATCAGTCAGACGTGGGCTCGGTAATCGTGAAGGACAAAGGGAAAGCGGGAGCCGAGTCGTTCACCCAGGTCGCGGAGATACTCGGATCGCGATCTCTGCCTGACGAAGCACGCCTGGCGGACGTATGGGCAGCGATCTTGGAAGTCAGCCTCTGGCCCTTGCAGTCGACAACCCATCCGCAGCTTGCAATCAACCGTGAGACTTACCAGGTCGACGCCAGCACCCTGCAGGCCATGGTCTCCGGTTTGCCCGGCGATCTTCAAAACCACGAGGACCCTACGGACCGCGAACAGGCCCTGAGCGCGTGGCTTTCTGACTATCCGGCGTTGAAGGGTTACCGCTTCCGGTCGACTGGCGCCATCCCCGATAGCGGGCCAGAGAGCTGGAATGAGCGGCAAGGCACCATCGGCTGTCGGCTCATTTGGGATGTTGGACATGGCGAGGACGTCGCGGAACGCAAGTTTGACGAAATTGCCCCATGGAAGGGGCGCAGCCTGACGGACTCCGAACGGGCGATCCACGCAAGACTCGGCGGTGACGACCGTCAGCTTCACCCCTTGCTGGCCTGGTGGGCGGTACTCTTCGCCCTTTCGATGCTCGCTCGCTATCAACCGGGGCAGTGGACGATGCAAATTGATGTGAATCGGAGCAAAGACTCTGTAGCGATCGAATACCTCCTGGACAGTGCTCTCGCCACCGTGCCGGAGCTGATCCTTGCTGCTATCGACGAGGTGACGGCCTGACAACCCAATAGCTCCGCCGCCCCCACCGCTAGTACTCCAGCAGCGGTTCGTTACCTGGCCTGGTCAGATAGTGAACCGCTGCTGGACTACTAGCCCCGGGGTCAGCCGTCGTTCGAGCTGCGGCGCTGGGGCGCCGGTCTCGACGAACGGCAGGCCCCACGACGCAGCAGCGTCAATCGCAGATCGTATGTGGCGGGTTCTCGTTGGCACTTGTCGCCTCGTTCGCCAGGGCGAGTGACATCAAGGCACAGCATGCCGCAGACATGAAGAGGCCCCGTACACCGGTCGTTGGCAAGAACGGGCCGGGCCGAGTGTAGGGGGCGGTTTTCGGGGCGGTCACCCTGCGGGAGCGTCGGGCGGGAAACTGCTCGGCGGACGGGCGACGTTACGAGCCATTTCGATGGACAGGCCGGCCATCAGGGCGCGGGTCAGCAATTCCGCTGCTGCCGGGCGAACTTCACCGAGGCAGACGATTCCGTCGCCGCGCACATTGACGTCTGCTCGTAGGCCCGGCACATCGGTTTCCAGACCCAGAGCTCGAAGGGCTTCAGCCAACGCGTCAGCACCGCGACGGCCTTCCATCCAGCCGCGTACGTAGGGCACATCCGATTGCAAGTCGTCAGCGCTCGGGGCGCACACGTCTCGCCTGCCTGTCATTCCGTTCACCTCGTTCACCGCTCGCATCGTTCCTACGGCCCCTCAGTGGTGCGCACGTCGCTTGAGCACTCCAGAGCCAGCCGAAGCAGCTCTGCGAGACGTTCTGCGGTCTGGGGCGCGATGCGGCCGAGCTCGATCATTCCGTGCCCGAAAGCGTTCAAGTCGGCGCGCAGGTAGGGGAAGTCGCGTTCCATGCCGGCTGCAATGAGGACGTCACGCAGTGCCGCCATCGCATGACGCGCGGCGTACCATTCACTGCTGTCCAGCGGTGACCAGTTCGCGTCGTCCGGGAAGCCCTGCTCAGAGTTCATGAGCTGCCTCCGGCGACACGAGGTCCAGTTGCGCTTGCGGGTCGACGGGCATCGCTTCAAGGTCTACGCGCTCGCGCTCGTACTGCTCGGCGCGGTCGAGCAGAGCGGATGTAGCCACGAGCATCGCCGCAAGTGCCGCGACTCGCGCGGGTGTAGCTTCCGGTCGACGCGCCGGAGCACGAAGCCAGGCGTGCCGGTCGGTGCTGAGCGGCATGGGTCCAGGGGCGACGATCACCGAGCCTTCGTCCAAGTAGCGGTAAGAGAGGGCATCGCTCGTCTCGTTCACCACCATGCGAGCGAAGCGCTCACGCTGGCCGGACGGCAGGAAGAAGCCGATTCGCCGCGCTGAGCGGTCCATCATGACTGGACCCATGGGCATGTTGTGGCGCGTCAGCTGCTCGAAGGTCTCCAGTCCGACTCGCTGAGCGACCGAGACCACATCGAAGTAGCGGCCGGCCGACAGCGCGTACGGTGCACGCGGATCAGCGGCCCAGTGCTCACGGCACGCCTCAGGGTCGTCCGCGGAGGCGGACAGCCATTGGATGCCGCGCTTGCTCATCATCTGCACGTCGTCTCACCTCAGTTGGCGACGACCACGGGTTGGCCGCCGCACGACCACCTTCCGGTGGACGCCCATGAGCTGGGGAGATGACGAGAGGTGACGTGGGGTGACGCGCCCTGCAACAGCGCGTCCCGGCACGTCACTTCCCGATTGAGTGGCCGGTTGTGAACAAGGGGAAGACACCAGTGCGTGAGGTCTTTACCGTCAGACGGGTGAGTCATCAGGGCAGTACGGGGAGGCGGTTGCTACGGATCAGGACCAGCCCGCCCGGCTTGCCGTGAATGAACTGCGCATCGCCCGAAAGCAATTGGGCTGGGGCCAAGGGCGCCTCATCGCGGAGATGCGGCGAGCCGCCGCGCGTAAAGGTGACCAGCTACCGGGCGATGCGAGCGTGAAGCGCCGAATCGCCAGCTGGGAGAACGGGCACAGCGTCCCGGATGACTTCTACGGGCCCCTGGTGTGCGAGGCGTTGGGAAAGTCGCCAGTCGAGTTGGGGCTTGGACATCTACTCGCCCAGGACGCCCAGTTGTTGGACGTCCGCTATCCCCCGACCCCGGAGGATGCGTTCCGGTCAGTCGACCAGCTTTGGCGTGCTGATCTGCACGGGTACGAGCCGCTGCTTCTTTCGGAAGCGTCGCAGCCAGCTTGGAGCGAGGCTTCTCTTCGTTGGCTTGTGGCTCCCGAGCCTTCCTTTCCGACCTCGTCTCCGGAAGGGTCTCTACGAGTCGGGCTCGCCGATGTGGACGCGGTCAAGTCCACGAGCGACATGTTCGCGGATATGGACGACCGGTTCGGCGGAGATCACGGGCGGCAGGCAGTCATCCAGTACCTCAGCCGCGATGTGGCCCCGTTGCTCACAGGGCAGTACACGGAAGCGGTTGGCCGCGCGTTGTTCTCCACCGTCGCTGAGTCGACACTGCTGGCCGCCTGGATGTCGTACGACACCTGTCACCACGGATTGGCACAGCGGTACTTCCTCCAGGCGCTCAGGCTCGCGCAGGACGGGGATGACCGTCGACTTGCCGGGAGCATCCTTTCGGCGATGAGTCACCAGGCCACATTCATCGGCAACTTCGTCGAAGCCGCGACACTCGCGCGTGCAGCTCGCATGGGCATCGCTGGCGTGGCGACGCCGACGCTGATGGCCCAGTTCCACGCCATGGAGGCCCGAGCCCTCGCGCGCTCAGGTGATGCTCGTGGTTGTGAAACGGCTCTGGCCGAAGCAGCGAGGCTGCTGGAAAGCGTGAACAACGACGACGAGCCGGAGTGGATCACCTACTTTGACCAAGCCGAACTCGCGGCTGAAGCGGCCCACTGTTTCCGGGACATCGGGAAGGCGCAAAAGGCGGTCAGCCAAGCTGAGAACGCCATGAGCGGTAGCCACGTACGTAGCGACTTCTTTGCCACGATGGTTCTCGCGGATGCACACCTGGCAGCCGGAGAAGCGGAGGAGGCGTGCACCATCGCGTTGGACGCCCTCGACATGGGGACTCAGCTCAAGTCGAAGCGTTGCGCCGGCTACCTCGCCGAATTCCGCGAAAACCTCAAGCAGTTGGGCAACGCCGCGCCCGTCCGGGACTTCCATGAGCAGGCCGCGGAGCACCGTTTGTGGCAGGACGCCCGCGAAGTGAAACTCCCGTACTGAGACTGGCTCTCAGAACGGCTGCCAGTCCCGACGGCTTCCGCCCGTACGGATGTCATGCACGCGGCGTGCAAACTCCTCCGCTGAGCGCTCACTTGTGCTGACCTGTTGGCCGAGCCAGAGCGTCATCATGAATTCGCGGAGGTCGGCCAGGACCGGGTAGCCGGGCCAGTTCATGATGTCGAAGCCGTAGTGATGTACGAAGGACTCGTACTCGCTCCGAGTGTGCCAACCGAAGCGGTCGTAATAGAGCGCAGTGAGGATCAGGTCCCATTCACGTTGCGCGAGGCAGGCGCCGTCCAAGTCGATGAGGAGCGCGCGCCCGTCCTGGTCCCGCAGCGCGTTGCCGACATTGGCGTCTCCGTGAATCATCCCGAAGGGGAGCACGAAGTCCAGTTGGTCGTAGTCCTTGCGCAGCTTCTCTGCGCGCTCTTCCAAGAAGGTCCGGTCATCGTCGCCTACGCCGTCGAGCAAGCCCAGCCCGTGCCAGACCTTGGCGAAGGGATCGAAGTACGGCAGGCGCAGATCCTCCGGCTCCTCCAGCCAGTGCAACCAGCGGAGTAGGTCCCCGAGTTCGTCCAGACTCGCGTACTCCAGAGTGTCCTGAGCATTCTCCCAGTACGTCACGACACGGCCACCGATGAGCGCCGGCTGCTCGACCCCGGAGACGACGCGTGTGGCGGGAAAGCCTTCCCCTTCCAGCCAGCGCGCCACCCGTACAGCGTGCGTCATGCTTTCCATGCTGGCCGGATCGCGGGCGATGCGTACGACTACGGGGACGTGGGCCAGGCGATATACGGCGTTGGAGCCAAGGCGCAGCAACTCCGCCTCCGAGGACTCGAACCCGGCCACAGCGCAGGCTTCACGGAGGACGACCCCCGCGCTCTCCGCAGTGAACTCCCCCGCCCCGCTCTGGGACTCGCCTTCGCCTGAGACCATGCAGTCGACGCTACTTGCCTCAAGAGACGGGTGACAGGGCGCCCACGTCATAGGGACGTAATGATCTCGCCTACAGCAAGGCTCGGGCGCGGCTGCACCGCAGGTCAACGGCCATGTGCCCCCAACGGCTTCCCCGGCCTCCGGAAACGTAGCAGCGGCCGCCTTCGCCCGCCAACGCGTTTTTGCGGAGCATCCGTGGCGCCGTCGCAGCGGGCGTGCGTGCCAGGGCACGCGCACCGGACGGGACGTCGCGCCTAGGGTCTGTCTGACAAATCTCGTCTGGGCGGCGGCGCCTGGCACGCACGTTCGTTGCGTTGTCGATCGTCGGCGCAGCCCGCTGCGCTCTCCTCCTCCGCCTTGCGACCGCACGCACCAGACACCGCCGCCCACGCCAGACTGCGCACGACGCCCTTTGTCAGACAGACCCTAGCCGTCGACGTCGAGCGCCGTCCCGTACAACCGCCGTACCCGCAGCCGGATCACCACCCGGCGCTCCTCCACCAGCCGTTCCAGGAAGGCGCGTTCGTCCTCGGGCGCGGGCCGCATCGGCTCCGGAAGCATCGCGAGCACCTCCCGGCCGACGGCGTCGCCGGGCACGGCGGTGGCCTCGGAGACCTCCGCCTCGCCCTCCGCGACGGCGAAGGACCACACGTCGTCGCCCTGTACGTGCACGGCCGCGCGCGGATCGCGCCGCAGATGCCCGGCCTTCACGCGGTCGGCGGTGGTGAAGAAGCGCACGGTCCGGGTCTGCGGGTCCCAGCCGTGGACCATCGTCGTCAGATGCGGGTGCCCGTCGCGCCGGTTGGTGGCCAGGACGCTGAAGTGCCGGGCGCCCAGCAGCTCCGAGAGGGCTTCGTCGGTGAGGACGCGAGGTCCGGGAGGTCGGGTCATGACGTGGCAACCTCCGCGGCCCGCCGGTCATTCCGTACGGGTCCCGGAGCACTCCGTACGGAGTCCGGTCACTCCGTACGGGCCGTACGGGCTTCTCCGCCCCGGCGGGCGGCGAGGCGCTGGCGGGAGACCTCGTAGAGGACGGCGGTGGTGGCGCCGGCCGCGTTGAGGGAGCTGGCGGAGCCCGCCATCGGGATGCGCACCGTGTGGTCGCACAGCTCGCGCCAGGCGGCGCTCAGGCCCTTGGTCTCGTTCCCGACGAGCAGCAGTACGGGGCCCGTCAGGTCGAAGTCGAAGAGGTCGGTCTCGCCCTCCTCGTCCGTGCCTACGAGGGCGACCGGCGCTCCGCGCTCCCGGTGCCGCTCCAGCCAGGCGACGACCTCGCGGTGCGAGGGCACCCGCACCGTGGGCAGCGCGAAGAGCGAACCGGTGCTGGCCCGCACCGACTTGGGGTCGTAGACGTCGGCGGCGTGCCCGGTCACGATCACGCCGTCGGCGCCGAAGGCGTCCGCGGAGCGGATGACCGTGCCGATGTTCCCGGGGCCGGAGGGACGGTCGAAGAGCACCCCGAGGAAGGGGTCCGCAGGGGAGGCAGCGGTACGGGAGAGACCGGCAGGGGAGAGGGCGATGCGGGAGAGGTCGTCCTCCGGCATCTCGACCACCGCGACGAGTTCGGGCGCGGACTCGTCCTTGCCGCCGAGTTCGGCGAGGAGGGCGGGGTCCATGGCGACGCGTTCGGCGCGCACCTCGCGCAGGATCCCTTCCGCCCAGCGGGAGAGCGGACGCCGCGTGGTGTGGATCAACACCCGTACGGGCCAGCCGCGTTCGACGGCGACCGTCACGGGACGGACTCCCTGGACGAGGAACTCCCGTGCGCGCTGCCGCTTGTTGCGATTGGTCAGCAACGAACTCCACTGCTGGAAGCGGGAGTTGCGGGAGGTGACCTGCTGAACCACCGGACTTCCTCCTGCTCCTGACGCCGTGCCGCCGCGGCAGCCTACACGGCGCCGGGACGGTCACCGAATCTTCACAAGCACGGTTATGGCCCTGCCAAGTTACCGCTGCGTTAATTGACGTGGCTTCGACAAATGTGGCCTGCCTCACTCGTCGTAGCCACCAGAGTGCTGCCCGAACCCCCACAACCCCCCACACAGCACTCGTCATTCGCGCGTCATACGGCGAGTGAGGCGTCACGGCAACCCTCCCCTCACCCCCACGAGGAGACGGCAGTGAAACTGTCCTGGAAGCACCCTGCCACCCCCGCCCTCGCCGCCGCGGCGGCGATCGTCATGGCGACGCTCCCCCTCACCGCGGGCGCCTCGACAGCGGAGGCCTCACCGTCGGAGGCCGCCGCGTCCGGAAAGGACGCCCCGGCCTCCAAGGCCCCCGACTCCCGTGCACCGTCCGGTGTCTCGGCCCATGTGCCCGCCGCTCTCCGCGCCGCCGGACACGCGGCGCTCGACGACAAGTCCGCGTCCGCGGACGCGGAGGGCGGCTGGAACGACTACGACTGCAAGCCCTCGGAGGAACACCCGCGTCCCGTCGTGCTCGTGCACGGCACGGGAGGCAACGCCGTCGACAACTGGCTCGGTCTGGCGCCCTACTTGAAGGAGCGCGGCTACTGCGTCTTCTCCCTCGACTACGGCAAGTACAACGGCATTCCGCTGCTGTACGGCCTCGGTCCCATCGAGGACTCCGCCGGGGAGCTGGACACGTTCGTGGACAAGGTCCTGGACGCGACGGGCAAGGACAAGGTCGACATCGTCGGCCACTCGCAGGGCGGCATGATGCCCCGCTACTACATGAAGTTCCTCGACGGTGCGCAGAAGGTGAACGCCCTCGTCGGCATCGCGCCGAGCAACCACGGCACGACGCTGAGCGGACTGACCAAGCTCGTCGACCAGATCCCCGGTCTCGGGGACGCGGTGGAGGGGCTGGCCCCGTCGCTGATGCAGCAGAAGGAGGGCTCGGACTTCATCAAGCGCCTCAACGAGGGCGGCGACACCCTGCCCGGTGTGAAGTACACCGTCATCGCGACGAAGCACGACGAGGTCGTCACGCCCTACAAGTCGCAGTTCCTGGACGGCCCGGACGTGAAGAACGTCGTGCTCCAGGATCTGTGCCCGGCCGACATCTCCGAGCATCTGGCCGTCGGCCTCGCCGACAAGCTGGCCTTCCACGAGGCGGCCAACGCCCTCGACCCGGCCAACGCCGAGCCCACGACCTGCTCTTCCTGACCGGAGGAGCGCGCAGAACAACGCGGCGCCGGACCCCTCTCCCGTGCGAGAGGGGTCC
>NZ_LJGW01000241.1 GCF_001751255.1 Streptomyces nanshensis | reverse complement strand
GACACCGAGGAGTCGGTGTCCGGGCCCGCTTCATGCCGTACGTATGTGGGCGTCGTACGCGGTGGGACGTCAGCCGCGGCGCCGGAAGAGCCGCCGCACCGCGGTCCACAGCACGACCGCGCCCGCGATCACCGCGCCGCCCAGGACGACTTCCTTCTCGTCCAGCTTCCCGTCGCCCCCGCCGCTCGCGTCCCCGCCGGCGGCTCCCGCGCCGCCGTCCGCCTTCCGCTCGTCGGCCGGCACGCTGTCGGGCAGCAACTCGCCCTCCAGCTCCAGTGGATCGACGGTGCTGCCCTTGCCCTCCGAACCGCACATCAGGGTGCGGCCGTCCGGTGTGAAGGTCACCGACTCGCCCTGTCCGGCCATGGGCACGCTGACCGGGGTGTCCAGCGCCTCGGGCTTCCCGTCCCGCCAGCGGTACATCCCGCCGCCGAAGTAGCCGCGCAGCACCAGCCGCGTCCCGTCCGGCGAGAAGGCGCCGTCCGTCGCCCAGATCTCCGTACGCGCGATACGCCGGAAGACGTTGACGCCGGACGGGGAGAGGCGCTCCGGTCCGGCGTAGATGCCGCCCTTGCGCTCCTGGCTCTTGCTCGCGATGTAGACGCGTCCGGTCTTCGGATGCACCATCAGCGACTCGGCGTCGCGCGGGCCGTCCGCGTAGCGCACCGTGTAGCGGGTCGGCGTCACCGTCACATCGCGCAGCCGCTCCGGCTCGGTGAAGCGGTAGATCCACACCTCGCTCCAGCCGCCGCCCAGGTTGTCGCCGATGTCGCCGACGTAGATCTGGCCGCCGGGGCCGATCGAGATGGCCTCCACGTCGCGCGGATCGATGCCGCGGAGGGTGACGGTGGCGACCGTACGGCCGGTACGGGAGTCGACGGCGTAGACGTACGGGCCGTCGTCGGAGTCGTTGTGCGTCCAGTACACGCCCTTGTGCCGGCGGCTGGCGGCCAGCCCGCTCGACTCGGTGATGCGGGGGTCCTTGATACGGAAGGAGCCCGGCCCCTCCTTGCCGCCCGCCGGAGCGGCACCGGCCGGCGGCGCGCAGCCCAGCGCGAGCAGCGCCGCCGCTCCCCCGACCCCCACAGCCGCGACGGCGCGGCGCCAAAGCACAGACATGGCACCAGTCTCCCGTACGGCGCCGCCGCGCACCGCCGCACCGCCACCACCGGCGCATCGCCGTACCGGCGCCGGGACGGACGCTTGCTTCGAGTCCACTCCAGCGGCTTGGCTCTGTGCCATGGAGTACACGCAGCTTGGCCGCACCGGCCTCCGGGTCAGCCGGATCGTGCTCGGGACGATGAACTTCGGGCCGCACACCGACGAGGCCGGGAGTCACACGATCATGGACGCCGCGCAGGACGCCGGCATCAACTTCTTCGACACCGCCAATGTGTACGGATGGGGCCCGAACAAGGGCCGTACGGAAGAGATCCTCGGCACGTGGTTCGCCAAGGGAGGCGGGCGCCGCGAGAGGACGGTGCTCGCCACGAAGGTGTTCGGGAGCATGGCCGCCGAAGGCGACACCACCCCCAACCAGGACCGGCTCTCCGCGCTCAACATCCGCCGTGCCGTCGACGCGAGCCTGAAGCGGCTGCAGACGGACCACATCGACCTCTACCAGTTCCACCACGTGGACCGCCGGACGCCCTGGGACGAGATCTGGCAGGCCATCGACGTCCTGATCCAGCAGGGCAAGATCCTCTACGCCGGTTCCTCCAACCACGCCGGCTGGCACATCGCGCAGGCCAACGAGACCGCCGCACGCCGCGGCACGTTCGGCCTCGTCAGCGAGCAGTGCCTGTACAACCTCGCCGAGCGCCGGGCCGAGATGGAGGTGATCCCGGCGGCGCAGGAGTACGGCCTCGGCGTCATCCCCTGGTCGCCGCTGGCCGGCGGGCTGCTCGGCGGAGCACTCCGCAAGCAGACCTCGGGCGGCTCCGGCGGCGAGGGCGTACGCAGCACCACGGGCCGCTCGGCGGACGCGCTCGCCGACACCGCCGCACGCGAGCAGATCCAGCGCTACGAGGACCTGCTCGCCGGACGCGGCCTCGACCCGGGCGAGACGGCCCTGGCCTGGCTGCTCACCCGTCCCGGCGTGACCGGCCCGATCGTCGGCCCGCGCATCCCGGAACAGCTCGAATCGGCGCTGCGCGCCGTGGAGTTGAAGCTCGACGACGAGCTGCTGGACTCGCTCGACGAGATCTTCCCCGGACCGGGCCCGTCGCCGGAGGCCTTCGCCTGGTAACGGGCCACGGCGGCGGCACGGCGCTCCCGCACCGCGGGACGACGCGTACGGGGTGCCTGGCTCCGGAGGTTATGGGGCTAGGGGGTGTTNGGGCGGGGGCGCGGGGTCTGGTGCGTGCGATCGCAAGGCGGAGGTGGGGGCACCACCCGGGCCGTCAGGCCCAGGGGGAGAGAGCGCAGCGAGCTGCGCCGACGATCGACAACACAGCGAGCGTGCGTGCCAGACCCCGCGCACCAGACGGGACTTTCCGGACACGCCCTAGGCACCCAGCGCCGCCGCGACGGCGACAACGATGAGCATCAGCACGAGCGCACCGCTCACGATGCGCGTCCTCGTCTTGGTATTCACGCCTCAACGGTAACCAAGTCCGTCATCCGCCCAGCGGCCAGGCCGCGATCGGCTCGTAGCGGGGCTGTTCGCCGGGCACGCCGCCGTCGGGCAAGTGGCTGCGTACGAGGGCGAGTTCGCCGGCGGTCCACGGGTCGCCCGCGAAGCGGCCGAGGAGTTCGGTGTAGGGGCGCGGATCGAACCGCTGCGACGGGGAGCGGGCCAGCGTCACATGAGCGCGGAAGCGGGCGGGCTCGTCCGGGCCGAGGCCCAGGCGGCGCCCGGCGGCCGAGGTGGTGGCGGCGAGCCGGCGCAGGGCCTCGCCGTC
>NZ_LJGW01000247.1 GCF_001751255.1 Streptomyces nanshensis | reverse complement strand
TGCGCCCGCCGAGGCGGAGCTGCGTCCGCTGCTCGTCGCCGCCGTACGGGACTGCGCACGGGCTGTCTCACGGGATCTGGGCGCCCGCCGGTTCTGACGGACCGGGATGCCGACCAGGCGTCAACTGACGGGCTCACGCGGCTTGTTGACGCCCCGTCGAGCCCGTACACCGCTCCCCTCCGTACGCCTCCCGTACGCCGCCGGGGGCTCCGAACACACGCCCCGCAACCGGAACTTGTACGTCCGCAAGCGGGCCGTAAACACCCCGCCGCACCCTCCCCCGGAGGCCCGCCGTACGGCCCGGCTCAGCGCCCGCGCGGGCTCCGGCCCCCGCCCCGCCCGGAGTTGATCTCCCCTGCGTACACGGAGTGCGGGAGTCCTCAGTCACACCTCTTGACGGGACCACCAGCAGGGACAAAACTGCCCTGTCGGCGGTCGGCATTGTCGAACAGTGGACGGACCGGCCCGCCCTCCCATCTGGACAAGACAAAGGAGTCGCGGGTGTCCAGCTCCGACATCTTCTTCAGCGAGACCACAGGTACCGCTCTGCTCATCCTCCTCGGCGGCGGCGTCTGCGCCGCCGTGACCTTCAAGCGTTCCAAGGCGTTCAACGCCGGCTGGGTCGCCATCGCCTTCGGCTGGGGCTTCGCCGTCCTGACCGGCGGCTACGTCGCCCAGATATCCGGCGCGCACCTCAACCCGGCGGTCACGCTCGCCCTCGCGATGCAGGGCACCACCCCGTGGTCCGACGTCCCGGTCTACTGGGCGAGCGAACTGCTCGGCGCGATGATCGGCGCGGTGCTGGTCTGGCTGACGTACTACGGCCAGTTCCAGGCCGACCTCCGCGAGCCGGAGATGGCCGAGCGCCGCAGCGAGAACCCGGGCCCGGTGCACGGGATCTTCTTCACCTCGCCCGAGATCCGCAACAGCGTGCAGAACCTGGTCACCGAGATCATCGCGACCTTCGTCCTCGTCATCGCGATCCTCAACCTGGGCCTCACCAAGGGCGTCGGCCTCTCCGGCATCGGCGTACTGCTGGTGGCGCTGGTGGTCGTCGGCATCGGTCTGTCGCTCGGCGGCCCGACGGGGTACGCCATCAACCCGGTGCGCGACCTCGGCCCCCGCATCGTGCACGCCCTGCTGCCGCTGCCCAACAAGGGCGGTTCCGGCTGGGCCTACTCGTGGATCCCGGTCGTGGGCCCGCTCGTCGGCGCCGCGCTGGCCGCCGGGCTGCACCAGGTCGCCTTCGCCGCCTGAGCGGCGCCGGCGAGCCCCGAGAACCCGAGTCCCGAGTCCGGGCCCCAGCCTGGGAGCCCCTTCCCGACGAACCCCTTGGAGCAGGACACATGAGCGAGACCGAGAACCAGTCCGCGGGCGCTTCCACGCACGGCGAGGGCCCCTTCATCGCCGCGATCGACCAGGGCACGACCTCCAGCCGCTGCATCGTCTTCGACCGGGACGGCCGCATCGTCGCCGTCGACCAGAAGGAGCACGAGCAGATCTTCCCGAAGCCGGGCTGGGTCGAGCACGACGCCGCCGAGATATGGACGAACGTCCAGCAGGTGGTGACCGGTGCCCTGGAGAACGCCGGCATCACCAAGGACGACGTGAAGGCCCTGGGCATCACCAACCAGCGTGAGACGACGCTGCTGTGGGACAAGGCCACCGGCGAGCCCGTGCACAACGCCCTGGTGTGGCAGGACACCCGCACCGACACCCTGTGCCGCGAACTCGGCCGCAACGTCGGCCAGGACCGCTTCCGCCGCGAGACCGGTCTGCCCCTGGCGTCCTACTTCGCGGGCCCGAAGATCCGCTGGCTGCTCGACAACGTCGACGGGCTGCGCGAGCGCGCCGAGCGCGGCGAACTGCTCTTCGGGACCATGGACTCCTGGGTCATCTGGAACCTCACCGGCGGCCCCGACGGCGGCCGTCACGTCACCGACGTGACCAACGCCTCCCGCACCATGCTCATGAACCTGCACACGATGAGCTGGGACGAGAAGATCTGCCAGTCCATGGGCGTGCCGATGGAGCTGCTGCCCGAGATCCGCTCCTCCGCCGAGGTCTACGGCGAGGCCACGGGCGCCCTGGCCGGCGTCCCCGTCGCCTCCGCGCTCGGCGACCAGCAGGCGGCCCTGTTCGGCCAGACCTGTTACGCCGAGGGCGAGGCGAAGTCCACGTACGGCACGGGGACCTTCCTGCTGCTCAACACCGGTCATGAGGCGGTCAATTCGTATAACGGCCTGCTCACGACCGTCGGCTACCAGATCGGCGACGAGCGTCCGGTCTACGCGCTGGAGGGCGCGATCGCCGTCACCGGCTCGCTGGTGCAGTGGATGCGCGACCAGATGGGCCTCATCAGCACCGCGGCCGAGATCGAGACCCTCGCCAGCTCCGTCGAGGACAACGGCGGCGCCTACTTCGTGCCCGCCTTCTCCGGCCTGTTCGCCCCGTACTGGCGCGACGACGCCCGCGGTGTGATCGCCGGTCTCACGCGGTACGTGACCAAGGCCCACCTCGCGCGTGCCGTGCTGGAGGCGACCGCCTGGCAGACCCGCGAGATCGTCGACGCGATGCGGAAGGACTCCGGCGTCGAGCTCACGGCGCTGAAGGTCGACGGCGGCATGACGTCCAACAACCTGCTGATGCAGACGATGTCGGACTTCCTGGACGCCCCCGTCGTCCGTCCCATGGTCGCCGAGACCACCTGCCTGGGCGCCGCGTACGCGGCAGGGCTCGCCGTCGGCTTCTGGTCCGACACCGACGAGCTGCGCGCCAACTGGAAGCGTGCGGCGGAGTGGACGCCGCGCATGGACGCGGCCGACCGCGACCGCGAGTACAAGAACTGGCTCAAGGCCGTCCAGCGGACCATGGGCTGGATCGAAGAGGAGAACTGAACGACATGAACACCCTGCAGAGCGTCCCCACCCTCGGGACGCACCCGGCTGCCGGCGGCAATCCGAGCCGCGCCGAGACCAGGGAGCTGCTCGCTCGAGCGACGTACGACCTGCTCGTGATCGGCGGCGGCATCCTCGGAACCTCGGTGGCCTGGCACGCCGCGCAGTCGGGACTGCGGGTGGCGATGGTGGACGCCGGCGACTTCGCCGGCGCCACCTCCTCCGCCTCCTCCAAGCTGGTGCACGGCGGCCTGCGTTATCTGCAGACCGGCGCGGTGAAGCTGGTGGCGGAGAACCACCACGAGCGGCGGGTGCTGGCCAAGGACGTGGCACCGCACCTGGTCAACCCGCTCACCTTCTATCTGCCCGTCTACAAGGGCGGCCCGCACGGCGCGGCCAAGCTGGGCGCGGGCGTCTTCGCCTACAGCGCGCTGTCGGCCTTCGGCGACGGCGTCGGACGCGTCGTCTCGCCGAGCCGTGCGGCGGCCGACAACCCCGGTCTGCGGACGGAGAACCTCAAGGCCGTCGCGGTCTACGGCGACCACCAGATGAACGACTCGCGCATGGCCGTGATGACCGTGCGCGCGGCCGTCGACTCCGGTGCCGTCGTCCTCAACCACGCGCAGGTGACGGGACTTCGCACCACGGCGGGCCGGGTCACCGGCGCCGAGCTGCGCGACCGCGTCGACGGCAGCGAGTTCGGCGTCGACGCCCGGCTCGTCCTCAACGCGACCGGCCCGTGGGTGGACCACCTGCGCAGGATGGAGGACAAGGGCGCCGCGCCCAGCGTGCGGCTGTCCAAGGGCGCACACCTCGTGCTGCGCCGCAGGGCGCCGTGGCGCGCGGCGATGGCGACGCCGATCGACAAGTACCGCATCACCTTCGCGCTCCCGTGGGAGGACCAGTTGCTGCTGGGCACCACCGACGAGGCGTACGAGGGCGATCCGGCCGACGTCCGCGCGACCGAGGCCGACATCCGGCAGATCCTCGACGAGGCGGCCTTCTCCGTACGGGAGGAGCACCTCTCCCGCGATCTGATCAGCTACGCCTTCGCGGGTCTGCGCGTTCTGCCGGGCGGCCCCGGCGGCGTGACGGCGGCGAAGCGGGAGACGGTCGTCAGCGAGGGCATCGGCGGGATGCTGTCGGTCGCGGGCGGCAAGTGGACGACGTACCGGCACATCGGCCGCGCCGTGATGAACAAGCTGGCGAAGCTGCCGGGCGGCTCGATCGCACAGGACATGGAGCCCGTACGGGAGTTGGTGCGCCGCACGCCGCTGCCCGGCATCTCCAATCCGAACGCGGTGGCGCACCGGCTGCTGGTGGACCGGGAGCGCGAACCGGGCCCGCGCATGGACCCGTCGACGGCACGGCACCTCGCGACGCACTACGGCTCGCTCGCCTTCGACATCGCGCGACTGGTCAACGAGGACCCGTCGCTGGGCGAGCGCATCCACCCCGACGGGCCGGAGATCTGGGCCCAGGTCGTGCACGCGCGCGACCACGAGTGGGCGCAGACCGCGGACGACGTGCTGCGCCGGCGCACCACACTCACCATCCGCGGCCTCGACACGGACGAGGTGCGCGGGCGCGTGGAATCGCTGCTGGCGGAGCGCGAGAGCTGAGCGGCCGGCAGCACCGCAGGCGGACGACCGGAGCAACCGGCAGGAGACGGGGGCGGGTTACGGGAACGAGGGCAGGGAGCTGACGGGCGAGGGCGCCGCAGGGCGCCCGGCCGGGACGCGTCCCCGTGCGGCCGTGACGGGACCGCACGGGAGCGCAGGCGGGCGGGTCACGCCGGGGGGCAGGCCCGCCCGCCGTCTGCGCTCTTCTTCGGGTCTCAACGCCCCTCTGCGCGCGGTGAGTTCAGCCCGCGGTGCCGCCGATACGGCGCCTGGCCCCGTGAGTTCAGCCCGCGGTGCCGGGCGGCCTGAGCCAGACCGCCGTGTCGGGAGCGAGCATCCCGCCGCCCCGCTCCCCGGCGCCGTCCGCAGCATCCGCCCGTCCCTCGCTCGTCAGCAGCGGCACCGCGTCGGCCGGCAACGGCAGCGGACGCCCGGAGAGATTGACGCGGCATTCGAGCAACTCCCCCCGGCGGAAGGCCAGTTCGCCGTCCGCGCCCGTCAGCCACTCCAGCCGCTCGCCCTTCGCGGCGCCGCGCACGGCCCGGCGCAGCCGCAGCGCGGCACGGTACAGCTCCAGGAAGGAGCCCTCGTCCCCGGTCTGCGCCTCGGCGGAGTGCTCACCCCAGCCCTCGGGCTGCGGCAGCCAGCTTCCGCCGGGCCCGAATCCGTACGAGGGCCCCGAGCGCTGCCACGGCAGCGGTACGCGGCAGCCGTCCCGCCCCTTGTGCGTACGGCCGGTGCGCTCCCACATCGGGTCGCGCAGTGCCTCGGGCGGCAGATCCGGAACCTCCGGAAGCCCAAGTTCCTCTCCCTGGTACAGATACGCGGTGCCGGGCAGCGCCAGCGTCAGCAGCGCCGCGGCGCGCGCCCTGCGGCGGCCGAGCGCGGTGTCGGGTGCGGGCTCGCGCCCGTCGGAGGCCGTCCACGCGGTCAGGTCGGTGCCCTCGGGCAGGGCGTAGCGGGTCGTGTGCCGTACGACGTCGTGGTTGGAGAGCACCCAGGTCGGGAGGGTGCCCACGGAGCGCGCCCCGTCGAGCGACTCGTCGATGACGCGGCGGAAGGACGCGGCGTCCCAAGGGCAGCGCAGATGGAAGAAGTTGAAGGCCTGGTGCAGCTCGTCGGGGCGGGTGTAGAGCGGCAGCCGGGCGGCGCTGACGCCCGCCTCGGCGACGGCGATCCGCGGCGGGCTGTAGGAGTCGAGGATCTTGCGCCACGAGCGGTAGATCTCGTGCACCTCGTCGCGGTCCCAGAAGGGGTGATCGTCGCCCTCCGGGGGCGAGTTGAGGGGTGCGGCGTCGTTGCCGAGGGTGTCGCGCAGCGGCGGGGCGAGGTCCTTGCGCAGACCGTGCGCGACGTCGACGCGGAAGCCGTCCACGCCCAGGCCGAGCCAGAAGCGGAGGGTCCGCTCGAACTCGGCGCGCACCTCCGGGTTCTCCCAGTTCAGATCGGGCTGCTCGGCCGCGAAGATGTGCATGTACCACTGCCCGTCCGCGGTCCTGGTCCAGGCGCCGCCGCCGAACTTGGACCGCCAGTCCGCCGGGGGCTCGCCGCCGTCCGGCCCGCGCCCGGTACGGAAGTGGAAGCGGTCGCGGGCCGCCGAGCCCGGCGGAGAGGCCAACGCCTCGGCGAACCACGGGTGTTGGTCGGAGCAGTGGTTGGGGACGATGTCGACGATGACCTTCAGCCCGTACGCGTGAGCGCGCGCGAGCAGGTCGCGGAAGTCGTCGAGCGTGCCGTGCCGCGGGTCCACGTCGCGGTAGTCGGAGACGTCGTAACCGCCGTCCGCCCAGGGCGAACGGTAGAAGGGCGTCAGCCACAGCGCGTCGACGCCGAGTCCCGCCAGATGTCCCAGCCGCTCGGCCACGCCGCGCAGATCGCCCATGCTGTCGCCGTCGGAGTCGGCGAAGCTGGGCACGTACACCTGGTAGACGACGGCCTCCCGCCACCAGTCGTCGGCGGCGTCCGCGGGCTTCTGCGGGGTGCTGGCGGTCACGGTGTCCTCCCGGATCGCGGTACGGGGGCCGCCCGTCCGGTCCGTACGGCGGCGGGCCTGCCGCAACAGCCTCGTGAGGAACACCGTGCAGGTCAAGGGATTCCGGGCCGCACGGGAGGCCGTGCGGAGTCCGCCGCGCCGCGTGCGGCGGGCCCCGCCCCGGACCGCTGTGTATGCAGTGCGGCCAGGGCTGCGGCATGTGAGCGGTCACGCCGTAGGCTGGTTGCCGCACGTAACGGGAACGGCAGCCGGGTGCACGTCGTATCGGCGTACATCGCCCGGCCGGAAGGAGGCGCTGGGTGATCGAGCTCGAGGGGGTTCCCGAGCTGGTCGACCCGGTCATGGTGGCCGCGTTCGAAGGCTGGAACGACGCCGGCGACGCCGCCTCCGCCGCGGTCGCGCACATGGAGCGTGAGTGGAAGGGCGAGGTCTTCGCGGCGCTGGACGCGGAGGACTACTACGACTTCCAGGTCAACAGGCCGCAGGTGTGGCTGGACGGCGGCTCGCGCAAGATCACCTGGCCGACGACGCGGCTCGCGGTCGTACGCGTCGACAACGCGGGCGGCAAGGGCCGGCCGCGCGACCTGGTGCTGGTGCGCGGCATCGAGCCGAGCATGCGGTGGCGCTCCTTCTGCAACGAAATCCTGGGCTTCGCCCATGAGTTGGGCGTCGAGATGGTCGTGGTGATGGGCGCGCTGCTGGGCGACACCCCGCACAGCAGGCCCGTCCCCGTGACGGGTGTGACGTCCGACCCGGATCTGGCACGCACCATGAACCTGGAGGAGTCGCGGTACGAGGGCCCGACGGGCATCGTCGGCATCCTCCAGGAGGCGTGCACGCACGCGGGCGTGCCCGCGGTGAGCCTGTGGGCGTCGGTACCGCACTACGTCTCCCAGCCGCCGAACCCGAAGGCCACGCTCGCGCTGCTCAACCGCCTCGAAGATCTGCTGAAGCTGAACGTCCCGCTGGGCGAGCTCCAAGAGGACGCGCGTGCCTGGCAGTTGGGCGTGGACCAGCTCGCGGCCGAGGACAGCGAGGTCGCCGAGTACGTGCAGTCGCTGGAGGAGGCACGGGACACGGCTGAGCTCCCGGAGGCCTCGGGAGAGGCCATCGCGAAGGAGTTCGAGCGCTATCTGCGGCGCCGCGACGACGGCCCGGGCACGGACGACCGCTCCCGCCCGCCGAAGCAGCCGTCGCGCGGCGGCACCGCGCGGGAGGACCGCCGGGACGGCGACAAGGACGAGTCGGACGACGGGGACGGCGAGGCCGCCGAGAACAGAGGGGGCGGCGAGGCCGCCGAGAACAGCGCGGACGGCGAGGGCTCCACGGGAGAGGGCGCGGCCGGTTCCGGCGAAGACGGTACGGGCGGCGCGGCCGACGAGGGCGGCAGCGCCGACACCGCGGACGGCGAAGACGGCAAGGACAGCAAGAGCAGCAAGGACAGTCAGGGCTCCGCAGGCGGAAAGGACGGCGCCGACGGTACGGAGGGCGTGGACGCGAGCAGCGACAAGCCGGCCAAGTCCGCGAAGAGCGCCAAGTCAGCGAAGACGGCCAAGAGCGCCAAGACCGCCAAGTCCGCGAAGTCCGCGGCCAAGCGCACGTCCCGGCCCGCCAAGCGCAGCAGCACCTCACGGGGCGGCAGCCGTACCCGTAAGTCCGCCGAAAGCGGTGGAGAGGGCAACGACGGCGCGCAGCAAGACAAGCCCGCGGAGGGCGGCGACGAGAAGCCGGAGACGTCCGCCGACGGGCGAGCGGACCAGCCGGGCGCCACGGGTACCGGCACCGACGCCGGTACCGGCACGAGCCGCAACGGCAAGGGCAGCCGGAACGGTACGAGCGGCCAGGACGGCAGCGGAGACCACGACGGCCAGGACGCCACCGGCGAGAAGCGCGGCAAGGGCAGCAAGGGCGGCCGGAGCACCGGCACCGGCAGGGGCCGCCGTAAGAAGACGGACGGCGACGCCCCCGGCGACGGGTGAGAGCCGTCGGTACAAGGCGCCGAAGAAGCCCGCACAGCACGGCACCGACGAAGCACGGCACCGCACACGAAGGGGCCGCCCGGCGCGAACACCGGGCGGCCCCTTGGCCGTTCACCCTTCCGACGTCGTTCCGGCGGCGGGATCGGCGGCCGCGGCAACCGCTACAGCGCGACCCCCAGCAGCGCGTCCACCGCCCGCGAGACGACGCCGGGCGCACCCTCGTCCGAGCCTCCCCCGGCCTCCTGCGCCGCGGCCCAACGGTCGACGGCGGTCAGCGCGGCCGGTGAGTCGAGGTCGTCGGCGAGGGCGGCGCGGATCTCCTCGACGACGGCGTCGGCGGGCGGCCCGTCGGGCCGGGAGACGGCCGCGCGCCACCGCGCGAGCCGCGTCCGCGCCTCGTCGAGAAGCGCCGGCGTGTACTCCCAGTCCGACCGGTAGTGGTGTGCGAGCAGCGTGAGCCGGATCGCCGCCGGATCGACTCCCTCGCGGCGCAGTTGGGAGACGAAGACCAGATTCCCCTTGGACTTCGACATCTTCTCGCCGTCGAGGCCGACCATCCCCGCGTGCACATACGTCTGCGCGAAGGGGTATTCGCCGGTGAGCGCCTGCGCGTGCGAGGCCCCCATCTCGTGGTGGGGGAAGGCGAGATCGGAACCGCCGCCCTGCACGTCGAAGCCCATGCCGAGGTGCTCCAGCGCGATCGCCACACACTCGATGTGCCAGCCGGGCCTGCCGGGGCCGAGCGAGGCGCCGTCCCACTGCGGTTCGCCCTCGCGGGCCGCGCGCCACAGCATCGGGTCGAGCGGGCTCTTCTTGCCCGGACGCTCGGGGTCGCCGCCGCGCTCCGCGGACAGCACACGCATGGTCTCCGCGTCCAGCCGGGAGACCTCGCCGAAGTGCGGGTCGGCGTCGACGGAGAAGTAGACGTCGCCCTCCAGGTCGTAGGCGGCGCCGAGTTCACGCAGCCGCTCGACGAGCGGGACGATGCGCGGAATCGATTCGACAGCACCGACGAACTGCCGCGGCGGCAGCATCCGCAGGGCCGTCATGTCCTCGCGGAAGAGCGACGTCTCACGCTCCGCCAGCGCCGCCCACTCCTCACCCGTGGCCTCGGCCCGCTCCAGCAGAGGATCGTCGATGTCGGTGACGTTCTGGATGTAGTGAACCTGCCGCTTGGTGTCGAGCCACACGCGCTGTACGAGGTCGAAGGCGTTGTAGGTCGCCGCGTGCCCCAGGTGGGTGGCGTCGTACGGGGTGATCCCGCAGACGTAGATGCGGGCGACGGGACCGGGAGCCAGCGTGACGCGGCCCCCCGTCGCGGTGTCGTGGATCTCCAGGTCGCGGCCCTGACCAGGCAGGGCGGGGACCTCGGAAGCGGGCCAGGCATGCATTCCTTGAGCCTAACCCGGACAGGAGTTCGGCATCCTGACGGGACGGCCGCCGTCCGTTCCTGAGCAGCGGGAATGGCCGGATAGGCGGTCTTGACCGTGCCTGTACGTGTTGTACCCGTACGCGGTGTGGCCTTCGTACCCGTACGCGGTGCTCGTCGGTGCCGTGCCCGTACGGGGTGCCTACGGGCGCCCTCGCGCAGGCGCCATGGGCACGGCCGTCGGATCCGTACGGCTACACCGGCGGCCACGGGATCGCGGGCCAGTCGCCGCTGGGCAGCGGATGGCGGCCGGAGCTGAGCAGACCCTCGATCCGCTTGCGCAGCGCCTCGAGTTCGGCCTCGGTGATCAGTCCGGAGAGCCGCACGGCGAGCGGTTCGCCCTCGTCCAGGGCGGCGGAGAGCCGGCGCAGCACGGCGGTCGCCTCCGCCGTCAGCTCCTCGCCGGCCCAACCCCACAGCAACGTCCGCAACTTGTCGTCGACGTGGAAGGTGACGCCGTGGTCGATGGCGTACAGCTCGCCCGTCGGGAGCGTCAGCAGATGACCGCCCTTGCGGTCACCGTTGTTGACGACCGCGTCGATGACGGCGAGCCGCCGCAGCCGTGCGTCGTCGGCGTGCACGAGCAGCGCGGGGCGTGCGGTGCCGGTGTCGACATGGCCGACGGCCTTCCACCCTTCCCCCGGCTCCCCGCCCTCGACGATGGCGAGCAACTCCTCGCCGCCGTCGGTCTCTTCACTCTCCGCGGGTTCCTCGGCACCGCCGGCCGGTCCGGGCCCGTCCGTCTCGTCCGCGACGTCGGTGGTGTCCCCGTCGTCCCCGTCGTCCCCGTCCCCCGACGGAGCCTCCTCCGGCTGCGGCCCGACCCACGCCTGGCACATGCCCTCGCCGTACGGCCCGGCGCGCAGCACCGTCGCCGGGACGAGGTCCCAGCCGGTCGCGCGGGAGATCTCGTACGCCGCCACCTCGCGCTGCGCGAGCGTGCCGTCCGGGAAGTCCCACAGCGGACGTTCGCCCGCCACCGGCTTGTACACGCACGGCACTCGGCGCCCCTCGTGCTCGACCACGCCGAAGAGCACGGCGTTGGACGCCTCCCGGATCTGCCCCCGTACCGACAGCGTGCCGAGTGCGAGATGCGTACGCGTCTCCTCGGACGCGGGCGACGAGGCCGGCCCTCTCTCCGCGGCTGTCCTGCTCATTCGCCGCGCCGGTATCCGTTCTGACGCGGGCACACATGCCCCTCCGGGTCGAGCGGGAGGCTGCACAGGGGGCACGGCGGGCGGCCGGCGTTGACGACTTCGAGTGCGCGCTTGGCGAACGCGCGCGCCATGGTGCCGTCCAGGCGGACGCGGAGCATCGGCGGCCCGTTCTCGTCGTCCTGGAGCAGACGCTCCTCGGCGTCGGCGAGGTCCTCGTCGGAGTCCGCTTCCAGTTCGACGACGGCCTGTGCCTCGACGACCATCCGCTCGCCGTCCCCGTCCCAGGCCAGCGCCATCGTGCCGACGCGGAACTCCTCCTCCAGAGGCGTCTCCAGAGGTTCCGTGTCGTGTACTTCGGTGGGGGCGACGGCCGGGACCGGTGCGTTGCCGCCGGAGCGGCGCACCACCTCGTCCAGCAGCTCGTCGATCCGCTCCGCCAGGGCCTCCACCTGCGCCTTCTCCAGGGCGACGCTGGTCGTACGGCCCGAGGCCGATGCCTGGAGATAGAACGTGCGCCGTCCTGGCAGCCCCACCGTACCGGCGATGAATCGGTCCGGCGGGTCGTAGAGGAACACCTGACGGGACACGTCCTGCTCCGTTGTCGTCGACGTCTGATCGGTCTAAGGCACCCTACTGCGCGGGGCGATCTTCGTGCCTAGGCTCCGCCTCCCACAGTGGCGTCGCTCGTGTGCTCCTGCGAGCCCTCCGCCGTCTGGCCGGCGTCCCCGTCCTGGTCGTCGGGGGACGGCTCCGGCGGTGCCAGGGAGTCCAGTTCACCGGTCTCGCCCAGCCGCAGCAGGAAGGGCCGCAGCGGTGTGTAGCGGATGACCGTGAGCGAGCACGGGCCGACGGCGATGCGCTGGAAGAGGTCCAGATGCATGCCGAGGGCGTCCGCGACGACCGACTTGATGATGTCGCCGTGCGAGCACATGGCATAGAGGGCGTCCCCGCCGTGCTCCGCTTCGATGCGCAGATTCCACTCCCGTACGGCCTCCACGGACCGGGCCTGCATTCCGCGCATCGACTCGCCTCCGGGGAAGGCCGCCGCCGAGGGGTGCTGCTGCACCGTCGTCATCAGCGGCTCGTCCGCGAGTTCGGCGAGCTTGCGTCCGCTCCACTCGCCGTAGTCGCACTCCGCGATGCGCTCCTCGGTGTGCACGGGCAGTTCAGGACGGGCCTCGCGGAGCGGCTCCACGGTCTCCTGGCACCGCTGCATCGGGCTGCTGACCAGCGCGGCGAGCGGGAGCGCGGCCAGCCGTCCGGGCAGCGCCGCGGCCTGGGACCGGCCATGGTCGTCGAGGGGCACCCCGGGTGTGCGTCCGGCGAGGAGCCCGGAGGTGTTGGCGGTGGAGCGGCCGTGCCGTACGAGGATGAGCGTGGGCATGCCTGCCAGCGTAGGCGAGCGCTCCCCGGCACCGGACGGTGGTTGCCCGCGCTGCATCGGGGCACAATGACCAGTCGTGATCGTGGACTGCGCCATCTACCGGGACGGACTCCGCATGGAGCGGCCGTCCGGCTACTCCGACGCCCTCGCCGAGGCCAGGGCGAGCGGCGACGCGTTTCTGTGGATCGGCCTGCACGAGCCGACGGAGGCCGAATTCGACCATGTGACGGCCGAGTTCGGGCTGCACCCGCTCGCCGTCGAGGACGCGCTCCACGCGCACCAGCGGCCCAAGCTGGAGGTCTACGAGGACTCCCTCTTCCTCGTCCTCAAGCCCGTCTCGTACGACCAGCTCACGGCGACCGTGCACACCGGGGAGCTGATGCTGTTCGTCGGCGACTCCTTCGTGGTGACGGTGCGGCACGGCGGCGCCAATCCGCTCGGTGCGGTACGGGAGCGGCTGGAGCACGAGCCGGAGGTGCTGCGGCACGGGCCGACCGCGGTGATGTACGCGGTGAGCGACGCCATCGTCGACCAGTACGTGGAGGTCGCCGCCGATCTCCAGATCAGCCTGGACGGGCTGGAGGAGGAGGTCTTCGCGCCCGAGGGGGCCGCCGCACGCGACGTCGCCGGCCGCATCTACGGCTTCAAGCGCCAGGTGCTGGGCGTACGCCGGGCGACCGGGCCGCTCGCGGAGCCGCTGGACCGGCTGACGCGTCCCGGTCTGCCGTTCGTCCACGAGGACGCGCGGCCCTTCTTCCGCGACGTGAGCGACCATCTGACCCGCGTCAACGAGCAGGTGGACGGCTTCGACCGGCTGCTGTCCGACATCCTCTCCGCGAACCTCGCGCAGATGAGCGTCCGGCAGAACGACAACATGCGGAAGATCTCCGCGTGGGCCGCGATGTTCGCCATTCCGACGGCCATCGCCGGGGTCTACGGCATGAACTTCCGGTTCATGCCCGAACTGGAGTGGGTGTGGGCCTATCCCGCGGTGCTGGGGCTGATCGCCGCGGCCTGTCTGGTGCTCTTCCGCGTCTTCAAGCGCCGCGGCTGGATGTGAGCGGGGCGCGAACGGGGCCGCCGGCCCGGAGCTGATCTTCCCTGACCCGTACGGCAGTCGGGCGTGACGCCCGCCGATGCCGCACGCCGGTACGGACGTTCAGAGCAGCGTCCCGCCGAAGGCACAAGATCCACACCCCCTTCCGGTTTCCGGCCGGTGCGCACTACCACTGACCGTGGGCGGCGGCCGGTCGGTGGCCGCCGTACGGAACTGCACGGAGCCGTACGGGAGAGGGGCGGGCCATGGGCGACGAGCGTCGTACGGGCAAGGACGGGGACACGAAGGACAAGAGCGAGAACGGGAACGAGGGCGAGGACGAGCGGCACGTCTGGCATGTGGACGGGCGCTGTGTGAACTGCGACGTCGCACGGCAGCTCGCCCCCGGACTGATCGGCGAGGCCGGCGGCCGTTCGGTCGTACTGCGGCAGCCCGAAGGCCCGGCGGAGGTACGGCGGTTGAACGCGGCCGCGCACGCCTGCCCGACCCGGTCGGTCCGTTCCCCGGGAGGGCGGCTGGACGCCGCGGCGGACCCCTTCCCGCTGGCCCTGGACGACGAGGGCGCCGTGTATCTGTGCGGGCACAACTCCCCGCACACCGCGGGCGCCAACGCGTATCTGCTGCGCCGTCCCGACGGCTCCGTGACGATGGTGGACACACCGCGCTGGAGCACGTCACTGGCCGCGCGCTACGAGGAGTCGGGCCCCGTCACCGACGTACTGCTCACCCACCGCGACCACGCGGCGCACGGCCGCGCCTACGCCGACCGCTTCGGCGCACGGCTGTGGATCCACGAGGGCGACCTTGACGCCGCCCCGGACGCCGACCGTGTGCTCCGCGGCACCGACCCCGCCGAGATCTGCCCGGGAGTGACCGCCGTGCCGCTCCCCGGGCACACCCGCGGCAGCGTGGTCTATCTCGCGGACGAGCGGTACTGCTTCAGCGGCGACAGCTTCTACTGGTCGCGGACGACCGAGGACGTCGAGGTCGCCGAGAGCGTCACCTGGTATTCCATCGGGGAGTTGGCCGCCTCCCTGGCGCGGACGGCCGACCGGCTGCGCTTCGAGTGGCTGCTGCCGGGCCACGGCGACCGCCGCCGCCTGCCCCGCGACGAAGCGGCCCGGCGCATGGAGCAGTTGACGGCACGCACCCGCGAACTCATGCCGCGCCCGGTCGACTTCACGGCGATGCGCTGGTAGCGCCCCGGACCGCGGCACCGGGGCCGGACGGAGTCTCCGCGAGGCCCATCCGTCGTCCCCGATCCGTAACCCCTCGTGCGTAACCCCTTGCCCCTGCGCCGCGTTGAGCTGCGTAACGGCCGTGGCGGGGTCGACCCCCGAGCCCCCTCCACGGCCGCCGGCATGTCCGCTCCGCCGCCGTCGCGGCGCTGTTACGAGCCGACGCCCGCCTGCTCCAGCGCCTCGACTCCCGCCCGCAGACCGGCGATCCGCTCCTCGCGCGTGAAGCCGGCCGGTGCCAGGGAGAGCGTCGTCACCCCGGCCTCGGCGTAGGCGCGCATCCGTTCGGCGATGCGGGCGGTGGAGCCCAGGAGCGTGGTGGAGTCGATGAGTTCGTGCGGTACGGCCGCCGCGGCGCCCTCCTTGTCGCCCGCCAGGTACTTGTCCTGGATCTCGGCGGCCTCCTTGGCGTAACCCATGCGCTGGGCCAGCCGGTTGTAGAAGTTCTGCTTGCGGCTTCCCATTCCGCCGACGTACAGCGCGGTGTACGGACGGAACTGATCGGCGAGCGCGTGGACGTCCTCGCCGACGGCCAGCGGCACGGTCGGGCAGACGTCGAAGCCGGCGAGGGCGTCGCCTCCGCCGCCGGACGTCCCCGGCGTCCCCGACTTCTCGCGTCCGGCACGCAGATGACGCAGCGTCGTCTCCTCGGCGTGCTCGGGCGAGAAGAAGATCAGCAGGGCGCCGTCGGCGATCTCACCGGTCTGTTCGAGGTTCTTCGGGCCGATCGCCGCGATGTAGAGCGGAATCTCCTCGCGTACGGGGTGCACGGTCAGCTTGATGGGCTTGCCCGGGCCGTCCGGCAGCGGCAGCGTCCAGTGCTCGCCCTCGTGGCTGAGCCGCTCCCGGGACATGGCCTTGCGGATGATCTCGACGTACTCGCGGGTGCGGGAGAGCGGCTTGTCGAACTTCACGCCGTACCAGCCCTCGGAGACCTGCGGCCCGGAGACGCCGAGCCCGAGCCGGAACCGGCCGCCGGAGAGGGTGTCGAGGGTGGCGGCGGTCATGGCCGTCATCGCGGGCGTACGCGCGGGGATCTGGAAGATGCCCGAGCCGACGTCGATGCGTTCGGTCTGCGCGGCGACCCAGGACAGCACGGTGGGGGCGTCGGAGCCGTACGCCTCGGCCGCCCAGCAGACCGCATATCCGAGCCGGTCCGCTTCCTGGGCGACGGCGAGGTTGTCCGCGTCCATCCCCGCGCCCCAGTAGCCGAGGTTGATGCCGAGCCGCATACGGCCCCCTTACTGATCAGTAACGTCCCTGTCCCGGGGACTGTAGCGCGCGCTCACAAGTAACCTCAACGCCCATGGAGGCAAGGCACCTGGGCCGTACCGGCCTGCGCGTATCCCGGATCGGCCTGGGCACCCTCACATGGGGAAGGGACACCGGCGAGCGGGACGCCGCGGACCAGCTCAAGACGTTCTGGGAATCCGGCGGCACCCTGATCGACACCGCCGACGTCTACGCGGACGGCGGCGCCGAATACCTCCTGGGCAGGCTGCTGGAGGGGCTCGTGCCGCGGCGCGACCTCGTCATCGCCACGAAGGCGGGGAGCGTCCCGGACCCCTACCGGCGCTTCGACTGCTCGCGCGGCCACCTCCTCGACGCACTCGACGCGTCCCTGGAGCGGCTGCGCACCGACCACGTCGACCTGTGGCAGGTGCACGCCTTCGATCCGGACACGCCCCTGGAGGAGACGCTCCAGGCGCTGGACATCGCCGTCAGCACGGGCCGTGCGCGCTATGTGGGGGTCTCCAACTTCAGCGGCTGGCAGCTCGCGAAGGCGGCCACCTGGCAGCTCGCCGCCTCCGGTACGCGCGCCCGGCTGGCCAGCACACAGATGGAGTACTCGCTGCTGCAGCGCGGCGTCGAACGCGAACTGCTGCCCGCCGCACTGGACTTGGGGCTCGGGCTGCTGCCGTCCTCACCGCTGGGACGGGGTGTGCTCACCGGCAAGTACCGCAAGGGCGAACCGCCCGAGGACTCGCGGGGCGCCTCGCAGCACCTCGCGCCGTTCGTCGCCCCGTACCTGGACGAGACCGCCGGACGGATCGTCGACGCCGTCGCGACCGCCGCCGACGGGCTGGCCGTCTCGCCGTTGCAGGTGGCGCTCGCCTGGGTGCGGGACCGGCCCGGGGTGGCCGCGCCGATCGTCGGAGCGCGTACGGCGGCGCAGCTCACCGAGGCGCTGTCAGTGGAGGGTCTTAGTCTTCCTGGCGAGATCTGCCGCGCGCTCGACGATGTGTCGGCGCCGGTGCACCGCTATCCCGACCAGGACTGGAGCGAGCTGTGACGGACGACAAGGCAGCCGAACTCCTCGCGGCGGTAAGGGCGGTGGAGAGCGGCGAGGCGTCGGCCGCGTCGTTCTTCACCGAGTCCGCCCAGCAGCAGACCACCCGGCAGCAGACCGAGCAGCGCACGCCGCCGCAGGGGCGCACGGGCGCACGGCAGCCGGCCCCGGCGGCGCCTCCCGGCGGGGGTACGGGCGCAGCGCGCGAACCGGCCGCCGTACCGGGCGAGTTGCGGGAGGTGCTGGCCGCCGGCGGCGCCCCCGAGACGCTCGCGCCACGGGTCGCGGAGACCCTCGGCGCACAGGCCGTCGAACTGCTGCGCACCGATCCGTGGCAGCTCCTGGCCGTGCCGGGCGTACGTCCCGAGCAGGCCGACGGCTTCGCCCGTGCCCTGCTNGACAGCGGCCCCGGCGACGAGCGTCGCGCGGAGGCCCTCGTGGTGTGGCTGCTGGAGCGCGCGGCGCTGGCGGGCCACACCGCCCTGGAACCGGCGGCGCTCGCCAAGGGCCTCTCCCAGTACGCGGTTCCGGAGCCCGACGAGGCGGTGCGTACGGCCATCGACGCGGGCGCCGTGCTCGTCTTCGAGGACGCCCTCGACGCCCGGCCTCTGGGCGGCCGTACGGCACCCGCACCGGGCGGCACACGGTCCGGCGCGGACGGGGACGAGGAACAGGGCGAGGCCGAAGAGACGCCCGTACGGCTGCTGTTGGGGCTCGACCGGTACGCACTGGCCGAGGAGAGCCTCGCGGACGGGCTGACGCGGATCGTCAGCGCCGCGGCGCACGGGAGCGCCGCGGACGGACGGCCGGGCCCGGCACCTCAGGAGTGGGAGGCGGCGGCCGACGCGGCGGCCTCGCCCTCCGCCGCCGAGTTGATCCGTGCCGTCGCCGGGCACGGGCTGGTCGCCCACAGCGGCGGAGAGGCGG
>NZ_LJGW01000251.1 GCF_001751255.1 Streptomyces nanshensis | reverse complement strand
CCCGCTGGGCCGCCCCGCCGCCGCCCGACGAGGGCGGCCGCCGCAGAGGACGCGCCGGCGGCCGCGGCTTCCTCGCGACCCTCGCCGTGGCGCTGCTGCTCCTGGTGGGCACGGGCGTCTGGTACATCAACTCCGGCCAGTTCACGCAGACCCCGGCCGTCCTGGACAAGACGGAGTCCCAGGCCCGGAAGGTCCTCGGCGACTCCGGCCTGGACGTGACCGTCACCCGTGACTTCAGCGACCGCGTCGAACGCGGACACGTCATCGAGTCCGACCCGGACCCGGGCGCGCGCATCCGCCGGACCGGCACCGTCGGCCTCGTCGTCTCCAAGGGCCCGGAGATCGTCAAGGTGCCCGATCTGAACGGGACGCCGCTCGCCGAGGCCAAGCGCGAACTGAAGGACGCCGGTCTGGAGACCGGCGTGGTCAAGCAGGAGTTCAGCGACGACACGGCACGCGGCTCGGTGATCGCCAGTTCGCCGGACGCGGGCAGCAAGCGCCGTCCCGGTACGCCCGTCGCGCTGTCCGTCTCCAAGGGCGCCCCGGTCGACGTGCCGGACGTCGTCGGCGACGACGAGGACTCCGCGAGGGACGACCTGACCGACGAGGGCCTGAAGGTCCGCATCGCACCCGACCGCGTCTTCTCCGAGGAGGACGAGGGCAGCGTCGCGCGCCAGTCCCCCGAGGAGGGCGCCACGGCCGCCGAGGGCGAGACCGTCACGCTCACCATCTCCAAGGGCCAGGACATGGTGAAGGTCCCGGACGTGGAGGACCTCGGCAGGAAGCAGGCGCGCAAGAAGCTCGAGAACGCGGGCTTCAAGGTGACCGTGCGCCGGATCTTCTTCGGCAACAAGGTCTTCAGCCAGTCACCGGACGGCGGGAAGAAGGCCCCCCGCGGCTCCGACGTGACGATCTGGCTCCGCTGACGGCCGGGCCGCCGGACGGCTGCCCACCGCTGACCGCCGGCCGCTCCTGAGCAGCGGCGACGCCTGAGCACGCGGGCCCGGCGCACTCCCCTCCGGACGCTCCCGTACGGGCGTCCGCACCACCGTCGTCGGAACCCTTGTCGGAACCGTCGTCGGGCCGCGAGCCGCGCACGGATCCTCACGCCCCGTGAGACCGGACGCCGCGGATGTGACTCCGGACATAGGGCCTAAATCACTTACGACGGTGCTTAGTGCTCCTCCGCGTCCATGCCGCCGCTTCACATGCGCACCCGAGGCCCTTCCGACGGCCCTCATCGGCCCCCGATAAACGACCGGGGATAGTACGTCACATTTTTGAGCTCTGTTTTCGGACCCTCTAACAATTGCTTCGGTCGCACGCGCCGGGGATTCGGAACTCGGCGTAGAACGCCTTTCCGGCCTCTGCGACGCAAGCAATTGAAAGGTTCGCTCAATGCCCAGGATTCCCGGTTACGTACGCAGTCCCAAGTTCACTCGCTACTCCGCGGTGGGTGTTTCCGCGGTGGGTGCGGCTGCCGTCGCGCTGACCGTGCTTCCCGGCACCGCCGACGCAGGCGACCGGAGCCAGTCCAGCGCCAAGAAGGTGAGCGCCTCGACCGCGGCCGCCGAGAGCAACAGGGACTCCGCCGCCCACAAGGTGGAGCTCGGCGCCGCCAAGCAGGGCACCCTCGACTCCGACGTCCAGCGCACCGAGCAGGTCGTGGCCGCGCAGAAGCAGGCCGTCGCGGAGCAGAAGGCCGTCGCCGCGAAGCGCGCGGAGGCCGCCAAGGCCGAAGCGGCGAAGGAGGAGGCCGCGAAGAAGGCCGCCGCCGAGCGCAAGGCCGCGGCGGAGAAGGCGTCCCGCTCGGCCGACCGACCCGCAGCCGCCAAGAACTACCCCGAGAACCTCGACGGCTGGATCCGCGAGGCCCGCGACATCATGGCGGAGAAGAACATCCCCGGATCGTACGAGGGCATCAAGCGGAACATCATCCGCGAGTCCGGCGGCAACCCGAACGCGGTGAACGACTGGGACATCAACGCCCAGAAGGGCACCCCGTCCAAGGGCCTGCTGCAGACCATCCAGCCGACCTTCGACGCGTACCACGTCGAGGGCACCTCGAAGAACATCACCGACCCCGTCGCCAACATCGTCGCCGCCTGCAACTACGCGGCGGACAAGTACGGTTCGATGGACAACGTCAACTCGGCATACTGACCGTGTGACAACCAAGCGACACCGCAATCCCATTGGCGGCCATGTCCCCGTAGCAGGGGGCCTGGCCGCCACTGGCGTCTCCTACGCCGACGGCATCGGCGCGGAGGCCGTACAGGTCTTCGTCGCCAACCCGCGCGGCTGGGCGACGACTTCGGGATCACCGCAACAGGACGAAGAATTCCGCGCGGCGTGCGCGCAGCGGGACATGCCCGCGTTCGTGCACGCCCCCTATCTCATCAATCTCGGCTCCCACACCGCGGCGACGGCGGACAGCTCCGTCGCGTCGCTCCGTCATTCGCTCCGCAGGGGACGCGAGATCGGCGCGTCCGGCGTCGTCGTGCACACCGGATCGGCGACCGGCGGACGCGACAGGGCGACGGCCCTCGCGCAGGTGGGGCGGCTGCTGCGGCCGCTGCTGGAGGAGCTGACGCACGAGGACGACCCGTGGCTGCTGCTGGAGCCCACGGCGGGCCAGGGGTTCTCGCTCTGCTCCCTCGTGGCGGAGCTGGGCCCGTACTTCGAGGTCCTCGGCGCCCATCCGCGGCTCGGCGTCTGCCTCGACACCTGCCATGTCTTCGCCGCCGGGCACGATCTGGCCGCCCCGGGCGGAGTGAAGCGGACGCTGGACGAGCTGGAGTCGGTGACGGGCCCCGGACGCCTCCGGCTCATCCACGCCAACGACTCCAAGGACGTCGCCGGCGCCCACAAGGACCGCCACGCGAACATCGGCTCCGGACACATCGGCTCCGGCCCGTTCGCGGAGCTGATGACCCACCCCGCGACCGAGGGCGTACCGCTCGTCATCGAGACCCCCGGCCGCAAGGAGGGCCATGCGGCGGACGTGGCGCTGCTGAAGGATCTGCGGAGGGGCGGCGAGTGACCATGCCGCAGCCCGCAGGCGCCCCCTGGGGCACGGCGGCCCGCGCGACGCTGCACTGCCTCACCGGCTGCGCCGTCGGCGAGATCCTCGGACTGGTCATCGGTACGGCCTTCGCCTGGCACAACGTGCCGACGATGATCACGGCGATCGTCCTCGCGTTCTTCTTCGGCTACAGCCTCACGCTGTACGCGGTGCTGCGGGCGGGCATGGGCCTCGCGGGCGCCGTCAAGGTGGCGCTGGCGGCCGACACCGTCTCGATCGCGGTGATGGAGGCCGTGGACAACAGCGTCGTGGCGCTGGTCCCCGGAGCGCTCGACGCGGGCCTGGCGGATCTGCTCTTCTGGGGTTCGCTGGCGCTGTCGTTCGCCGTCGCCTTCGTCGTCACAACTCCCGTGAACCGCTGGATGATCGGCCGCGGCAAGGGCCACGCGGTGGTGCACGCCCACCACTGAAACCGGCGCCTGGGGCGGGCTACAGCTCGGGGCCGTCGCCGGGATCCTCCTGGTAGGAGTACCGCTGTTCCTTCCAGGGGTCGCCGATGTTGTGGTAGCCGCGCTCCTCCCAGAAGCCGCGCCGGTCGGTCGTCATGTACTCCACGCCGCGCACCCACTTGGGGCCCTTCCACGCGTAGAGCTGAGGCACCACCAGCCGCAGCGGGAAACCGTGTTCGGCGGTGAGCAGTTCGCCGGCGCGATGCGTCGCGAAGATGCTCGTGGGAGCGGCGAAGTCGGCGAACCGCAGGTTCGAGCTGAATCCGTACTCGGCCCACACCATGACGTGTGTGACGTCGTCGGCGGGAGGCGCCAGCGAGAGGACCGTGGCAGCGAGTACGCCGCCCCATTCGGCGCGCGTCATGCTGAATTTGGTGACGCAGTGGAGATCGCCGACGACCGTCTCGTACGGAAGTGCCGTGAACTCCTCATGGTTCCAGGAGTGGTTCTCACCGTCGGCCGTCGCGCCGAAGACTTGGAAATCCCACCGGTCGGGCTTGAACTTCGGCACCGGACCGTAATGCGTGACCGGCCAGCCGCGCTGAAGCCGTTGTCCTGGCGGAAGCGGTTGCTGCTCCCCTTCAGGACTCTGCGACTGACCCATCACCCCATGGTGACAGACCCCGGGATCGCCACTCACCGGCACCCCGGCAAGGGCTTGTGCGAACGCTTTCCACTCGCCAATTCGGCCGATTTCGGTAAGCCTTCGCTTACTGGACCGGCTGACGACACGGTGCGAGGATGCGCGGGCGCGCGCGCTGCGCACCTGGCACTTTTTCCATTCCTGGAAGGAGCCCGCAGCCATGCAGGGCGATCCCGAGATCATCGAATTCCTCAACGAACAACTGACGGCCGAGCTGACCGCCATCAACCAGTACTTCCTGCACGCCAAGATGCAGGAGCACTTCGGCTGGCCGAAGCTCGCCCGTTACACCCGCGCCGAGTCCTTCGACGAGATGCGTCACGCCGAAAGGCTCACCGACCGCATCCTGTTCCTGGAAGGGCTGCCGAACTATCAGCGGCTCTTCCATGTGAACGTCGGACAGACGCTGACGGAGATGTTCCGGGCGGACCGCCAGATCGAGGTCGAGGCGATCGACCGGCTGCGGCGCGGAGTCGAAGTGATGCGTTCCAAGGGGGACATCACCTCCGCGAACATCTTCGAGGACATCCTCGCCGACGAGGAACACCACATCGACTACTTGGACACCCAGCTCGAACTCGTCGAGAAGCTGGGCGAACCGCTCTACATCGCGCAACTGGTCGAGCAGGAAGCCCCGTCGGAGACCTGACCGTCACGGAGAGATGCGGAAAGGGACCGGTGGCGCGGAGAACCGGCGGCTTCCCGCTCCGGCGTCAGGCGGCCTCGGCCACCGAGGGCGCGGACGGTACGGAAGCGGGCTCGGCGGCCGGCATCGACGCGGGCGCGGAGGCGGGCGCGGTCTGCTCGGCGGTGCTCTCCGTCTGACGCCGCGGGCACCCGCCGCGTCCGAGCAGCCCCTGGATACGGCGTACGCACGAACCGCAGTCCGTACCGGCCTTGCTCACCGAGGCGATCTGGCGCGGTGTGCAGGCCCCGGCCTCCTGGTGTGCACGGACCTGGCTGTCCGTGACGCCGAAGCAGGAGCATACGTACACGCGGTCCTCCCAGGCGCGGCTCGTGAAGGCGGCTCGTCAGGTCAGGTCGTCAGCTTGATGAGGTAAACCTAACCTTGGTTAACCTAACCTTACCCGTCGCCCGGTGTCCACAACACAGGGGTGGGGCCCGCATCGATGTGATGCGGGCCCCACCCCTGTGTGGTCCGGCCCCGCGCGCGCTGTCGCCGCCCGGGACGCGGGCGCTCACTGATCCCGGTACATCTCCGCGACCAGGAACGCCAGATCGAGTGACTGGCTGCGGTTGAGGCGCGGGTCGCACGCCGTCTCGTAGCGCTGGTGCAGATCGCCGACGAAGATCTCGTCGCCGCCGCCCACGCACTCCGTGACGTCGTCGCCCGTCAACTCGACGTGGATGCCGCCCGGGTGGGTGCCCGCGCTCTTGTGCACCTCGAAGAAGCCCTTGACCTCGTCGAGCACGTCGTCGAACCGGCGGGTCTTGTGGCCGCTCGCCGCCTCGAAGGTGTTGCCGTGCATCGGGTCGCAGACCCACACGACCTGGGCGCCCGAGGCGCTGACCTTCTCCACCAGCGTGGGCAGCCGGTCCCGTACGGTGCCGGCGCCCATGCGCGTGATGAAGGTCAGCCGGCCCGGCTCGCGGTCCGGGTCGAGCTTGTCGATCAGCGTGAGCGCCTCTTCGGGCGTCGTCCCCGGGCCCAGCTTCACACCGATCGGGTTGCGCACCTGGGAGGCGAACTCGATGTGGGCGCCGTCCAGTTGGCGGGTGCGCTCGCCGATCCAGACCATGTGCCCGGAGACGTCGTACAGCTTGCCGCTGCGCGAGTCCGTACGGGTCATGGCCGACTCGTAGTCGAGCAGCAGCGCCTCGTGGGAGGAGAAGAACTCGACGGTCTTGAGCTCCTCCGGGTCGGTGCCGCAGGCGTGCATGAACTTCAGCGCCTGGTCGATCTCGCGCGCGAGCGCCTCGTAACGCTGCCCGGACGGCGAGCGCTTGACGAAGTCCTGGTTCCACGCGTGCACCTGGCGCAGGTCGGCGTAGCCGCCGGTGGTGAAGGCGCGTACGAGGTTCAGCGTGGAGGCGGAGGCGTGGTACATCCGCTTCAGCCGGCCCGGGTCGGGGGTGCGGGCCTCCGGGGTGAACTCGAAGCCGTTGACGGAGTCGCCCCGGTACGACGGCAGGGTCACGCCGTCCCTGGTCTCGGTCGGCTTGGAGCGCGGCTTGCTGTACTGGCCCGCGATCCGGCCCACCTTGACGACCGGGACGGAGCCCGCGTACGTCAGCACGGCGCCCATCTGCAGCAGCGTCTTCAGCTTGTTGCGGATGTGCTCCGCGCTGACCTGGTCGAACGCCTCGGCGCAGTCCCCGCCCTGCAGCAGGAACGCCTCGCCCTTGGCGACCGCGCCCAGCCGGGCACGGAGCTGGTCGCACTCGCCGGCGAAGACGAGGGGCGGATAGGACTCGAGCTCCGCGACGGTCTCGTGCAGGGCTTCTCGGTCCGGCCATTCCGGCTGCTGCGCCGCGGGCAGGTCTCGCCAGGTGCGGGCACCGGCGTCGGGGTTGACGTTCGCACTCACGCGCCCCAGGTTACGGGGTCGCGCACGGCGTACCGCGCCATGACCGGGTGCTGAGACGGAGACCACCGGCCCGGCCGGGGCTGATGTAGGCTCCCGGCCATGCTCGCGCAGACCGACACCTGCACCCGTACCTGGTGGTGGACCGCTCATCCGGCGGCCCACTGACTGCGCGCGCACCACGAACAGCGACAGACGCGAAGGCCGCCCGAGGGGCGGCCTTCGTCGTGTCCGGGGCCGTTTCCTCCGCGCGTGACCTGCGCCTTGCAGGAAGGAACGCCCATGTCCCGACCCTCCGCCGTACCGGACCCCGTACCGGAGCCGAGCGCCGAGCGGCTCCTCGCGCGGCTGCTGCGTGCCGACGGCCCGCCCTTCGCGCTGCTGCACCGGCGCACCCCGGGACGTCCGCCCGGCACCGTCGAGGTCCTCACCGGGCCGGTCCACGAGGCGGCGCGGCTCGCGGACATCCCGGACGGCCCGCTGGGCGCCCTCGCGCTGGTGCCGTTCCGGCAGATCCGCGAGCGCGGCTTCGACGTACGCGACGACGGGACGCCGCTCACCGTGCTCGTCCCGGACGAGGTGCACGAGCTGCCGCTGCGGGAGGTCGCCGCGGCGCTGCCCGGGCACCGCGTACGGACCGAGGGCGGGGCCTTCGACGTACCGGACGAGGAGTACGCGCGGACCGTGCGCCGCGTCGTCGAGGAGGAGATCGGGGCGGGCGAGGGCGCCGACTTCGTGGTGCGCCGCACTTTCGAGGCCCGCGTCCCGAACTTCTCCCGTGCCGACGCGCTCGCCCTCTTCCGGCGGCTGCTGGCCGGTGAGCGCGGCGCGTACTGGACGTTCGTGGTGCACACCGGCGAGCGGGTCCTGGTGGGCGCGAGCCCCGAGGCGCATGTGCGGATGTCGGGCGGCACCGTCGTGATGAATCCCATCAGCGGCACCTACCGGCATCCTCCAGAGGGCCCCTCGGCCGACGGGCTGCTGGACTTCCTCGCCGACCCCAAGGAGCGCGAGGAGCTGTCGATGGTGGTCGACGAGGAGCTGAAGATGATGTGCGCGGTGGGCGACAGGGGCGGTGTGGTGGTGGGTCCGCGGCTGCGGGAGATGGCGCACCTCACGCACACCGAGTACGAGCTGCGCGGGCGCAGCAGCCTCGACGTGCGCGAGGTGCTGCGGGAGACGATGTTCGCCGCGACCGTCACCGGGTCCCCGGTCGAGAACGCCTGCCGCGTCATCGGGCGCCACGAGCGGGACGGACGGGGCTACTACGCCGGTGCGCTGGCCCTGATCGGCCGGGACGCGGGAGGCGCCCAGACCCTCGACTCCCCGATCCTGATCAGGACGGCCGACGTCGACGCGGTGCGCGGCACGCTGCGTCTGGGCGTGGGCGCCACCCTCGTACGGGGCTCGGTGCCCGCGAACGAGGTCGCCGAGACCCATGCGAAGGCGGCGGGGGTGCTGACGGCGCTGGGCGTACGGCCGGGTTCCGGGCACCGGGCGGCGCCGGCTCCGCGAACGGGAACGGGAACGGCCACGGCGACGGCCCCTCGTCCGGCCGACGATCCACGGGTACGGGCGGCGCTCGCCGCACGGCGCGCGGATCTGGCCCCGTTCTGGCTGCGGATGCAGGACCCCGGCGGACGGCACGCGACGGCCCAAGTCCCGCCCCGCCGCAGGGTGTTGGTGGTGGACGGCGAGGACACCTTCACCTCGATGCTCGCCCATCTGCTGCGCGCCTCGGGCGCCGGCGTCGAGGTGCGGCGCTTCGACGAACCCGGACTGGCCGAGGCCGCGCTCGCCCACGAGGGCCCGGTCGTGCTGGGGCCCGGCCCGGGCGATCCGCGGGACGCGGCCGATCCCAAGATCCGCAGCCTGCGGAGCCTGACGGCCGCCCTGCTGCGCGAGCACCGGCACGGGCTGCTGGGCGTCTGTCTGGGGCACGAACTGATCGCCGCGGAGCTGGGGTTGGAGATCGTACGGAAGGCACGGCCCTGCCAGGGGGCGCAGGAGACGGTCCCGGTCTTCGGGCGGCGGGAGACCGTCGGCTTCTACAACTCCTATACGGCGCGCTGCTCGCTGCGCGAGGCGCTGGACCGCGAGAGCGCTGCGGCGCCCGGCAGGGTCGAGCTCAGCCGGGACACCTCGACGGGCGAGGTGCACGCGCTGCGCGGCGCGGGCTTCGCCGGGGTGCAGTTCCACCCCGAGTCGGTGCTGACGCTGAACGGGCCGGGAATCGTGGGCGAGTTGCTGACCTCGGTCGCGGTGGCCGACGCCCCCGGCTGAGGGCTCCGGACGGGACGGGCCGGCACGGGACGGAACCGGGCCGGGCCCGCGGCGAGTGCGTACGGACGCGCCCGCCGCGGGCCCGGGGACCGGTACCCGGGAACCGGCGCGGCCTCAGCCGAAGAAGACCTCGGCCTCGTCGTACAACTCCGGATCGACCGTCTTCAGCGTCGCGGTGGCCTCCGAGATGGGCACGCGCACGATCTTGGTGCCCTTCAGCGCGACCATCTTCCCCCAGTCCTGATCCCGTACGGCGTCGACCGCGTGCAGCCCGAAGCGGGTGGCCAGCCAGCGGTCGAAGGGCGTCGGGGTGCCGCCGCGCTGGACGTGGCCGAGGACCGTCGTACGGGCCTCCTTGCCGGTACGCCTCTCGATCTCCTTCGACAGCCACTCGCCGACGCCCGAGAGCCGCACATGCCCGAAGGAGTCGTACGAGTCGTCCTTGAGCACCATCTCGCCGTCCTTGGGCATGGCGCCCTCGGCGACGACGACGATCGGCGCGTAGCTCGCCTTGAAGCGGGACTCGACGTGCCGGCACACCTCGTCGACGTCGAAGCGGCGCTCGGGGATGAGGATGCAGTTGGCGCCGCCGGCCAGGCCGGAGTGCAGGGCGATCCAGCCCGCGTGCCGTCCCATGACCTCGACGACGAGGACACGCATGTGCGACTCGGCCGTGGTGTGCAGCCGGTCGATGGCCTCGGTGGCGACGTTCACCGCGGTGTCGAAGCCGAAGGTGTAGTCGGTTCCGGACAGGTCGTTGTCGATCGTCTTGGGCACGCCGACGCACTTGACCCCGAACTCGTCGGTGAGCCGGGCCGCGACACCGAGGGTGTCCTCGCCGCCGATGGCGATGAGGGCGTCGATTTCGTGCTTGACAAGGTTGTCCTGGATGCGCCGTACGCCGTTCTCCTCCTTGAACGGGTTCGTCCGCGAGGAGCCCAGGATCGTGCCGCCGCGGGGCAGCGTGCCGCGCACAGCGGGGATGTCGAGCCGGACGGTGTCGCCCTCCAGCGGTCCGCGCCAGCCGTCCCGGAACCCGACGAAGTCGTAGTCGAACCGCTGGACGCCCTTCCGCACGACGGCCCTCATCACCGCATTGAGTCCGGGGCAGTCGCCGCCGCCCGTGAGCACTCCGACCCGCATGGGATCTCCCTTCTCACCTCGCCGCGCGAGCAGCGCGCCGCACGGCCTGTACGCAACTGCGGCCACGCTAGCGGTGATCCACATCACCCGGGGCAGGGCGCGGAGAGGTTTTTGGATCGGTTATGCGCGCGGGGCGGCGGGAGCACGGCTCACGCCTCCGCCCGCACCCCGGCTCACTCCTCGTCGAGGCCCCGCTGGATCGCGTACCGCACCAGCTCGACCCGGTTGTGCAACTGGAGCTTCCCGAGGGTGTTCTGCACATGGTTCTGCACGGTGCGGTGCGAGATGACCAGGCGCTCGGCGATCTGCCGGTAGCTCAGGCCCTTGGCGACGAGCCGCAGCACTTCGGTCTCCCGCTCGGTCAGCCGCGGCGCGGCCGGCTCGTCGGAGCCCGCGGCGGGCGCCGGATCGGAGGCCAGCCTGCGGTACTCGCCGAGGACGAGGCCCGCCAGGCCCGGTGTGAAGACCGGGTCGCCGACTGCCGTGCGGCGCACCGCGTCCTGAAGCTCCTCCATGCTCGCGGACTTCACGAGATAGCCCGTGGCACCGGACTTGACCGCCTCCAGTACGTCGGCGTGCTCGCCGCTCGCGGAGAGCACGAGGACGCGCAACTGCGAACCGGCGCCGACCAGTCTGCGGCACACCTCCACCCCGGGCAGGCCCGGGAGGTTCAGATCGAGGACGAGCACGTCGGGGGCGGCGGCGCGGGCGCGGCGTACCGCCTGCGGTCCGTCGCCCGCCGTCGCCACCACCTCGAAACCGGCCTCGCCCAGATCGCGCGCCACGGCGTCGCGCCACATCGGATGGTCGTCGACGACCATCACCTTCACCGGACGGGGTGTCTCCCCGGCCGCACCGGACTCCGCGGCGGCCGCGGAGTCC
>NZ_LJGW01000007.1:337-2463 GCF_001751255.1 Streptomyces nanshensis | reverse complement strand
CGCCCCGGAGGGAGCGGGGGCGGTCGGCGGGCGGCGCCGCCGCGACTCCTGCCGGGCACGGCGGCGCCGTCCGCTCCCCTCCGTCCGCTCCGCGGGCCGCGTCCACGGTCCCCGCGTACGGCGCTTCCGTGTGCCCCGCCGGGGCGGGTTCTGGAGCCCGGGGGCTCTCAGGCCAGCCGGTGCACCGGGCGTCCGTCGCCCCAGCGCCGGATCGCGTCCTCGTCCGCGAAGGCCAGCGCCCGCATCATGTTGCCGCCGTCGCCGGTCTCCACGGAGTGCCTGAGGCGTGCGGTGTGCGCGGCGCTGAGCCGCGTCGTACCGGCCTCTATGNCGCGGCGCTGAGCCGCGTCGTACCGGCCTCTATGGTGTCGCCGTAGAACGGCTCGAAGGCCACGCCCGCGAAGCCCGCCCGGCGCAGCAGCAGGGGCAGGGTCCGGCGTGAGTAGAACATCAGATGGTTCCGCGTGAAGCCGTTCCACTTCGATCCGTACGCCTTCAGCAGCAGCGACTGCGCGTTGACGGTGAGGATCATCAGCACGCCGCCGGGGGCGAGCAGATCGCGGAAGCCCGTGAAGTCCTCGACAGGGCGCGGCAGATGGGCCAGGACGGACCAGAGCGTGACGACGTCGAAGCCGCCGGCCGCGATCTCCGGTACGTCCTGCGGGGCGCCGAAGTGCGCCGTGGCGGAGGTCAGCCGCTCATTGGCCTCCTTGACGGAGTCCGGGGAGAGGTCCACGCCGTGGGCCTCGAAGCCGCGCTCCTCGGCCAGTTCGAGGAAGTAGCCCGCGCCGCAGCCGAAGTCCAGCAGCCGGCGCTTGTCGCCCTCGTCGAAGACGGGCCGGAAGGCGTCCATCGCCTGCCGGTAGCGCCGCTGCCGGTTGGCGGCGTAGTCGCCGGTCAGGAAGGTGCTGTAGTTCTTCGAGTACAGATCGCCGAGGCGCTCGGGAAGGATGTTGGGGTTGCGGTAGAGGAAGCCGCAGGACGGACAGCGCACGACGTTGTACGTCCACGCCGTCTTGCCGTTCTTCTTCACTTTGGACGGCTGGAAAAGCGGCTGCTGCCGCGACTCCCCGCACATATGGCACGAGACGAACTCCTCGATCGCGCCGAGCTTGACGCGCGAGCGGTATTCGTCGAGGGATATGACCGGCGATGTACGCAGCAGCCTGTGCCACTGCAACTCCCTGATCTTCCGTTCGCCCGGCCTGATGTAGACGCGCTGTTCCCACGGAACGCTGTCGTAGCGCGAACCGTAAAGGGTGCGGGCGACGGCTCGTTTGGCTGACACCATGGGGTACCTCTCGGGACGGCTTTCGGCTCACAGTGTCACTCCGGTCGCGCGTTGTTCAAACAGTGCGGTGACGTTTTTGTGCACCGTCCGTTCGGCTGCTTACCGGTATGCGCTTCCCAATCCTCTGTCGCGCCTGATCCGTTGGGTATGTCTGTTGCCTTTCGTCCCGTTTCGCCAGGGTGGTTGGTGCCGTTATGGCGGGCCGGTACGGGCGTGCAGGATTCGTTCTCATTCGCTTGTGGTGTGCCCGTGCAGTTCGCGTGACCTCTGTAATCACCGGTGGACGGTGCGTGTCTTTCCGGGGGGCTCGGTGGGTATTTCCGTACGCGCCGCAGGGCATTGCGAAACCCCGATTTCGGCACGGTGTGCAAGGCTGCGCGCGCTGTGCCTCCCGGTGATTTCCTTCACCGGCCCTTCAATACCCGTCCATGGCACGGGAGATGAGAAACCGCGTCCGTGCGGACGTGAAACGGGGACGTCCCGGAAAGCGCGGCCCGGTGCATTCTACGAGGCGGTAGTGTCACCCACGGCGACGTCATAACCCGTAAAAGAAAACACCGCCCCTCGTCCGCTCGTATGCCGGCGGACGACAGACGGCCCCCAATGCCCTTTGTCTGTACGGCAGTTGAAGCCGGGAACGCCCACTGCCCCCCGTACAGCGCGACGGCGCCCTGCCCGCCCCGTCCCGTCGGACGGAGCGCGCAGGGCGCCGTCGCTGGTGCCGCGCACCGGTGCGCGCGCACGGACCCGCGGGCCCGCACACGAAGGACCGCGAAAGCTTGCGGAGGTTCGGAGGTTCTACGGGGCCGGTGCCCCGCCCGGGGTCAGAGCCTGC
>NZ_LJGW01000007.1:0-225 GCF_001751255.1 Streptomyces nanshensis | reverse complement strand
AAGATGTCCTGCGCCCACGCCGCGAGCCAGTCCGCCGAGCCCTTCACGAACTCCACGAAGGGGTTCGCCTGGTTCGCCTCCAGCAGATACAGCAGGATCCACAGGCCGAGGATCACCGCCGCGATGTCGGCGATCGTGTGGATGATCAAGGCCGCGCGCTGCGCTCCCTCGCCGTTCCGCGGCCGCCGCTCGCGCCGCGGCGCCGGGGGCGGTGGCGGCGGCGGG
>NZ_LJGW01000239.1 GCF_001751255.1 Streptomyces nanshensis | reverse complement strand
TGCCGCCCGTCGCCCGCGGCGCCGTCGTGCACGCGCGTCCCATCGCCTACCAGGCCGCCACCGACGCGGCCGTGGCCGCCGACGGCGCCATCGCCACCACCGCCCCGTTCGCACAGCGCACCTACGTCCGTGCGCACGCGCTCGTCGACGGCGCGGCCCAGGGCGTGGACTCCTTCGCGTACGGCACGGTCTCCGACGCCGTCCCGTCCGCGCGTCAACTGGCCGCGGGCGCCCGCGGCGACACCGACGAGCTGGTCTCGCACGCCGTCACCAACGTGCGGATCCTCGTCACCGACCCCGGCAAGCGCGACCTGACCGACCCGGCGAACGTGCCGGGCCTGGCCGTCGCCCACCAGGTGCCGGCCGGCCGCTGAGCCGCCGGTGAACGGAGCTGCGGGGTGGCCCGGCAAGGGGGTCGGGCCACCCCGCATCTCCACCCACCGCTCATCGCTTCACCACCACCGACTGCGTCATCGAGGTAACCATGCACATGAGCAGGAGTGTTCGCCGTGGATTCGTCGTCGCGGCGGCGGCTTCCGTGCTGTCGGCCTTCGCCGCCGGCAGCGCGTCGGCGGACGTGCCCGGGACGGGCGCGACCGTCAGCGATGTACGGCCCGGCACCGGAGTCACGAGCGCCGGCGTCACCGGCGCCGTCCGCGCCGTCCGCGCCGTCCGCGCCGTCCGCGCAGTGGAGAGCGTCGCGCACGCAGGACGTACGCACACGGAGCAGACGGGAGTCGGCGCACTCGACGACGTACGCGACGACGTACGGAACGGCACACGCAACGGCGCACGGGACGCAGGGAAGGCGGTCGGGGATGTCACGCAGGAGGCCGGTGCGTCCGTGTCCGAGACCGCTGCGTCTCCCACGCGTCAGGACCTGGGCGCTGTGCCCGGCCTCCCGGCTCCGGCTGCCGCACCGTCCGCGCCGGGGCTGCCGGAAGACCTCGTGATCGAGGTACCGCCGCTGCTTCCGGGCGTCCCCAGCATCGGGATCATTCCGCTGTCGCTTCCCGAACTCCCCGTCACACCGGGCGTTCCCGTCCCGTGACCGTACGCGGGATCCGGGCCGCGAGCGGCAGGCGGCCCGGCCCGCGGGCGGCCCTTGGAACCGCCCGGACGTCAACTGCCGCGGCGCGTACGGGTTTTCGCACTGCACCCCTGCCGGGGACCACCGCGGTGTGCGCAACGGGCGGCGAAACGCGTAGATTCCGTCCGCACCACAGGGACGTGCCGCTGTGACCGTTGTCACCGCCCGGGTGTGAGCTGGAATTTAGGCACCGCTCACGGGCGGGGCTAACCTGCAAGGCGGACATGCCGCGCCTCGTCGTGACGCCGCGGCCACGCGGCACGCCCACGATCACGCTGACACGCTGACAACCGCGAACCACTGATTAAGGGGACGTACGCGCGTGGACCTGTTCGAGTACCAGGCGAGGGACCTCTTCGCCAAGCATGACGTACCGGTACTGGCCGGCGAAGTCATCGATACGCCCGAGGCGGCGCGCGAGGTGACCGAGCGACTCGGCGGTCGCGCGGTCGTCAAGGCGCAGGTGAAGACCGGCGGCCGGGGCAAGGCCGGCGGTGTGAAGCTCGCCTCCGACCCCGCCGAGGCCGTCGAGAAGGCCAGGGCCATCCTGGGCATGGACATCAAGGGCCACACGGTCCAGAAGGTCATGCTGGCCGAGACCGCGGACATCGCGGAGGAGTACTACGTCTCCTTCCTGCTCGACCGCACCAACCGGACCTTCCTCGCGATGGCCTCCGTCGAGGGCGGCGTCGAGATCGAGGAGGTCGCCGCGACGAAGCCCGAGGCGCTCGCGAAGATCCCCGTCGACGCGATCGAGGGCGTGACCGACACCAAGGCCCGCGAGATCGCCGAAGCCGCCAAGTTCCCGGCGGAGCTGGTCGATCAGGTCGCCGAGGTCCTCAAGAAGCTGTGGGACGTCTTCGTACGCGAGGACGCACTGCTCGTCGAGGTCAACCCGCTGGTGAAGACGGGAAACGGCAAGGTCATCGCGCTGGACGGCAAGGTCTCGCTGGACGCCAACGCCGAGTTCCGGCAGCCGGACCACGCGGCGCTGGAGGACAAGGCCGCGGCCGACCCGCTGGAGGCCGCCGCCAAGGCGAAGGACCTCAACTACGTCAAGCTCGACGGCCAGGTCGGCATCATCGGCAACGGCGCGGGTCTGGTCATGTCGACCCTCGACGTCGTCGCGTACGCGGGCGAGGACCACGACAACGTCAAGCCCGCCAACTTCCTGGACATCGGCGGCGGCGCCTCCGCCGAGGTGATGGCCAACGGCCTGGAGATCATCCTCGGCGACCCCGACGTGAAGTCGGTCTTCGTCAACGTCTTCGGCGGCATCACCGCGTGCGACGCGGTCGCCAACGGCATCGTCCAGGCGCTCGAACTGCTCAAGAGCAAGGGCGAGGACGTCAGCAAGCCGCTGGTCGTGCGCCTCGACGGCAACAACGCCGAGCTGGGCCGCAAGATCCTCACGGACGCGGACCACCCGCTCGTGCAGCAGGTGGACACCATGGACGGTGCGGCCGACCGCGCTGCCGAACTGGCCGCCAAGTAAGCGGACGAGACCGAGATCTGCGAGGACATCGACACACCATGGCTATCTTCCTCAACAAGGAGAGCAAGGTCATCGTCCAGGGGATGACCGGCTCCGAGGGCCAGAAGCACACCAAGCGGATGCTGGCCTCCGGCACCAACATCGTCGGCGGCGTCAACCCGCGCAAGGCGGGCACGAACGTCGACTTCGACGGGACCGAGGTGCCCGTCTTCGGCAGCGTGAAGGAGGCCATCGACGCCACCGGCGCCGACACTACGGTCATCTTCGTACCGCCGAAGTTCGCGAAGGACGCGGTCGTCGAGGCCGTCGACGCCGGCATCGGTCTGGCCGTCGTCATCACCGAGGGCATCGCGGTGCACGACACCGCCTACTTCTGGGACTACGCCTCCCAGCGGGGCAACAAGACCCGGATCGTCGGCCCCAACTGCCCGGGTCTGATCACGCCCGGCCAGTCCAACGCGGGCATCATCCCGTCGGACATCACCAAGCCCGGCCGCATCGGTCTGGTCTCCAAGTCCGGCACGCTGACGTACCAGATGATGTACGAGCTGCGCGACATCGGCTTCTCCACCTGCGTCGGCATCGGCGGCGACCCGGTCATCGGCACGACGCACATCGACGCCCTCAAGGCGTTCGAGGCCGACCCCGACNACACCGATCTGATCGTGATGATCGGCGAGATCGGCGGCGACGCCGAGGAGCGTGCCGCGGACTTCGTCAAGGAGCACGTCTCCAAGCCGGTCGTCGGCTACGTCGCGGGCTTCACCGCTCCCGAGGGCAAGACGATGGGCCACGCCGGCGCGATCGTCTCCGGTTCGTCCGGCACCGCCCAGGCGAAGAAGGAGGCGCTGGAGTCGGCGGGCGTGAAGGTCGGCAAGACGCCGTCGGAGACGGCGCGGCTGGCCCGCGACCTGCTGGCCGGCTGACCCTGCGCCGTCGTACGGGCCCGGTCCGCTCCGGTCCCGACTCCGGTGCCCCGCGCGTCCTTACGCGCCCACCGCGAACGGGCCCGCTTCCCGCGCACACCGCCGGGAGGCGGGCCCGTCGGCTGTGTCCGCCGAGGTGTCCGCCGAGGTCCGCCGGAGCTCCGCGGACGGCGCACGGACGCCGACGTCCGGATGCAGACGGCCCGGCTGCCG
>NZ_LJGW01000234.1 GCF_001751255.1 Streptomyces nanshensis | reverse complement strand
GCCGAGGAGGCCGAACTGCTGCGCGCGGAGGCGTCCGCGGCGGCGGACCGCAGGGTCGAGGCGGCACGCGCCGAGGCGGAGGCGGTGGCGGCGGCGGCACGCGCCGCGGAGGCCGAGACGCGTACGGCCGCTGAGGAGGCGCTACTTGAGGCCCGGGAGCGGTGCGCCACGACGCTGTCCGAGCAGGAGCGGGCGCAGACGGCCGCAGCGGAGGACGCGGACCGCGAGATCGCCGAGCGGGAGCGGACGTTGGAGGCGTACGTCGGCGAACTGGGGGACCGCGGCGAGGAGTTGCTGGAGACGGCACGCCGTGAGCGCGCCGAGGCCGAGGAGGACGCGCAGCGCTGGGACGAGGAGGCGCGTAAGCGCGGTGGGAAGCTGCTCGCGGGCGCCCGGGTGCGCGGGGAGGCGATCGAGCGCGAGACGGAGCGCGTGCTGTGGGAGCACGCCGAGCGTGCCGCGGAGATGCGGCGGCACATGGGCCGGGTGCGCAGCACGCTGGCGTCGCTGACGGGACGTACGGGCGTGGCCGGGACCGGCGAGGACGGGGAGGCGGACGCCGAGGACGACGGCGAGGGCGGGCGCGGTCAACAGGCTGTGGACGGCGGCGAGTTCGGCGAGGCCGGTGAGTGCGGCGGGTCCGGCGCACAGGGCGCCGCCGGTACGGCGGGCACGGCGGAGGCGGTCACCGTTCCCGGACAGGTCAGGGGCCGAAAGCGCTGAGAACGGCGGCCCGTCGGGCCCGTACCGCCTGCTCCGCCCCGGCAGTCTCCGGCCTCACGGTCCCAAGTCCCCTCGTACGCCGACGCGTTGGGCGCCCCCGCGCTCAGCGGCGTCGCGCTCCCGCCAGCAGCCGCGGCTCGACCGCCCGGTAGCGCTGACGCCGCCGCTCCTGCCGGCGCCGTCCGCTGAGGACCGTCCCCAGCCAGCCCAGCAGAAAGCCCACGGGGATGCTGATCATGCCGCTGGTCGTCAGTTGCAGCCTGTCGAAGTGCTGCTCGGGGAAGAGGGATTCGGGCGTTCCGGAGACCGTCGTGGAGAAGACCGTCACGACGACCGCCGTCACGGTGCCGCCCACCAGCGAGCCCAGCATCCCCAGGCGGGTGAAGCGGCGCCAGAAGAGCCCGTAGAGGAGCGCCGGGGCGATGGCGGACGCGGCGATGCTGAAGGACAGGATGATCAGCGCCCGCAGCGCACGGTCCTGCATCAGGACGGCCAGCGCGATCGCGGGCGCCCCGACGGCGAACGCGGCCAGGCGCGCGACGAGCAGCTCCCGCCGGGGCAGCGGCTTCCTGCTGCGCTTGAGCACGTTCGCGTACAGGTCGTGGGCGAGGGAGTTGCCGCAGGCGAGGATCATCCCGGCGACGGAGGAGAGCAGCGTCAGGAAGACGGCCGTCGCGACGGTGGTGAAGACGAACGTGGAGAGGGCGGCGGAGTCGGCGAGGATCCCCTGGGCGAGCTGGAGGATGGCGGTGCTGCCCTGCGGCCCGCCGGCGGCGAGGACTTCGCGGCCCAGCAGCGCGGTGGCACCGGCGCCGATGACGGCGATGAGCACCACGAACACCGCCATGATCATCACGGCGTACGACATGGCGCGGCGGATGTCGGGGGCGCTGCGCGCGGTGTACATGCGCATCGTGACGTGCGGCAGACAGGCCGCGCCGAAGACGACGGTCAGCGAACTGGCGATCAGATCGGCCTTGCCGATGGCGGTCGGTTCGATCAGTAGCCCGGAACGCGCGTAGGCCGCGCCCCGTCCGCTGCCGATGTCGGCGAGCGTGACGAGCCGTGAGGGGTCCCAGCCGACCTTGTCCATGACGAGCAGGGCGAGCATCAGCGAGGCGCCGAAGAGCACGACGAGCTTGATGATGTGGATGAGCGCGGTGCCCTTCATCCCGCCGATGCCCGCGTAGCCGATCATGAGGGTGCCGAGGGCGACGATGATCGCCGTACGGACCGAGGAGCCCTCGAAGCCCAGGACGAGCGTGACGAGATGGCCGGCGCCGGCGAGCTGGAAGACCATCAGCGGCAGCAGCGAGGCGAGGGTGACGGCGGTCGCCGCGAGGCGTACGAGGCGGCTGGCGCCGCCGTGGACGAGGGCGTCGCCCATGGTGAACCGGCCCGCGTTGCGCAGCGGTTCGGCGAGCAGCACCATCAGCAGCAGCAGGGACAGCGCGGTGCTCAGGGCGAGGAGCAGGCCGTCGAAGCCGGTGAGGGCGATGATGCCGATGGTCGACAGGACGGTCGCGGCGGAGATGTAGTCGCCCGCGATGGCGAGGCCGTTGCGCAGCGGGGCGAGGGTGCGGAAGCCGGTGTAGAACTCGTCGAGGTCGTCGCGTTCGGCGCTGGTCATGATGCACAGCAGCAGCGTGACGCTGACGAGCGCGGCGAAGATCGCGAACGACAGGGACTGCGAACCGGCGTCCACGGCGCTGGGGTTCACCGGTTCTCCTCCTCGCTCTCGCGCTGTTCCTCGTCGGCGATGCGCACCCGGTGGGAGAGGGGGTCGACGGTGGCGCGGGCGAAGAGTTCGTAGGTGACGACCGTCAGCAGCGTGACGGGGATCAGCAGCAGCCCCAGGAAGACGCCGAGGTTGACGGAGCCGAACACGGACTGTGCCATCAGGTCCGGCAGATAGGCCGCGAGGACGAGATACACGGTGTAGTAGCCGAGGACGGCCAGCGTCATGCTGCGGCGCAGCCAGCGGTAGGCGGTGCGCAGCCGCACGAGTTCGGTGTCGGCGTGCGCCGGGACGGTGGGCCGGTACGTCGGCGGGGGGCTGTAGTGCGGTGGGGGCGGATGCCCCGGCCGGGGCGGATAGGCGGGCTGCGGGCCAGGAGTTCGGGCATGGCCCCGACGGGGCGGAAAGGAGGGTTCGGAGGGATACGTTCCGTAGTCGTCGAAGAACCCGTGCTGTCCGCCGGCGCTGGACGCCATGCGCGCCTCCCCTCCCGTACGGGGCGAAGGCCCCAGGTTGAGGGCACGTTACTGGCGAGTGTCGGATGGTCGAAAGGGGTTGTGGAAAACCTGTCACATTTCCAGCATCGTCACTGGTGGTCATGGGGTCGGGGAGCCGGCGGCGGACACCGGCCGGGGTGCGGCGGTGCATCCCGCAGATCTCCCCTAGGGGGGTTCCGCAGTGTCGCCGCCTCGCGAAATAGTCCTGGAGCAGGAGGAGTCCGCGGTGCGCCGCTGCCTAGGCTCTTCTCACGGCGCCGGCACGGGGACGCCCGTACGGAAGCCGGCTGCGGCAGACGAGGCGGCGGCCCGTACGGTCCCGGGGGTCCACCGGTGGTGGGGACAGCCCCCGGTTCCGGAGAGGTACGGGCACCATCGCGGCGCGCATCCGCTCGCCGGGAGACTTCCAGCGGGCACACCCACGCCGGGTGGCGCGCACACACCTCCAGCGGGGTCCGCCCACTCGGGGCGGGGCTCGCACGGCTCACGACACGGCGGGGCGGCACAGGGCCGCCGCGCACGGGCGCCGCACGGCGCCGATTCCGGCAGCACGGTACGGGGAGAGGAACACACCATGACGACGGCTGCGACGAGTCCCGGGAGCGGGGCCGGCGGGGCGCCTCAGCCCGCGGCGGCCTCCGCCCGCGGGCTGGTGAAGGCGTACGGGACGGGCGAGACGAGGGTGGTCGCGCTGGACCGTGTCGATGTGGACATCGCCCGCGGCGCGTTCACGGCGATCATGGGTCCTTCGGGCTCCGGCAAGTCGACGCTGATGCACTGCCTGGCCGGGCTCGACTCGGTCACCGAGGGGCGTATCCACGTCGGCGACCAGGAGATCACCGGTCTGAAGGACAAGAAGCTGACGCGGCTGCGCCGTGACCGGATCGGCTTCGTCTTCCAGGCGTTCAACCTGCTGCCGACGCTCAGCGCCCTGGAGAACATCACGCTTCCCATGGACATCGCGGGCCGCAAGCCCGACAAGGAGTGGCTGCATACGGTCATCTCCACGGTCGGTCTGGAGGACCGGCTCGGGCACCGGCCGAGCCAGCTCTCCGGCGGCCAGCAGCAGCGGGTCGCGNGCGGGCGCTGGCGTCCCGGCCGGAGATCATCTTCGGCGACGAGCCGACCGGCAACCTCGACTCCCGCGCGGGCGCCGAGATGCTGGGCTTTCTGCGGCGCTCCGTCGACGAGTTGGGGCAGACCGTCGTGATGGTCACGCACGACCCGGTGGCCGCCGCGTACGCCGACCGCGTGCTGTATCTCGCGGACGGCCGCATCGTCGACGAGATGTACCGGCCGACTGCCGAGGATGTGCTGGAGAAGATGCTGCACCTCGCGGAGGGCGCCGAGCAGGGCGCGGGCGGTGCGGCCGCGCCGGGTGCGCCGCCGGTGCGGCGTACGCCGGAGGGGCTGGCCGCGTTCGGCAGCTTCGACGAGGTGGACGGCGACCGGTTCGGCGGAGGTAGACAGGCTCCGGCCCCGGCCCCGGCAGTGGCACCGGCCCCGGCGTACGGTCCCGGCACCGGGAACGGCCAGGGCGCGGCTCCCGGCCA
>NZ_LJGW01000236.1 GCF_001751255.1 Streptomyces nanshensis | reverse complement strand
CGGACACCGCACGCTGCTGCTGAGCGGCGAGACCTCGGCGACGCTCGAAGCCGTGCTCGGCACGGACGCCGGTGCGCTCGGCGAGGCCATGGCCGCCGCCGTCGTGCCCGGCACGGACGGGCTGCTCTGCGCCGCCCGCGCCGACTCCGCCGAGCACTTCCGCCGCGCCGCCGTCGCGCTCCAGGAGCGCGGGTCCAAGGTGCTCGGCATGCTCGGCGCGGAGCCGCTGGAGGAGGACGAGCTGACGGAACTCCCCGGCTCCGGCGCCTTCGCGATGCTCGGCGCCCTGCGGTCCGCGTACGCCGCGGGCGAGTGGGACACCCTCGTCGTCGATCTGCCGCACGCCCCGGACGCGTTGCGCGTCCTCGCGCTGCCCGCACAGCTCCGGCGGTATCTGCGCAGGCTTCTGCCGGCCGAGCGGCAGGCCGCGCGCGCTCTGCGTCCGACGCTGGCACAGCTCGCGGGCGTGCCGATGCCCACGGACGCGCTGTACTCCGCCGCCGGGCGCTGGGAGGACGGACTCGCCGCTGTGCAGGGCGTGTTGGAGTCCTCCCGTACCGCGGCCGTCCTGGTCGCCGAGCCCGGTGCGCTCGCCGGGAAGTCGCTGCGGCAGGCACGGGCCGGACTCGGCCTGTACGGGCTGCCGTTGGCGGCGGTCGTCGCCAACAGGGTTCTGCCGTCCGGGAGTCGGGAGCCGTGGGCGGCCTCGGCCGCCGAGGGGCAGCAGACCGTGCTCAAGGAGTGGCGCGAGGAGTACGGGGCGCAGGGCGTGCCCGTACGCGAACTGCCCCGTCTGGGGCGGGAACCGCGCGGCGCGGACGATCTGCGCTCCCTCGCCCCCGAGCCGTACGAGGAGACGCCGGACCCCGCCCCGTCCGGATCTGCGCCCGGTTCCGGAACCGGCACCGTCGAGGACCGGCTGGCCGCGGACGGGCTGCTGGTGTGGCGGCTCGCGCTGCCGTCCGTACGCAAGGACGAGCTGGAACTGGTGCGCCGCGGCGCGGAGTTGATCCTCGGCGTCGGTCCGTACCGGCGGGTCCACCCGCTGCCCGCCGCCGTGCGCCGCTGCCGTGTCGTCGGGGCGTCGCTGGAGGCGGGCGAGCTGCGGGTGCGCTGCGAGCCCGATCCGGCGCTGTGGCCGCGGGGCACGGACGGCTGAGACCCGCTGAGACCGAGACCGTGACCGAGACTGAGGCACACGGCGGACGGTCGGCGGGTGCCTCCCCGGCGTCCTCCGGGACCGCTCCGTGCACCGGCCGCCCGGGCACGTCGTACCCTCGGATACGAGTCATCCGCCCTTCCCCCGCCGCCCGTAGGAGCGCCGTCATGAGCGATGCCGCCGAGCCCGAGACTCCGGACGAGCCCGACGCCGACGCCTGGGCCACCGCCTGCGAGGAGGACCTCGCCGCCGAGAAGGCCCGCCGCCGCGCGGAGCACGGAGCGCAGTACGGCAGCGCCGCCGAGGAGCTGAGGCGGCTCGCGGACGCGGTCTCCGAGAGGGTGTCCGAACTGGGCAGGCCCTTCGCCGGCACCGTGGCCTCCACCGCCGCGCAGGGCGTGGCCCAGCAGTTGATCGCCCAGGCGAAGGCCGCGATCGAACCGGTCGTCGAGCGGAACCCGCAGGTCTTCGACCACCTCGCCACGGCGGGCGGTGAACTGCTCGCCGCCTACCGGGCCGCGGTGCAGGAGGCCGAGGGACGCTGGACGGCGGGCGCCGCGGGCACCCCGCCCGGTACGACGGATACGCGCGGCCCGTCCGATGCGGACACCCGTACCGGTCCCGACGGAAGCATCACCCCGGAGTCGTCCGCACCGTCCTCGACGTCTGCGCCCTCGCGTCCGTCCGCCCCCTCGCATCCGTACGGGCCCCCCGAGCCGTCCTCCGGCGTCGAGCGCATCGACCTGGACAAGGACCCGGGCGAGACCGGACGCGAGGACCGTACAGAGGACCGCGAACAGAACCGGAAAGACGACCGCAAGGACGACCGGAAAGACGGCAACGGTCCGGAAGATCCACCTCCGGGCGGTGCGGGCACGGACGTCCCCTGACGGCCAAGCCCCGGGCACACGCGCGCGATCGGGCGGCGCGGCCCCTCCGGTACGGTGTTGCGCGGCGGGGTAGGACCGGAAAAACCGAGGGACACATGGGACTCACTATCGGCGTCGACATCGGCGGCACCAAGATCGCGGCCGGAGTGGTCGATGAGCAGGGCTCGATCCTGGACACCAGCACCGTGCCCACCCCGCCCACGGCGGACGGCGTCATCGACGCCATCGCGGACGCGGTGCGGGACGCCAGCGCCGAGCACGAGGTGGACGCCGTCGGCATCGGCGCGCCCGGCTACGTCGACGACAAGCGGGCGACCGTACTGTTCACCCCGAATCTGACCTGGCGGCACGAGGCCCTCAAGGACAAGGTCGAGCAGCGCATCGACCTCCCCGTCGTGATCGAGAACGACGCCAACGCCGCCGCCTGGGGCGAATACAAGTTCGGCGTCGGCACAGGGCACGAGGACGTCGTCTGCATCACGATCGGCACCGGACTCGGCGGCGGCGTGATCATCGGCGGCAGGCTGCACCGGGGACGGTACGGCGTCGCGGCCGAGTTCGGGCACATCCGCATGGTGCCCGACGGGCTGCTGTGCGGCTGCGGCAACCAGGGCTGCTGGGAGCAGTACGCGTCCGGCAGCGCCCTCGTGCGCTACGCACAGCAACGGGCGACGGCCACCCCGGAGAACGCCACGATCCTCCTGGAACTCGGGGACGGCACCCCGGAGGGCGTCGAGGGCAAGCACATCAGCGAGGCCGCACGCCGCGGCTGTCCCGTCGCCGTGGACTCCTTCCGCGAGCTGGCCCGCTGGGCGGGCGCCGGACTGGCCGACCTGGCCTCGCTCTTCGACCCGGGCGCGTTCATCGTCGGCGGTGGTGTCTCCGACGAGGGCGACCTGGTGCTCGACCCGATCCGCAAGTCCTACCGGCGCTGGCTGGTCGGCAGCCGCTGGCGTCCGCACGCCGAGGTGCTCGCGGCCCAACTGGGCGGCCAGGCGGGCATGGTGGGCGTCGCGGACCTCGCCCGGCAGGGCTGAGCGGGACCGAGCACGGGACCGGGGCCGGGAGCCGGACGCGTCGACACGGCCGGGCGGAGCGTGTCCCGTCCGCCCGACGACCGATCCGCATGACCACCGATCCGCATCACCACCGATCCGTACGACCACCGATCGGTACGCACGGACGTCCGTACGACCAGGAATGTGAGGGTGAGCCGCGCCGATGACGCTCGCGGATCTGCCCGCAGGACGTACCGAGGCGGACGGCGGCGCCGTCGTCCGGCTGCTCAGCTACAACATCCGCTCCCTGCGCGACGATCGGAGGGCGCTCGCCCGGGTCATCCGGGCGTGCGCCCCCGACGTGGTGTGCGTGCAGGAGGCGCCGCGCTTCTTCCGCTGGCGCAAGCACGCCGCGTGGCTCGCGCGGGAGTGCGGGCTCGTCTATGTGACGGGCGGCGCGACCGCCACCGGGCCGATGATCCTGGCGACGCTGCGGGCCACCGTGCTGCGGGCCGAGGACGTACTGCTGCCGCTCACGCCCGGCCTGCACCGGCGGGGCTTCGCCACCGCGGTGCTGGGCTTCGGCCCGTCGGCACAGCTCGGCGTGGTGAGCTGCCACCTCAGTCTGCAGACCGACGAACGCCAGGCCCAGGGCCGCATGCTCCTCGACCGCCTCGGGGCGCTGGGGACGCGGCACACGGTGGCGGCGGGAGACCTCAACGAGCGCCCGCGGGGCCGTACTTTCCGCGCGCTGGCCGCGGACTTGCAGGACGGCTGGGCGACGGCGCCCTGGGGCGGCGAGTACACCTCGACGCCGTCACGGCCGCATCAGCGCATCGACGCGGTGCTCGCCTCCCGTGAGGTGGAGGTGCTGGGCTGCGGTGTGCCGGACGGACTGGAGGGCGTCGCGGCGCCGGACCTGCTGGCGGCCACCGACCATCTGCCCGTACTGGCCGCGCTGCGGGTGCCGCCCGAACCAGCCGTCTGACGGCGGGAGTTGGGCCCTTCCTCGGCCGCTCGGGCCTCACCGGCACTCGGGAGCGCCGCGGCGGGGAGCGGTCAGACGACGGCGCCCCGGCCCGGGTCGTCCCAGTCGTCCTCGTCCCGTTCGTCGCGCATCCGCGCCACCAGCGTCGCGAAGCCGCCGAGGAAGCCCCCGACGCCCAGCGTCCCGATCCACCACGTCAGCTCCTGCTGGAAGAGCACGGTGAGGATCAGCAGCAGCGGCCCGCCGAGCACCGCGAGCCAGGCGAACTTCGCGGTCGTGTCGGCCCGTGGCAGCGGCGGCGGCTCCGGCGGTACGAAGTGGCCCTCGTCGTCCTCCTCGCCCGTGCCGTCCGCGTCGTCGCTCTGGGAGGGCAGCCGCCAGTCGCGCGGGCCCGCGCCCGCCGAGTAGACCGTGAAGCTCCGCAGGGACGAGCCCGGTTCGTCGCCCTCGCTCTCGCCGTCGGGGCGGGTGCCGGGGGAGGGGCGGGCCGTGGTGCCGGTGCGGGTGTCGCCGCCGGGCTCGGCGGCCGGTGCCATGTCCTCGGCCTTCGGATGGTCACCGTAGGAGGCGACGATCTGCTCCCAGGCGGCCTCCTCGTCCAGGGGCAGCGGCGCCCGCTCGTCCTCGGGGCCGTTCTGGCCGGAGCCGGAGCCGGTGCCGGTGTCGGAGCGGGATCCGGAACCGTCCGCGTCCGAACCGGCCCCCGGCCCGCCGCCGGAGCCCTCGCCCTCACCCTCGCGGTCGTCGCCGCGTTCGGCCTCGGGCTCGCGCTCGCGCTCGCCGCGGCCCCACTCGGGCCGCGCCGTGCCGTCCTCGCCGTGGCTGTCGTCCTCGGCGCCGGGATTACGCTCCATCGCCTGCCGTCTCCGTCTTCCTCGCCGAGAGCCGCGTGATGAATCCGTAGGAGTCCGCGAAGACGCGCTCCGCGTCGTGGTCGAGGGTGGCCACGTGGTAGCTGTCCTCCAGGACGGTCTCCGTCACATCCGCGGAGGAGACCCGGGCGAGCACCAGCGCCGAGTCGGACGGCGGCACCACATGGTCCGTTCTGCTGTGCATGACCAGCAGGGGCTGTGTCACCTGCGGCAGTTCGCCGCGCACCCGGCGGAAGAAGTCACGGGCCGAGTAGGCGGCCTGGGTGGGCACCCGTTCGTAACCCACCTCCCCGGCACCGGACTTGGCGATGTCGCTCGTGATGCCCTTCGCCGAGCGCAGGAGGAAGCGGCCCAGCGGCAGGGCGTACCCCTGGAGCCGCGGGAACGTCACCGCGGGATTGACGACGGCGATGCCGCTCACCGCGTCGCCGTGCCGCGCCGCCAGCCGCAGCGCGAGCGCGCCGCCCATGGACAGCCCGCAGACGAAGACCCGTTCGCAGCGCGCGGTGAGGGTGCGCAACTCGCGGTCGACCGTCGCGTACCAGTCCTGCCAGCCCGTCACCGCCAGGTCCTCCCAGCGGGTGCCGTGCCCGGGCAGCAGCGGCAGCGAGACCGTCAGCCCCTTCGCGGCCAGATGGTCGGCCCACGGACGTACGGACTGGGGCGAGCCGGTGAAGCCGTGGCACACCAGGACGCCCGTCTCCGATCCGTCATGGCGCATGGGCTCGGCCCCGGGAAGGATGGACACGTCGGCCTCCAGCCGTTCGTATCGGGTCGGTCGGCGCTCTGCCCGCGCGCGAGGCGGGCGACTGCCAGCCTACGCGTGGGGGCCGACGGCGGGGTAGTTCGGCGGTGCCCGACGCAGAAGCGCTGGTTCCGCCATGGCGAGATAGGCTCCCCGTGTCGGAAACAGGAGGTCCTCGGGTTGTTCTACGGAGCGATGAAACTGTCGGTGGGCAACGGGCTCAAGCTTGCCTTCCGGCCCTGGGTCGAGGGACTTGAGCACGTACCGGCGAAGGGGCCGGCGATTCTCGCCAGCAACCATCTCTCCTTCTCCGACTCGTTCTTCCTGCCGGCGGTGCTCGACCGCAAGGTCACCTTCATCGCCAAGGCCGAGTACTTCACGTCGCCCGGAGTGAAGGGAAAGCTCACGGCCGCCTTCTTCAAGGGCGTCGGCCAGCTTCCCGTCGACCGCTCCGGCGTACGCGGCGCGGGCGAGGCGGCGATCCGCAGCGGACTCGAAGTGCTCGCGCGCGGCGAGCTGTTCGGCATCTACCCGGAGGGCACGCGCTCGCCGGACGGCCGTCTCTACCGTGGCAAGCCGGGCGGTCTGGCCCGGGTGGCGCTCCGTTCGGGGGCGCCGGTGCTGCCGGTCGCGATGGTCGACACCGAGAAGATCCAGCCGCCCGGCCAGGTCGTGCCCAAGCTCATGCGTCCGGGCATCCGGATCGGAGCGCCGATGGACTTCAGCCGCTATCGGGGCATGGAGAACGACCGCTTCATCCAACGCGCCCTCACCGACGAGGTCATGTACGAGATCATGCGCCTGTCCGGTCAGGAGTACGTCGACATGTACGCCACCGCCGCCAAGCGCCAGCTCGCCGAGGAGGCCAAGCGCGAGGCCGAGGCGGAGAAGGCCGCGCGGGACGCGAAGGACGCGGAGGCGGAACGGGACGCGGAGGCGGAACGGGACGCGGAGTCCGGCGCCGCGGACGGTACGGGCACCGACCCGGACCCGGGCGGGCGGCGCCCGGCGGGCCCGAGGCTCTCGGGACCGGCGGCCCGCCGCAGGCGGCACGAACGGGACCGCGCGGCATAGCCGTACCGCGGCAGGGGGGCCGGACCGCGGCACGGACGAACGCACGGAGGCTGCGCGGAGCGCAGAGGTACGCGCGGGGACAACCGCACAGACAGCGCGCGTACGGTGCGCGCTGAGACGACGAACGGGCGAGCAGGGGGGGCGGGCCGCAGCGATGGTCCTGAGAATGTCCGTGGAACAGCCGCTGTGGCGGGCGCTGACCGGCTACCGGCTGCTCGCGATCGGCTATGCGCTCGCGGTCTTCGGATGGGCGTACGGGCGTCTCGCACATCCCCTGCCGGGCGCGGCCTATCTCGCGGTGCTGACGGTCTGGACGCTGGCCACGCTCCCCAACGTCCTCTCCGCGCGCCGCTGTACGAACGCCTTCCTCGCCGTCGACATCACTCTCGCCGTCGTCGGCATCCTCGGCTCGGTGTACGTCGACGCGCACGGCCGCATCGGTCCCACCCTGCCCACGATCTGGGTCGCCGGTCCCGTACTGGCCTTCGCCATACGGGGCGGCTGGCGCTGGGGCGCCGTGGCGGCGACGGTCGTCGGCATCGCCAACATCCTGGAACAGGGCGCGATCACCCGGCCCACGTTGCACAACGTGCTGCTGGTGTGCGTCGCGAGCATCGGCATCGGCTACGTCATCGAGGTGGCCAGGGCGAGTGAGCGCGCTCTTGAGCACGCCCTCCAGATCGAGGCGGCCACCCGCGAACGGGAGCGGCTGGCCCGCGACATCCACGACAGCGTCCTCCAGGTCCTCGCCATGGTGCAGCGCCGGGGCACGGCGCTCGGCGGCGAGGCCGCGGAGCTGGGCAGGATGGCGGGCGAGCAGGAGGTGGCGCTGCGCAGCCTCGTCTCACGGGAGTCGGTGCCGGCCCAGACCGTCCGTACGGAACCGGTCGCGGGCCGGCGTACCGGGGGCAGCCGTACCGGAGGCGGGGGTCTCGCGGGCCGGTGGGGTGCGCGCGTGGGCGCCGTCGCGGGCGGAGCGGACGCCGGGACGGCGACGGCGACGGCACACGACGGTACGGACGGCGGCGCGGCGAACAGCCGTACCGCGGACGGCACTTCGGACCATGCGGCGGCCAACGGCGCCTCGGACGACGGCGCTTCGGACGACGGCTCGTCGGGGGCGCTCGCGGACGCGGGCGAGAGCGACCTCCGCACACTGCTCATGCCGCTGGCGGGCGCCCGCGTCACCGTCGTCGAACCGGGCGCTCCCGTACCGCTTCCGGCGGCGGCCGCACGGGAGGTGACGGCCGCTGTCAGTGCCGCCCTGGACAATGTGCGGCAGCACGCGGGTTCGCCGGACGGCGGCGAGGCCCGGACGTGGATCCTGCTGGAGGACGAACCGGACGCGGTGCTGGTCACCGTGCGCGACGACGGTCCCGGCCTGGCCGAGGGCCGACTCGCGGACGCGGAGGCCGAAGGCAGGATGGGAGTCGCCCTCTCGATCCGGGGGCGGTTGCGTGACCTGGGCGGCAGCGCCGAGTTGAGCTCGGTGCCCGGCCAGGGCACGGAGGTGGAGTTGCGAGTTCCGAAGCAGCCGGGGGGCGGCGGGAGATGACGGAGAAGCAGGCGGGGGCCATGACGGAGACGGACAACACAACGCGTGGGACGGGCAGTTCGGGCGCACCGGACTCCGCGGCCGCCGCGGAGTC
>NZ_LJGW01000230.1:3109-5201 GCF_001751255.1 Streptomyces nanshensis | reverse complement strand
CGCTGGCCGAATATGAATCGGGCGAACGTCAGTAGCCCGAGCGGGCGTTGACCCGGCGCGGGTAGTAGCGCTCGTCGCCCCGGCGCTCGTACGGCTCCCAACGGGGCGCGTCCCCCGTCGGGTTGTCCCCGAGCACGGTCACGCGCTGACCCCGGCGGTACTCCTGGTAGTCGTTGATCGCCAGATGCTGCGTGGCCCGGTTGTCCCAGATGGCGACGGCGCCCGGCTCCCAGCGGTAGCGGCAGTGGAAGCGGGGCGCCTCGGAGTGCTCGAAGAGGTACTGGAGCACGGCGTCGCTCTCGTTCCGGCTGAGCTGCGGTATGTGCGACGTCCACATCCGCGTGACGTACAGCGAGCGCCGCCCGGTCTCGGGATGGACGCGTACGACGGGGTGTTCGGCGGAGAGCGTGCCCACCTCCGGCGCCTGGAGGACATGGACGGCGGTGAGTCCGTCGAGCATCTCCTGGAAGGGCCGGGAGAGCGTCTCGTACGCCAGGTACTGGTTGCTCCACATCGTGTCGCCGCCCGCCTCCGGACAGGTGACCAGATGGAGGATCGAGGCGACGGGCGGGTTGGCGCTGAAGGTGACGTCGATGTGCCACTCGTCCGCCTTGCCGCCCTTGTCGGACTCGATGAGCGTCACCTCCGGGTGACTCTCCAGCTTCGGCAGGAAGGGGTGCACCTCCACCTCGCCGAAGCGGCGGCCGAGTTCGACGTGCGCCTCGGGAGTCAGCCCCGACTGGCCCGGGATGAACAGCACGAGGTGCTCCAGCAGCAACTCGTGGATACGCGCGAAGAGTTCGTCGTCGAGGGCGGTCAGATCGACGCCGTGCAGTTCGGCGCCGAGCGCCGCGGAGACGGGACGTACGGACATGCCGTGCGTGGAGGCCGGGGAGCCGGCCGCGGGGGTGTTCACGGACACTGCGTTCTCCTGTGCGAGTTGACGGTCAGGGCGTGGCGGACGGTGGCGGGGCGGAAGGGCATGACGGGCGTGACGGGCGGCACCCGGGTGCGTCAACGGACCCAGTCCGTACGGCATTTGGCAGGGCGGCCCTCACTCCGACGGCACCCGGTGCGCTCGGGGATCGGGCAGCAGGCCGATCTGGTGCAGCTGGTCCAGCGGGGTGAGCGGCCTCGGCCCGAGTCCGGCCATGTTGTACGTGATGGAGTGCAGCAGCCGCGGGTTGGCGCCGGTGCAGCGCACGGCCCGCCGCCCCAACACCCGTCCCGGCCAGGAGAGATCGGTGACCATGCGGGCCGCGTTGTCGCTCGTACGCGCCGTGTGCGCCAGCACGGGCAGCCGCTCCTCCTCGTAGGCGCGCAGGGCGGCGTCGACGGCCTCCGGGTCCGGCGGCTGCGGGGTGCCGGGCCGCGCGGCGGGAGCCGCGGAGGGCGTGAGGCGTGCGGCGAGCTGTTCGGCGAGTGAAGCGGCGCTGGTGATGGCGGAGTTCATGCCCTGCGCGGCCATCGGGTGCACCGCGTACGCCGATTCGCCGACGAGCGCGAGCCCGGGGACGGCCAGCCGCTCCGCGAGGAACCGTGCCACGGGGAAGAGCTGACGGGTGGCGGCGGCCTTCGGCACGGCCTCCGACAGCCCTTCCAGCGCGGGCACTTCGCGTACCGCCTGCTCGCCCCAGCGTGCGAAGCCGTCCTCGTCGAGGCCGCGCAGCTCTCCCGGCTGCGCCTGGAGGTACAGCCGCAGCCGCCCGCCGGGCAGCGGATAGACCAGCCGCAGCCCGCGACCGGTGAGATAGGCGGAGAAGTCCTCGGAGTCGTGGTCCGCGCCGGTGAGTTCGAAGGAGACGAGGCGGTGCGGATAGTCGCTGCGCCGGCCCTCGATGCCGGCGGCGCGGCGCAGCCGGGAGCCGATCCCGTCGGCGGCGACGACGAGCGGGACGCGGACGTCCTGCCCTCCGCCGCCGTCGCCCTCGTCGAGCCGTACGCCGACGACCCGGCCCGAGCCGTCGAGCAGCGCCTCCGTGGCGCGCACCCCGCGGCGTACCTCGACGCCCGGACCGAGCCCCGAGGTCAGTGCGTCGAGGATGGCCGTGTGGTCGTGTGCGAGCAACGCGTTGTCGGCGGCGGGCAGTTG
>NZ_LJGW01000230.1:0-3086 GCF_001751255.1 Streptomyces nanshensis | reverse complement strand
TCATCACGGGGTCGCCGCCCGCGCCGCGCACGACAAGTCGTCCCAGGCGCAGCGCCCCGTCGCGCGTCAGCAGCCGGTCGGTGCCCCAGCGGCGCAGCACCCGCAGCGCGCCGGGTTGCAGCACCTCGCCCTTGGCGACGGGCCGTCGGGCGCGCTGCTTGTCGACCACCAGGACGCGCAGGCCGATCGCGTCCAGCGCGCGGGCGGCGGCGAGGCCGCCTGCTCCGGCGCCGCACACCACCACGTCGTAGTCGCCGCTCATGCCCTACCGGCCTCCTCGCCGCCGTCGCCGTCGTTCGTGGTCTGCGTGCCGCCTGCCCGCACGGGGTCCGCGCTTGTGAGGGCCGAGCGGAGCCGGGCCAGGGCGCGGACGGCGAGGCCCGATGCGATGCCGTCGTCGGCGTAGCGCGAGCAGAACCGTACGTACTCGTTGACCGGCGCGCCCCGCCAACTGCCGTCCGCACACTGCGAGTCGGCCAGCCACCGTGCCGCACCGGCGACGGCCGCACCCCGCGGGTCGGCTCCCGCCGTCAGCAGGGCGTGCAGCGCCCAGGCCGTCTCCTCGACTGTGCCGGGTGGGCCGTCGGGGGACTCGCCGGGGGAGCGGCCGGAGGAGTCGTCGGCTGGGGCCGGCTCGTCCGCGGAGGCGTTCACGGTGCTGCTCGCGGGGTCCTCGCCGGGCGGCGTCGACCACGAGCCGTCCTCGCGCTGCGTCCGCAGCAGCCGCTCCCGGGCCCGCCGCGCGGCGGGGTCCGTGCCGCGGCCGGCGCGGCAGAAGGTCTCCAGTACGACGGCGGTGCCCGCCGTACGCCCCCGGTACCACAGCGCCTCGTACGAGCCGTCCGGCAGTTGCGTCCGCGTGAGCCAGCCCAACGCGCGTACGACACGGCGGTCTTGGGGACTCACGCCGTGATCGAGCAGCGTCCGCACCGCCTTCGCCGTCATGTGCGGGCACGGTCCGAAGCCGCCCGGCTTGCTGCCGCGTACGGCGAGACTCCACGAACCGGACGGGTCCTGAAGGGAGTTGAGCCACTCGACGCCCCGCCGCGCCCGTTCGTCGTCCGCGCCGCCCGGCATGTGCAGCAGCGCCGAGCTGACCTCGGCGGTCTCCAGCGCCATGGGCCAGCTCCGCGCGCTGGAGAAGCCCCAGTAGCCGGGCGGGCAGCCCAACGCGGCGAAGGGCTCGTCCTGTTGACGCTCGTGGAACATCGCGCGGGGTGCCGCCAGCCGGGGGTCCGCGGCGTGGCCTGCCTCCAGCAGCGCGGCCGTGGCGAAGCTGGACCAGGTCACGTCGAGCGGCATCAGGTCCCAGCCGCCGTCCGTACGGGCCATCGCGCGCAGCGCTCGCGCGGAGGCGCGGGAGATATCCGGGGCCAGCGCGGAGCGGGTGACGCCCAGCGAGATGAGGCTCGTCAGCCATGGGTCGGTGCTGAGCTCGCCGGTGGCGCCCTCGCGTTCGTATGCGTCGCGCACCACCCGGAGCGCTTCGCGGCGTGCCGGTGCGCGGAGGGGAGCGAGCAGCGGGCTCGGCGGACGGTGGGCCGCCTGGGCCAGCGCCATGCTCGCGAAGATCGGCAGCCGGAGGCTGAGGAGCCTGCGGGCGGGGCCGCGCAGCAGCAGCGCTTCGATCGGGAGCCGCGGCAGCGAGGCGAGGTCGCCGACGCCGGAGAGCGCGTCGAACTGCCGCACCAGCCCGGTCATCGCGGGCTCGCCCAGGGCCTCGGCGCCGCCCAGCCGGGTCACCAGGGCGCTGCCCGCACGGACGGCGGACGCGGCGCGCTCGGGGGCGGTCAGACGGAGCGCGGCGGTGGCGGCGGCCGTGGCGAGCAGTTCGGTGGGGACCCCGTCCATCGCCCAACCGCCGTCGGGACGCTGGGAGTTCAGCAACCGCCGTACGCCACGGTCGACCGTCTCGGCACGGTCGGCCGGCGTCTGCCTGTCGGCGTCCGCCGCGTCGGCGTGGTGCAGCGCGATGAGCGCCGCGGCGGTGTTGGCGGGGGAGAAGCGGTCGCCGCCCGGGTCGAAGACGCCGTCGGGGCGCAGACGGGCGAACAGCGCCTCGCAGCCGCTGTCGACCGCCGCCTCGACCTTTGCGGCCAGTGGCTCACTCAGCATGATCGGACGTCACCTCGTGGTCTCCTGCGGCCCGGCCGCCCCGCGTTCCGTCGTGGTGCCGGAGGAGACGCACTCCGCATCGGGAAATTCGTGGCGCGAACGCATCCGCCCCTGCGCGTACAGACTCGCCAGCAGCAGCGGCAGCACCACGAGCAGCGCGGGCGGCAGCGTCCATCCCGCGGCGAGCAACGCGCCCGCGAGCAGCATCCGTTGGGCCACCAGGACCTCGTGCGCGCGCAGCGCACGCTCGGGCGTCAGCGCCGTGTGGTGCCCGTCGGTCCCGCGCAGCAGCGGCAGGAACGCCGCCGCCCCGCACCCGGCCGCGCACAGCAGCAACGGCAGCGCGTTGCCGGGGTGCGCGGTGGCCAGCAGCAGGGTGGGCGCGGCCGTGACCAGGGCCGCCGCGTGCAGCAGGGCGGCCATGCGGACGGCGGTGCGCAGTCCCCGGCGCACCGGTACGGTCCGGAAGCCGCCTCTGCGGTCCCCCTCGACGTCGCGCAGCGTGCCCACGAGGTTGGAGGCGGTGTCCTGCGCCCAGAACACCCCGGCGAGGACGAGGACTTGCCACGACGGCAGCTCGGTGACGGTCATCGCGCCGAAGACCACGGTGGTGGCGGTCAGCGCGCCCCGTACGGCGTTGCCCGTCAGGCCGCGTCCCTTGAACAGCCTGCTGTAGGCCACGATGCCCAGCATGGCGAGGGCGACCAGCAGCACCGTCCGCCAGTTCGCCGACGCCGCCGCGACGGCCGCCGCCGCGGCGCATCCCGCGCCGCACACTACGGCCGCCCGAGGGCTCAACCGGCCCGAGGGCAGGGGACGTTGGGGCTTGCTGAGGGCGTCCAGCTCTCGGTCGAACCAGTCGCCGAGGTAGTGGCCGCTGACCCAGCCCAGCGTCGGGGCGCCCCAGGCGACCAGCAGCCGCCCGGCCCCGGCCGCGGCTCCTGCGCCGCCGTCGGCGAGACCGTCGGCGA
>NZ_LJGW01000225.1 GCF_001751255.1 Streptomyces nanshensis | reverse complement strand
GTCGCGGGGCATTCGGTGGGGGAGGTCGCGGCGGCGCACGTGGCCGGGGTCTTCTCCCTTGAGGATGCCTGTCAACTGGTGTCGGCGCGTGCGCGGTTGATGGAGGCGCTGCCCGACGGCGGCGCCATGACCGCCGTACGCGCGTCCGAGGAGGACGTACGCGGCCGGCTCGTCGAAGGAGTCTCCGTCGCCGCCGTCAACGGGCCGCGGTCCGTGGTGATCGCGGGAGACGAGAAGGCCGTCGACGAGGTGGCGTGCCACTGGGAGTCCACGCGCCTGCCCGTCTCCCACGCCTTCCACTCCGCGCACATGGACCCGATGCTCGACGAGTTCGCCTCCGTGGTCCGCCGGCTGACCTTCCACGCCCCGCGCGTGCCGCTGGCTGCCGCGACAAGCAACGGCACCGCCGAGCAGATCACCTCGCCCGAGTACTGGGTGCGGCACGTGCGGGAGACCGTCCGCTTCGCCGACGCCGTCTCCGGCCTCGGCGAGCGGGGCGCCACCGCGTTCGTGGAGATCGGGCCCGACGGGGCACTGTCCGCGCTCGTGGCCGAGTCCGCCACCGCCGGGTCGCTGACCGTGCCCCTGCTGCGCAAGGACCGCGACGAGGAGACCACCCTCGTGACCGCCCTCGCCCGGCTGCACACCGCGGGCGTCTCCGTCGACTGGGACGCCTTCTTCGACGGCACCGGCGCCCACGCGGTGGACCTGCCCACCTACGCCTTCCAGCACCGGCGCTTCTGGCCCGAGCACATGCCGCACCCGGGGGCCGCGTCCCCGGCGCGCAACGGCATCGGCGGCGGAGCGCCGGCCTCCACCGACGACGCCTTCTGGGAGGCCGTCGGCCGCGAGGACTTCGGCTCCCTGGAGTCCGTGCTGCGGGTCGAGCAGGACTCGCTGGCGCAGGTGCTGCCCGCGCTGCTGGAGTGGCGCCGCCACCAGCAGGACCAGTCGGTGGTCGACAGTTGGCGGCACCGCATCCTGTGGAAGCCGCTCCAGCACCCCGCCGGCTCGCCGGGAGGCCGCTGGCTGGCCGTCGTACCGGCCGGCACCGGCGACGAGGAGTCCCTCTCCGCCGTCCTCGACGCGGCCGGAGCCCACGGCACCGAGATCCAGCGCGTGGAGACCGCCGCCTCCGACCGTGAGGAGATGGCACGGGTGCTGCGCGCCGCAGCCCGCCCCGCACACGGCGACAGCGCCGCGGGCAACGGTTCCGCAGCGAGCAACGGCTCCTCCGGGCACGACGCCCCCGCCCACTACGACGGAGTGCTGTCGCTGCTCGCCCTCACCCCCGGCACCTCGGACGGCGCCGCACCCGAGGGCACGGTGCGCACCGCGGTGCTGCTCCAGGCCCTCGGCGACGCGGGTATCACCGCCCCCCTGTGGTGTGCGACCCGCGGCGCCGTGTCCGTGGCACGCTCCGAGACCGTCGAGGCACCCGAACAGGCCGCCGTGTGGGGCCTGGGACGGGTCGCCGCGCTGGAGTACCCGGACCGCTGGGGCGGCCTGATCGATCTGCCCGCCGTCCTCGACGCCGCCAGCGCGGACCGTCTGGCGCCCGTGCTGCGCGCGGCCGAGGGCGAGAACCAGGTCGCCGTCCGCGCCGGCGCCGTGTACGGGCGGCGCGTGACGCCGGAACCCGCACCCGACCCGGAACGCACCTGGCAGCCGCACGGCACCGTGCTCATCACCGGCGGCACAGGTGCGCTCGGCGGCCACGTCGCCCGCACCCTCGCCCGCCGGGGCGCCGACCACCTGGTGCTGGCCAGCCGCCGCGGAATGGCCGCCCCGGGAGCGGAGGAACTGCGTGCCGAACTCCTGCGCACCGGCGTCGGGGTGTCCGTCATCGCCTGCGACGTCTCCGACCGGGAATCGCTGCGCTCGCTGCTGGCGTCCGTCCCGGACGAGCATCCGCTCACCGGCGTCGTCCACACCGCGGGCGTCCTCGACGACGGCGTTCTGGACCGGCTCACCCCCGACCGGTTCACGGAGGTCTTCCGCAGCAAGGTGCGGTCCGCCGTGCTGCTGGACGAGCTGACCCGCGAGGAGGACCTGTCGGCGTTCGTGCTCTTCTCCTCCGCGTCCTCCGCGATGGGCAACCCCGGACAGGGCAACTACGCCGCCGCCAACGCGGTCCTCGACGCACTCGCCGAGGACCGCAGGGCCCGCGGGCTGCCCGCGACGTCCATCGCGTGGGGCGCCTGGGGCGGAGGCGGCATGGCCGGAGGCGCCGACGCCGAACGCCAGGCCCGCCACGCCGGAGTCCTCGCCATGGACCCGGAGTTGGCGTGCGCGGCGCTCATGCAGCTCGCCGCCGAGAGCGCGCCGACGGCGATGGTCGCCGCCGTCGACACCGCGCGGAC